>JBAVGI010000061.1:0-2004 GCA_049684755.1 Candidatus Sulfotelmatobacter sp.
CTGTTGAGCACACGCGAGGTTTCGATGCAGTTATACATCTCGCCGGCCTTTCAAATGACCCGCTTGGTGACTACAAGCCGGAGTTGACGCGCGACATCAACTTTAGCGCATCGGTCAAGCTCGCACAGCTCGCCAAAAAAGCTGGCGTGCCGCGATTCGTTTATGCCTCATCCTGCAGCAACTATGGAGCAGCAGGCGATGATTTCCTGGCGGAGAATTCTGCTTTCAACCCGGTCACACCTTACGGAGAATCGAAAGTGATGGTGGAGCGAGCAGTCGCGCCAATGGCCGATGACACGTTCAGCCCGACTTTCCTCCGCGCTTCCACGGCTTACGGGATGTCACCGCGGATTCGCTTTGATCTCGTCGTCAACAATCTCACCGCTTGGGCCTATACTACCGGCGAGGTCCACCTGAAGAGCGACGGCTCCCCTTGGCGACCTATCGTCCACGTGGAGGACATCGCGCGCGCCTATGTTGCGGTCATTGAGGCGGAACGCAACGTAATCCACAACGAAGCATTTAACGTCGGCACCACAACGGAGAACTATCAGATGCGGGAGATCGCTGAGATCGTACGGAGTATTGTGCCCGGCAGCAAAGTTGGCTTTGCCGCCGACGCGGGGCCGGACAAGCGCAACTACCGAGTTGACTGCGGCCACATTGCCCGGAAGCTTCATGGTTTCAAACCACAATGGACATGCAAGCGGGGTGTCGAGCAACTCTATGACGCGTTTCAGACCGTGGCCTTGACCCTTGAGGATTTCGAAGGTGAGAAATTCAAGCGCATTGCTCATGTCAATAAGCTCATCCTCGATGGCAAAATTGACGAGAATCTGAGGCGCACACAGTCTTGGGGCGCGGCGGCTCGGAGGCAAGGAATGATGGCATAAAGAAGTAGGCAGTGCGCCAGTGAAGAGTCATTCTCAGACCATTTCCGGATGCCGCTCCTGCGGTGCGGCCGCGTTGAAACCCTTTCTTGACCTCGGCATGATGCCTCTTTCCGACCGTCTTCTGACGGCGGCTAAACTCGAAGAAACGGAACTTACCTTCCCGCTCGAAGTTGCGTTATGTGAAGATTGCGGCCTCGTCCAGATCACCGAAACAGTAGACCCGAAGATTCTCTTCGCCGACGATTATCCCTATTATTCGTCGTTCTCACCCGCCCTGCTGACCCATTCGCGCCAGAATGCTTTTGATCTTATAGAGCGCCGCAGTCTGACGGCGGACAGCTTTATCATCGAAGTAGCGAGCAACGATGGCTATCTCCTGAGGAATTATGTTGAGAAAGGCATTCAGGTTCTTGGTATCGATCCTGCCGACGGGCCCGCTACCGCGGCCGAGAAGATCGGTGTGCCAACCAGGCGCGCGTTCTTTACGACCGAACTTGCGCAGAAGCTAGTCGAGAATGGCAAGCGCGCCGATGTTGTCCACGCCAACAATGTGCTAGCCCATGTTGCTGACACCAACGGCTTCGTCGCCAGCATCCGTCTAATCCTCAAGAACACTGGCGTTGCCGTTATCGAGGTGCCTTACCTGAAGCCGCTGATCGATCGATTAGAGTTCGATACAATCTACCATGAGCATCTTTGCTACTTCTCCGTAACGGCGCTCGATAAGCTGTTCCGGCGTCACGACCTATACCTGAACGAGATTAAGCACCTCGTCATTCACGGCGGATCGCTGCGCCTCTACGTCGAACCGAGCGAACGGGTCAGTGGCAGCGTAAAGGAGCAGTTGAGGATCGAGTCCAACCTCTGCATGGACAGGCTGGAATATTTCAAAGATTTCTCCCGGCGGGTGGAGATTTTGAAAGGACAAGTTCTCACGCTTTTGCGCAGGCTCAAAAGCGAGGGCAAAACAATTGCCGCCTATGGTGCAGCCGCCAAAGGCGCGACTCTGATCAACTATTTGGGAATTGACCTTGATCTAGTCGACTTCGTCGTTGACCGCAATATCCACAAACAAGGAAAGTACATGCCTGGCAAAAAGATCCCCATCCGC
>JBAVGI010000062.1:0-21656 GCA_049684755.1 Candidatus Sulfotelmatobacter sp.
GATCAAGTAGGAATTTTTAGAATCAGATAGCTGCCCACCAACGCGAAGATCAGATCCGGCGACCATGCCGCCAAAGCCGGCGGAAGCTGGCTGAGATCGCCCATCGCCTCAAATAGTCGCGACACAACCGTGTAGACCACGGCAATTCCCACCGCGACCGCTACGCCAGTGATGGCGCCTTTCTTGGCTGCTGAAAGGGAAAATGGCACCGCCAGCACGGCCATAATCAGCGTGATCAACGGAAACGACAGTTTCTTATTCAGTTGCACGCGCAGCCGCACTACGTCAAAGCCGCTTTGCTGAAGGTCGCGGATATAGCGGTGCAGTTCCTCGTAGTTCATTTCGGAATACTGTTTCACTTCCTTTTTAAAATAGGAGGGAGATTCGCTGAGCTCCGGGAAGGTCGAGACTTCAAATGTGCGGTAGCCGGCAATGGCGGAGCCGTGCAGCAAGCGCTCCCAGCCTTGTTCGAAAATCCAGCGGTTCATACTGTCGGCCCAGTGGGCCCGATCAGCGTGTATGCGTTCCGAAATGCCGAAGCTCGCGGGATCGATTTGAAAGACGGTGACGTTGGCAAACTGATCGTGGTCGGGATCAAAGAACTGGTAGTAGTAAATGTCATTGTGCTGGCCGAAGATCCACTTGCGGTCAGGACGTAGATAAGTTTGCGCCGGTTTGCCTTTGATCTGGTTATGGAGCGCCTCCTGGCGCTTGTTGGTATGAGGCAGGTAGAACTGGTCAGCGAAGAATAATCCCGCCGCAAGCACTGCCGCCGCGACAATCACTGGCGCGACGATGCGGTAGATACTGGTTCCGGTGGCTTTGATCGCAGTAATTTCGTTCGACCGGTTCATCAGCCCGAAGGTAATCAGAACCGCGAGCAGCATGATTAAAGGAGCTACGCTGTAGAGCAGGTAGGGTGCAACGTTGAGCAAATACTCCGCGACCACCGTGAAGGGCGTTTGATTGCGCAGAATATCGCTAAGCAACTCGAACAACGTGAACACCAGCAGCAGGACCAGGAACGAGGAGAGAATCATTCCCAGGTAGACGAAAAAATCGCGCAGCACGTAGTCATCAAGCAGAGTGGGAAAGCTGACGCTGAACACGCGCCGCCGGGTGGAGGCACGTTCGAAAGCATTGGCGCTGTCTCTACGCCCCAATCGGAATGCGGGCGCGTGGCCGTTCGTATGAGGCTTGTCGCGTTTACCCCAAAACCGGATCGCCGATAGCGCAATCGGTCGCCTCTCCGCCTGCCAAAGCAAGATCGCGCCCGCAGCGAAGAAAGCAATGTTCGCCAACCACGCTCCGAACATTGGCCCAACCTTGCCTTGCCGCGCCAGCGACACTCCGATAAGCGAAACGAAGTAGTAAACGAAAACCAGGGCGATAGTCAGTACGAAGCCGCCGGACTTCCCGCTTTTTTTGGATGAAAGTCCAAGAGGAATCCCGACCATGGCCAGCACCAGGCAAGCCGTAGGTAGCGCAAAGCGGCGATGAAATTCGATGAGGTACCAGCGCGCGGAGACGGGATCGACTCGCCGCGCATAATCGCGCAGCGCCGAAGTGCTGACCAGGCCAACCGGAATCTGTTCGTCCGCTTTGTTTTCCGTGGAAGGAAGTTCAATGGGAATGTCGGTCTGCTGGAAGGTTGATATCTGGTAGTGATCAGCGAGCTTGGGATCAGTTTCGTGCGTGGCCCCATTGATCAGATGCAAATGCAGGCGGTCCTGCCCTTCGGGCACCAATATTCCTTCATGAGCTAGCGTAATCCGCGGATTGGCCGGGTCGGAGATGTCGGCCAGAAAAACGCCCTTCCATACCGCGGCGCCCTGCGCTGTATGCACGTCTTGAACGTAGAGGACGATTTTAGGAAAACCTTCGTAGAAAACTCGCGGCTGCACTTCAAAAGAAACCTGCGAGCCTTTCAGTTGATCCTCAAGATGTCCCAACGAAGCCAGCGACCACGGCGCCAGATATAGCCCGTTAAACAAGGCCAGCGCCCAGGCGCCGACCACAAAAATTGCCAATATGCGGCCGAAGCTCCATACCCCCATGCCGCTCGCCCGCATCGCGGTGATCTCGCTATCGGCTGCGAGCCGGCTCAGCCCAATCAGAATTCCCACCAGCACACTCATAGGGATGGTATAGGTGAGCGCTAGAGGCACTGTGTAAAAGAAAATCTCAGCGACGCTGGGCAGCGGCGCGCTGGCGCGGACCACGAGTTCGAGGATGCGTCCCAGGTCGCGCGTGAACAGCACAAAAGTGAATATGCCCGCACCAATCAAGGCGTGCGAACTTACTTCTCGAAGAATGTAGCGGGTAAGAATCCGCATGGAAGAAGCGCGTCTAACCGCAGGATAGCACGTGGATTAGCTAGGCATCTCGGGTCCGGTAATGCGAAAGAACGGACCTTGGCGGTCAAATGTCTGCCGCGACGCGAATGATCAACCTTTTCTGGATCTGGCGCAAATCTGCGGAGCAGATGTGCTGGTAAGAGGCGACCGAGACCTGCTGACGCTGGCCCGACAGACAGCGTTTCTCATTGAGACTCCCGAAACGTATCGCTGCCGGACTTCTCGCGTGTTCTAGATCGTCAGTACGGGCGCGACTCTCAGCATCACAGCCTGCTGGATTATCCCGCTTTCAAAAACAACGCAGCCAGCGGAGGCAAGGTGAGCTTCAGCGAATACGGCCGGCCGTGAGCAGTCACTTCGTCAGCCTGCACGCCGCCGAGATTGCCGACGCCCGTGCCACCGTATTCCAACGCATCGCTGTTCAACAGTTCGCGCCAGTAGCCGCCATGCGGAACGCCGATTCTATAGCCAACCCGTGTGATCGGCGTGAAATTGCAAACGATGAGAACCGTGTCCCGCGGATTCTCGCTCTTACGCAGAAGCGAAATCGTGCTGGTGAGATTGTCGTTGCAATCCACCCACTCGAACCCGGCGGCGTTGTTATCGAGAAGGTGCAGCGCAGGCTCGGCGCGGTATAACCTGTTCAACTGGCTCACCCACTCCTGCAAGCCGCTGTGCACCGGATACTGGAGCACGTGCCACTCCAGGCTGGTATCGTGCGCCCATTCGCGAACCTGGCCGAACTCGTCCCCCATGAACATCAGTTTCTTTCCCGGCTGGGCGTACATATATCCGAACAGGAGCCGCAGGTTGGCAAAGCGCTGCTTTTCGTCGCCGGGCATCTTGCCGATGAGCGATCCCTTGCCGTGCACGACTTCATCGTGCGACAGCGGCAACACAAAATTCTCCTGAAACGAATACAGCATGCGGAAGGTAAGTTTGCTGTGATGGTACTTGCGATGAATGGGATCCTGTTTGAAATATTCCAGCGTGTCGTGCATCCATCCCATATCCCACTTCATACCGAAGCCTAAGCCGCCGAGATAGACCGGTCGCGAGACCATGGGCCATGAAGTGGACTCTTCCGCCGTGGTCTGAATTTCAGGATGCTCTTTATAAGCTTCCTGATTGAATCGCCGGAGAAAATCGATAGCTTCCAGATTTTCTCGTCCGCCAAATTTATTCGGAATCCACTCACCGGCATTGCGCGAATAATCGAGATAGAGCATGGAAGCCACGGCATCCACGCGCAGCCCGTCGATGTGATATTTGTCGAGCCAAAACATGGCGCTCGACATCAGAAAGCTGCGCACTTCACTACGGCCATAATTGAAGATGTGCGTCTTCCAATCAGGATGGAAACCCTGCCGCGAATCGGCGTGCTCGTAGAGATGGGTGCCATCGAAGTAGGCCAGTCCATGAGCGTCAGAAGGGAAGTGTGAAGGGACCCAGTCAAGGATCACGGCAATCCCGTGCTGGTGCAGGTAGTCCACCAGATACATGAAATCCTGCGGCGTTCCGTAACGTGAGGTGGGGGCAAAATAACCGGTGGTCTGATATCCCCAGGACCCGTAGAACGGATGCTCCATGACCGGCAGAAATTCAACGTGAGTGAAGCCCATGCGGCCAACATATTCGGCGAGACGCGGGGCGGTTTCGCGGTAGGTAAGCGGACGATTGTGTTCTTCTGGAACCCGCATCCATGATCCAAGATGCACTTCATAGACAGCTTGCGGAGCACGCAAAGAATTGCGGGCTTCACGCTTTTCCATCCACTCGCGATCGCCCCACTGGTAGTCGAGATCCCACACCACGGAAGCGGTGCGCGGGGGCTTTTCGTGCAACAAGCCGAGCGGATCAGCTTTATCGACGTGATAGCTATGGCGGTTCGATTCGATGTGGAATTTGTAAAGCGCGCCCTTGTTTACTCCGGGAATAAATCCTTCCCAGATGCCGGAATCGCTGTGGCGCTCGAGCGGGCTACTTCGCTCACCCCAGGAGTTGAAACTACCTATCACTGAAACCAAACGCGCATTCGGAGCCCACACACTGAACATGGTTCCGGCCTGCCCCCGGCGCGTAACCAGATGAGCACCCATGCTTTCATATATACGGTAATTGCTGCCCTCATTGAACAGATAGAGGTCCTGATCCGAGAGCAGAGTAGGGCGGTCAGAAGCGGCGGGAGTAAGTATTTCTGCCATTTTCCGAGTTCTTAGTGTACCGGAAAGACGCAGATGTCGGCACCTGGGACCTGCCAGCAGCCAAAAGAGCGAGATAGGCCTTACTGAACACCTTGCATGGCGACACTGGCCATTGCGGCCGCGATTGGCTGCTTGATTTCGTGCGCGAGTGAGGCGGCCATTTCCCCCATCATGTTCACACGATTGATGTGCGCAAGATCTGCCTCCAACTCACGCGTTTTCCCGCGCCCCTGTTCTGAAGATCTTCACGAAGTGCGTTACGAGCGCGGGAATATCTTCCCGACGCTCGCGCAATGCGATTGAGGAACTCCTCCGCGGATACGAAGCAGCGTGCCGCAAACCCCGCCGCCTCCATTCTAGTCGTAGCTGGTTCATCGGCGTGTGAGAACGATCAGATCCACCGTGTCGGTTGGGAGAGAATTGGACAAGTTCAAGGTGCCCTGCTTGCCGGATACTGTTTCAACTAGATCGAGGTTCTGGCTCTTGCTGATCCGGTAGCGCTTCACGTTGAATGGTGCGGCACCCCACGGCAAATTCTTAATTGCGAGATTGTAGCCGGCGTTATTGTGGTAAACAATATTAGTACGCGGCGGCAGGAATTTAACCTTCGACATATCAGGCATGGGGGGTGATGTCTTTTGCAATTCCGGCGGCATCGGCATGAGGTCAGGCTCGTAATTCGCGGGAATCGCATAGTTGCTGATCAGAATCTGAACTGTGTTGCCATCCGCGGAGCGACCCGCGAGCGCAGCGAAGCCGAAGGTGTCGGCGCCGTTGACGCGGAGACGCTGTGACGTGTCCAGCATTTTGCCCATCGCCTTGAAGGTGTAGGCGGTTTTGAAATATTTGCCATCAAGACCAAAGAGGCCCATCCACGCTGCATCTCCACGATAGAAATGTGCGTGATCAATGGGAGTATCCTGGAGATAGCTGAGAACGGCGCCGATGAAGGCAGCGTTATGTGCTCCTTCAAGTTCAGCTTTTTCCGCTTCCGTAAAATCAGCGCTCAGATTCCATTCGGAGAGAATGCTCTCTGCGTGCGGGAAGCCATGAGTGTCCAGAATGCCGCGGATTTCCTTGGCGAGGCGAACCGCGTCGTAAGGATCGGCGGAGCCGTTGGCGTAGGTGTGCCAGGAATAAAAATCGAGCGGCACCTGATGCGAGGCGCAGTAGGCGATGAATCCTTCGCGGTAGCCTCCATCGTCGGACGGGAACGCTTTGCCGTCACCGCCAACTTTCAGCGTGGGATCCACGGATTTCAAGGCACGTGCGGTTTTTTCGTACAGAGAATAAAACTGCTGCGGAGTGCCAGACCAGAATAAGCCATCCGGCTCGTTCCAGAATTCCCAATAGCGAATGTCATCGTGGTAGCCGTTTGCCCAGCCCCGGTTGTAGTGCATGGCAATGTGTTTCACCACGCTGGCAAACTTGTCGAAGTCTTCCGGCGGATTGACGTTTGCGCCCCAACTCCTTCCGATTCGGTAATAGACCTCCGCTCCGCTAGCGCGAATGGCCGCGATCATCTTATCGGTTGCAGGAAAATTGTAGCTCTCCGGCTTTTCCGGATCAGCATTCCAGTTAGGAAAGATGATGCTGGCATTCCCCGCCTCCACCACTCCGGCGCGCTGTGCGTTATTCGGAATAAGCCATGCGAGTTCTCCGTTGTCGATCACGAACTTCGAATCGATTTCCGAAGGACCCATTGCGTCGTGCGTTCGAACCTGATTAATACGAAGATCTTTATATTGCTCGATGAGATTTGGAAGTCCCGCCATCGCCGGACTCGGCGGACCATTCAGTCCCTGAAACGAGCGGATCTCCCCGATTGCTTTGCTGGCATCCAGTTGTAAGGATCGATATCCCGCGAGGGTTGAAACCTGGGAAAATCCGGCAACAACGAGCATTGAGAGGAAAAATAAATAATCTGAAATCATCTTCATGCGTAAGGCCCCCACGTTTAGCCAGCCGATTTATCTTGCCATAACGACTTTTTCCTGTGTCCAAAGTTTTGTGATTTCTTCCAGCGAACGGCCTTTGGTTTCGGGAATCAGCCAGCCGACCAGAATGATCGTCAATAATGCGCCGCCGCTGAAACAGCAGAAAGTGCCGTCCGATCCCAGATGTTTCTGCATGATCGGAAACAGCTGATTACCTAAGTAGCCTACCAGCCATAGCGCGGTAGTAGCGATCGACATGCCGCGCCCGCGAACTTTCGTCGGATAAATCTCCGAGATGATGACCCAGCAGGCCACGCCATTGCCGAAGGCATGCCCAGCGACAAAACTCATTACGCAAATCAAAACCGCCAGCCCGCTGCCGTGGATGTGATAGAACCAGCCGACCAATGCAAAAGAAATAAACTGAACGGCAGTGCCGGCGAGGATTAAAGTTTTGCGTCCAGCACGATCTACCAGCCAGAGAGCGAACAGCGTAAACAAGAGATTGATCAGACTCACTAGCACCGACTGGAAGAATGCGTCGCTAGTCGCGGTTCCGGCGGAGCGAAAAATCTCCGGTAGAAAAGAAAATACCGGTGTGATGCCGCTGATCTGCTGCAATCCCGCCAGCATGATGCCAAGCAGCAGCGGGCGCCGGAAAGTGGTGAAGAGTTCCGAGATGTGGCCCTCCTCAGTCGCCAGCGAATTCTGGATTTCAGCCGCTTCGCGTTTTGCAGCCTCTAAGCCATTGATTTTGGCGAGCACATCGCCGGCCTCATCGCTGCGTCCCATTTTCATGAGCCAGCGTGGACTTTCGACCGCGGACAGGATCATCAATCCGAAAAGCACCGCCGGCACAAGTCCGGCGAAAAACATCCAGCGCCAGCCCGTGGTTACATTCCAGGCTTCGTCGCCCATGCGCTGAATGAGCATGTTGACGAAAACGGCCGCAAGAATTCCGACCACGATTCCCAGCTGGTAAAGCGTGACACAGCGGCCGCGAACCCGGGTGGGGGCAATCTCAGCAATGTAATTCGGAGAAATCACTGAGGCAGCGCCGATGCCTACCCCTCCAAGCAACCGCCAAAAAACAAACTGATGGAGATTCGCAGCGAATATCATTCCGACGGAAGATAAAGCGAAACAAACAGCGCACAGCGCGAGACCCTTTTTCTTGCCGAGATAATCGGCAACAGCTCCCGCGGCGGCGCAACCCGCAATGCATCCGACCAGCGCGCAGCCGGCGGCCCATCCGATTCCCACCGCGTCCAAATGAAAGAACCGGCTTAAATATCCAATGGCGCCGCTGATCACGATATTGTCGTAACCAAACAGCAAGCCTCCGAGCGTGGAGACCGTGGCTGCAATGACGAGCGGGCCGCGCGAATACGCTGGATCAGAAAGATGGTTGAGGCTAGTCGCCTTCATGAATGGCTGCCAGGTCCGGGCTGTGTGGTTGCGAAGATTCAATCATCGCCTTCGCTGCGAGCATATAACCGAGCGTGTGCGCCATGCCGGCATGCCAGGGCGCGGAACACGTCATCTGGGGAGTGTGATCGGGAATGAGGACGCCATCGAATCCGTTGCGGTGCAGAATCGTGAGAATGCGGATCATGTCGACGTCGCCTTCGTCGATGAACGTCTCGCGATAATGCGGAACCTTTCCCACGACATTGCGAAGATGAATGTATGCAATCCTGCCTTGCTTGCTGTATTGATCCACCGCGTCGTAAATATTCCCTTCCGTCATCTCGGCGAGAGTTCCCACGCAAAGCTCCAGGGCATTAGAGCGGCTGGGAGCCAGGTCGATTAATCTTTGATACATGTGCGGCTGGTAGACGAGGCGCGGCTGCCGTCGCATCGTCGGCATGGGAGGATCGTCGGGATGGGCCGCGAGTCTCACCCCCGATGCCTCGGCGACCGGCATAACTTCTTCCAGGAATCTTTGCAGGCGGCGCCAGAGTTCCGCATGCGAGATCGAGGGCAGAGCACCCACAGGCGCGTTGCGGTCGTAGATCATGTTCCAGATCATTCCGTTTGGAATGGGCATCTCTTCCGCGGGGCCATCCATACCCAGCGTGATCGCGTGGCCGCGTCCCAGGGGGGCCGTCACTCGGCCGCATACGCCTGCCAAACTGAAGTTGTAACCGAGCACCGGAATCCCGGCCTCGCCCATGCGGCGAATGATTGTTTTCACTTTTTCGATCTGTTGTGAACGCAGCGGACCATCGAGCAAAATATCATGCCAGTGCGCGGGATCGAGGTTCTCAATCGCTGCCAGAACCAGCCCCGCATCTTCAATTTCGCCGCGGAGGCTCGTCAGTTCTTTTACCGTCCAGAGATGATCGGGATCTCCAGCAACTCCCCAGGCTTCGTATTTTGAGCCAGTGGGCTGGTTGTTACGCCGGTTGGAGGGGCCCTGATTGAAGTAATCGACGAGATGAACCACCACGTGAGTACATCCTGCCTGGCGTGCGAAGTCGTAGTAATCGCGCGTTAGCATGTGACGGTAAAGGCCCAGACCGATTTTCATAACCGATTCCCGATGCCTGCGCCGTAATCCGGGCTGAGAATTTGTCCATTAATTTCGCTGGCCAGCGGCGAACATAGAAAGACGAATGCGTCTGCTATTGATTCAGGACTATTTCTTCGCCCGAGTGAAACACGAAGAACAAATTCCCGGTAGGCGGGATCTTCGTCAAACACTTTCAGCGAACTTCCCGCCGCAACGTTTCCCGGCGAAATCACATTTACCCGAATTCCGGTTATGGCATATTCGAGGGCCAGGCTACGTGCGAAGTTTTCAAGCGCCGCTTTCGCAGATGAGTAGGAAGGAATCTGTGTGTGTGGCATTCGAGCTACATAAGAAGAGGTAAAAATCAGATGACCCGCAATCTTACGTTGCATCCAGCGCGTGAGTACGTACCTAGCCAGATAGGTTTGCGCAAAATAATTGAAGCGGAAGATGCGCTCATAGTCGGCTTCCGATGTGCTGGCGAAAGGATGCAAGCCGCAGCCCCCGGCATGGCCAATAACCGTATCCATATTCGGAAATTTCTCGAAGGCGGTATTTACGATGCGATCCACTTGGCCGGAGTCGGTAATATCAGCGGGCAAATAGGAATAGGACGAAGACGGGATTCGCCATTCATGCAGCGTCGATTCAGCTTGATCCGCCGCCTTGATGTCCGTGAGCACCAGTGTGGCACCGCTTTCGACAAGCTTTCGAACCATGTGCTCCGCGATTGCGCCCAAAGCGCCGGTGATTAGAATGGTCTTGCCCGAGAGATCAATACTGATCATGAATTCTGGCTCGCCTCCACTCTGGAAAGCACTTCGCAACCTGTCTCAGTGACCAGTAGATTATCCTCGATCCGCGCGCCTCCGCCACGCTCGGGAACATATATTCCCGGCTCAATCGTAATAATCATGCCGGATTCAAGCCTCGCATTTACTCCCGGTGCGATTAGAAATCCGGGATCGTGATAGCGGAAGCCAACGTGATGACCCGTATGGTGGGGGAAGAAAGATGAGAGTCCCTGCGCTGCAATCTTGTCTCTGGCTAGTGCATCAATGTGACCAGCCGAAACGTCTGCGCGCACGCCATCGATCGCGACCTGCTGCGCAGCTTCGGCAAGAGCCAGTATTTCAGCCGTCTCAGCCTGCGGGGAGCCGACCGCGCCGGTGCGCGTAAGGTCGCTCCAGTAACCGTTCACGCAAGTTGCGAGTTCGATCAAGACCAAGTCGCCATCCTGCAAACGCCGTCCGGTTGAGCGATTGAATTGTCCGGCGTGGGCGCTGTTGGGACCCGATTGGACCATGGCCCAGGCGCGAGAGTGAAATATTCCATCCCGGCCGATCTGTCGATAAATCGCTGACTCAACAGCGGCCGCGTTATCAGCCTCTGTAATTCCGAGGTTTAGATTTCCGAAAAAGGCCTCCAGCCCACGATTGGCGACTTGGTTCGCCAAACGGATCGCTTGGATCTCATCTACAGTTTTTCTTAAATAAAGATCCACAAAAGCCGATTGACGCTGAGCAATCGGCTTTGCCGTGAGCACTGAGAGCTGTTTCGCAAAATCCTCGGGGATAGGAATTTGCTCGGCCGCTTGAATCGGAAGAGAAGTGCGGGAGGCACCAGGATTCATGCCTACCTGCTCAGCATCGAGATGTACTTTGGCGAGCTCATCAGCAACCGCCGACACCAGTGCTGAATATGGATCGGAGCATTTGAGATCGCCCCAGGGATACTCTTTTACCCGCAACCAATCGGGAATATGATCGCGCGGTTCAATCTGAGGAATGAACAGCAAGGGGTCGGCGTCGGCAAAATAAATCAGCAACGATGCACCCCAGAAGGGAAAATAACCGGAGAGCATCAGGAGTTCGTCGGGCCGCCAGGCAATCCAAGCTCCCAAACTATTGTTCTGAAGAAAACTCCGTACCTGTTGTTGGCGAGATAACGGCTTTGCAGTCGATGCGCCCATTATTGTTTACATGATTCCGTACTTCTCGAAAGCTTCCACTGCGCTGCTGCCTTCTTCAATGGCTTTCCGCACCGTCTTCTCACCGCGGGCCTTTTCGAGCGCTCGGGTGAACACTTCAACCTCAGCTTCGGCAGGAACCAAGAGAACTCCATCGATGTCACCAAAAAGAATATCTCCCGGGCGGACGCGCACCGCTCCAATTTCGACGGGAATGCGGAAGTCGACGACTTTGTAGCGCGGAGCGGAATCTTGTCCGTACGAACCAAAGCCGAAGGTCGGGAAATTCATATTCAGAATGGCCTTTGTATCTCTCACATATCCATTCAATACCGCACCCCGGCTTCCGAGTTTGCGGGCGCGTGTGCTCATCAGTTCACCCCATAATGCGTTTCGGGGGGAGGCGCCGGTGTTCACATAGACTTCATTCTTACGGAGGTCGTCGAGCGCTTCGAGCATCAAGCCAAACGGCTTGTCCATCAGCTTGTTTGCGCTGCCGGAAATCTTTTCGGCAAATACGTCTACCGCCAGAACTGGCATTGCGCGTCCGATCACAACCATATCCCGACGAAGAGGTTGAATTTGCGGCGGAAGAAACTGGTGCTGAAGCTCCAGTTTGTCCATCACATCGCCCACGACGCAGGTAAACAGCTCACGCTGCACGATAGCAAAAAGTTCGTCATCCGAGTCCCATGCCTTCGTTGTGCTCATTGGCCGCGCGCCTCTTTGACTTTTTCCACGAACTGTTTTGCGAGCTGTGTGACGGAGTCGAAATCTCCGGTCTTTGCACCAGCAGTCAGATTTCCTCCCACTCCGATGGCAACTGAACCGGCCTTGATCCATTGGGCGACATTCTCCAGGCTCACTCCTCCAGTGGGCATAAGTTGTGCCTGAGGAAGCGGACCTTTTACGGCCTTGACGAATGCCGGCCCGAGTATTTCGCCAGGGAAGACCTTCACGATATCAGCACCGCACTCCATGGCTTCGATCACTTCGCCGATGGTTGCAGCTCCCGGCATATAGGGTACTTGATAACGATTGCAGAGACGCGCGGTTTCGAGGTTGACCGCAGGGCTGACTACAAATTGCGCTCCAGCGAGAATCGCAATGCGCGCGGTTTCCGGATCGAGAACCGTACCCGCCCCCAGCAAAATCTGCTTGGAACATTTTTTCGTAAGATGCGCGATCACTTCCGCCGCGCCTGGGACGGTAAATGTGATTTCCAGGGCACCGATGCCTCCGAGTGCGGAGGCGTCCGCGATTCGAGCGGCTTGAGTCGGGTCCTCCGCGCGAATTACCGCGACCAAGCCCGAATCGATGATTCTTCGTAAGACTTCTATCTTCGCCATGGACATAAATTTTCGAACACCTCGCACCCATTCATGCAAAAAACGGCTCACCCTTGCGAGCATAACGGTGGGCGACACCTTCATTTAATGTGACTCCGAGACCGGGTTTCTCCGGCACGGAAATGAAACCCTTCTGAATCACGGATGTCGGCAATCCTTCCACCAGATCGTTCCAGAAGGGCACATCCGAAGCGTGAAACTCGAGGGCCAGAAAGTTTGGGATCGCGGCACAAAAGTGAGCCGCAGCCAGAGTGCCAACTGGACTGCTGATATTGTGCGGAGCGACCGGCATGGTATGCACATCGGCGAACTGCGCGATGCTTTGCGCGACGGCCAAACCGCCAACTTTTTGCAAATCCGGAGTCACAATATTGAGCGCGTGCTGCGCGATGATTTCCTGAAATCCTTCGAACAGAAAAAGATTCTCGCCGGTAGCGATCGGCACGCGCACTTTCGAACTCACTTCCTTAAGGGCGGCAGTATTGTTGGGGGGAACCGGATCTTCGAGCCATAGTAGACGGAACGGTTCTAGTTCGCGCGCGACTTTTACCACGTCGCTGGCGTTATAGCGCCAGTGGCAATCGACTGCGATGTCGGTATCCTTTCCCACCGCATCGTAGACCGCGCCGATCAAACTTACCATGTGATCGATAGCGCGATTGTTCAGCACTCGATTGTGAGGATCGGACCCTTCGGTGCCGGCCACATCCAGATCGAACTTAAGAGCGGTAAATCCCTCCGCTCTTTTCTTTAGGGCTTGGCGACGAAAGTCCTCAGGCGATGCAGGTGATCCTTCGCCGGCCTCTCCAAAGTAATTGCGTGCGGTGTGAGCTGGCGCTTGTGGCTCCCATGATGCGGCCCGGGAACGCAAGACTTCATCCAGGCTTTCCAGCGCTTCACCGCCGTGACAATCGGCATAGATACGAACTCGATCGCGAAACTTTCCCCCCAGCAAGCGATAGATTGGCGCGTCGAGCCATTGGCCGAGCACATCCCAAAGCGCCGCTTCGATTCCGCTGATCGCGTTGTACACGATGCCTGCGACCGACCCGGCGCCTGAAGTCGCGAGCTGCAGCTTACGAAACAGCCGGTGAATGTCGCGAGGATCTTCGCCGATCAGCAAGGGTTCGAGCGAGCGCAGAATGCAGGTTAGCCCGGGAGCAAAAAAGCATTCACCCAGGCCGCGGATCCCTTCGTCCGTTTCAATGCGGACAAAAGTCCAATCGAAGTTGCCCTCAACTACCGCGGTCTTTAATCTTAGAATCTTCACTCTCGATTTTCTTTCGCCGCGATTATACGCTGCGCCGCTTGGCCTCCGTTGTGGGCTGATCCATCAAAGTTAGTGCCATCCAACGGCATAAGCAAACAAGCCGCACGCGAAACAGCTAGAATGCTGGGCTATGATTCCGATCAATTTAAAAGCGGCGGAAAGCTGCAAGTGGGATTGCGTCAGTCTGGGCGAAGTGATGCTGCGGTTCGATCCCGGCGAGGAACGCATCTTCACGGCGCGAACCTTTCGCGTGTGGGAAGGAGGCGGAGAATACAACGTCGCTCGCGGACTGCGACACTGCTTCGGTATGCGAACCGCTGTGGTGACTGCATTTGCCAAGAATCCAATCGGCCAATTGCTCGAAGATCTGATTCTTCAGGGAGGCGTCGACACCTCGCTCATCCACTGGATGCCGTACGACGGCATTGGCAGGAATGTGCGCAACGGTTTGAACTTTACTGAGCGAGGTTTCGGTGTGCGCGCAGCGGTGGGTTGTTCGGATCGCGGACATACTGCTATCGCGAACTGCCACCCCGGCGATTTCGATTGGGAAAACATTTTTGCGGCACAGGGTTCGCGCTGGTTGCATACCGGCGGAATTTTTGCTGCGCTCTCTGGGTCGTCGGCGTTGGTGGCGATGGCCGCCGTTCAGGCGGCGAAGAGTTCAGGCACGGTGGTTTCTTATGATCTGAATTACCGAGATTCTTTATGGAAGGGAATTGGCGGCAAAGCAAAGGCGCAGGAGGTGAACCGTGAATTGGTGTCGCAAGTCGATGTTCTGTTCGGCAACGAAGAAGATTTTTCGGCGGCCCTCGGGATTGCGATCGAGGGCGTCAGCCCCGACTTCAGCGATCTGCAAATAGCAAGCTACGATTCCATGCTGCGTCGTGTCGCCGATCTTTACCCCAACCTCAAGCTGATTGCGACCACGCTGCGTACTGCGCACACGGCGACGAAAAATGACTGGGGTGCAATCGCATTGTGTGGAGGAGCGATCATCCATGTTCCGCAACGGCCAATAGAAATCTTGGACCGCGTCGGTGGAGGCGATTCGTTTGCCTCGGGCTTGATCTATGGTTTACTTGCGGGCAAAGACGCTGAATGGGCCGTCCGGTGCGGGGTTGCGCATGGCGCGCTGGCGATGACCACTCCCGGAGACACGAGCATGGCAACGCTTTCCGAAGTCGAGTCGGTAATGCGCGGGGAATCGGCGCGCATCACGCGCTAAAGAATGCTACGACGGAGACGAAGGGCGACATCAAGACATGAAGGAAACGTGGCGATGGTTTGGACCGAATGATCCGGTCCCTCTCGATCACATAAAGCAAGCGGGAGCTACGGGCATCGTCACCGCGCTGCACCATCTCTATCGTGGCGAAGCGTGGCCTTGGCACGACGTGCTGACGAGGAGGGACGAGATTGTCGCCGCGGGTTTCGACTGGTCAGTAGTGGAAAGCATTCCCATCCACAATTCGATCAAGCTTCGATCTGGACCGTACCAGCTTTTCATCGATGCGTGGAAGGACTCTCTAGCCGCAGTCGCCAAGGCCGGCGTCCCAGTCATCTGCTACAACTTTATGCCGGTCGTCGATTGGACGAGAACAGATTTGCGATGGCGTCTGCCTGCCACCGGCTACGCTCTGCGCTTTGATGCGGCGGACTTTGCAGTGTATGACTTATTCATTCTTCAGCGTAGAGATGCTGGAACCGAGTATTCGGACGAACGGATTCGTGCGGCGCGGGCTCGCTTCGATTCCATGTCAGAGGCCCGCAAGAACGATCTGGAATCCACAATCATTGCTGGACTCCCAGGAGCCGAGGCTTCGTACAATCGAGAAACGATTCGCAGCTTGATCGCAGACTATCAAGAAATGACGGGCGCTGATTTGCGGAGCAATCTTATTGCATTTTTAGGCGAGGTTGTTCCGGTGGCGCAGGAACTTGGAGTCCGGCTCGCCATACATCCGGATGATCCACCGTGGCCGCTGTTTGGTCTGCCGCGCGTTGTTTCCACGGCCGAGGACGTGCGGGCGATTTTTAGCGGTTGCGATATACCGGCAAACGGCCTGACGTTTTGCGTTGGTTCATTTGGAGCAAGAGCGGATAACGACCTGCTGGCCATGGCTCGCGAGTTCGGCGCCCGCATCCATTTTGCCCACCTTCGGCAGGTGACGAGAGAGGCGGATGGATCTTTTCACGAGGCCGAGCACCTTTCCGAAAGTTCCAATATGGTGGGCGTGATTCTCATACTTCTCGAAGAAGAAGCGCGCCGGCGGCAAGCGGGAAGGGTAGATCACGAAATTCCCATGCGCCCAGACCATGGACACCTGTTGGCCGACGACATCGGAAAGAAAGTAAATCCTGGCTACTCGTTGGTGGGAAGATTGAAAGGCCTGGCCGAACTGCGCGGAGTCATGCGCGGTTTGAAGCATGCAATTCCTGAATTAGCCGATTAGTGGGTTGCGCGATGTGAGGATACAACTTCTATGAATGACTTTGCCGGTCGAGTGGCAGTGGTCACGGGTACTACGGGAATCGGCCGCGCGATCGCGATGCGCTTTGCGGCGGACGCTGCTCAAGTGGTTGCCTGTGGCATTGAAATAGCAGCAAACCAGGAACTGTCTCACGATGCGGCAAAACTTAAATTAAGCCTTCAGGTTGAGAACTGCGATGTGACCGATCTTGACCAAGTGCGCTCGATCGTCACGAAGACGGTCAGCCAGTTTGGTGGGCTCGACATCATCGTCAATGCAGCGGCGATTCATCCTTTTGGCACGGTTGTGCAAACTGATCTTGCGACCTGGAATCGCTGCATGATGGTGAACGTGGGCAGCATCTATCTGATGGCGCATTTCGGCATCCCGGAGATGAAAAAGCGCGGAGGTGGGTCGATTATCAATCTCGCATCCGTTCAGGGGCATGCCTGTCAGCGAGGCGTCGCCGCATACGCCGCGTCCAAGGGAGCGATTCACAGCTTGACGCGCGCTCTTGCTCTCGATCATGCCGCCGACAACATCCGAGTCAATTCGATTAGCCCGGGTTCGATCCGCACGCCAATGCTGGCCCGTTCGGCGGCAAACTTCTCGCCCGATGTGCCGGTAGAAGAAGCATTCTCGCGCTTTGGCGCGGCGCATCCGCTGGGGCGTATCGGCACCGCGGAAGAAGTCGCGGAACTGGCGGCATTTCTGGCCTCAGACAAGGCGGGATTCTGCACCGGAGGGGATTACCTTGTCGATGGTGGATTGCTCGCTGGCATCGGCGTGCAGTAAAGACGCGGCGTGCCTCGTTCTGGCTTGCGGTAAACTTTTACCAGCCACAAACGACCATCCGAATCGGGCAATTCAAATGCGACAGGATTTTGCCTGAGTTGGTCGCGGCTGGACAATCCTAATGTTTTCAAATTCAAAGTCGCCGACAAACGAACCTCCGGTCGATCCGCAACAGGAGAATTCCGGTCGCAAAGAAAACTTCTGGGTTCAAGCCGCGCGCTATAGCCAATTGGCGTTCATCTTTCCTGCGGCCCTCGTCGCTGGATGGCTGGTCGGGTTGGCGCTCGACCACTGGCTACATACTACGTGGCTCTATTTAGCCGGCATCCTTTTGGGAATCGCGGCAGGTTTCATCGAACTGATTCGAACCGTTGTGCGTGACACGAAGTGAATCTCAGCGATGGATCCAAACAGAACATTAGGGCCGAGAACTTCTTCTCTGGCGCTCTCGACCGCATTCGCCGCTACATGGTAGTGCTGGCCCTTCTGCTGGTTGCGACCGCCTGGCTTAGGTTTGGGGTGAGAACCGCCGCCGGTTTTGCCCTTGGTTGTGCCATTGCCTATCTCAACTTTTACTGGCTGAAGCGAGCGATCGCGGGCTTTGTCGATCGCGCCACCGGCGCGGCCGAAGCGCAATCCGGGCAAGGAATTGTATTTCGGTTTTTCTTGCGCTACGTTTTAATGGCAAGCGGCGCGTATGTTATATTGGCTGTTTCACCCGCGAGCCTGAATGGGCTTCTTGCGGGCTTATTTTTGCCTGTGGCGGCGATCGGCTGCGAAGCGATGTACGAACTGTACGCCGCGCTGGCCCGTGGAATTTAGCGCTTCGGGCGCGAAAAAGCTGGGCGACAATTTTATGCATGAACAACTTTGGTTCACCGCACTCCTGAACCGGCTTTTCGGCGGCCCGGTTACCTCGTTGCTGCGGGCATTGCATATCCAACCCAGGCACCCGGCGACTCCCATTCCTGATTCGTTCGCCATGGAGCTTCTGGTTTTCGCATTTCTGCTGATTCTGTTCCTCCTCGTCCGCTCGCGACTTTCGGTAGATCGTCCCGGCCCGCTGCAGCATGCCTTCGAAGGCGTTGAGGGGTTCATTCAGGGCCAGAGTGACGAGATCATCGGCCACCACAGCGAGCCCTATACCGCGTTCCTGGCTGCGCTCGGCTTTTTCATTTTATTCTGCAACCTGATCGGTGTGATTCCCGGCTTCGAATCCCCGACCGCCATTCCCGTCGTTCCCTTGGGTTGCGCTATTTGCGCCTTCGTGTACTACCAGACTCAGGGATTTAAGCACGCAGGCATTGGTTATCTGAAACATTTCCTTGGACCCTCAGATCCAACGATGTCGATTTTTCTGCGAATCCCCTTAGCGCTGTTGATGTTGCCCATCGAAATAATAAGCCATCTTGCGCGCGTCCTGTCCCTGACCATCCGTCTCTTCGCTAACATGTATGCCGGGGATATGGTTACGCTGGTTTTCTTTTCGCTGGTTCCGATCGGAGTTCCGATTATATTTTTGGGACTTCATATCGGCGTGTCGTTGCTGCAGACCTACATTTTCGTCCTTCTGACCACGGTCTATTTGCAAGGGGCGGTATCGGAAGAGCATTAGAGTCTTGAATCTGTCTGGAGAATTTAGCCGCGAGCGTGAGGGCGTCTGCAAGGTATGGCGTCAACCACCCACTGGCGGTATTTCATACGAGGAGAAACACAATGAGTAAGTTAAGCAAGTTGTTTATGGTACTCTCCGTGCTTTCGTTCGCCGTCCCGGCTTTCGCGCAGGGCGGAGCCGAGAGCGGAGTCAACTGGGTTGCCATTTCCGCTGGATTTTCCATGGCTTTTGCTTCCGGCATCTGCGCGCTGGCGCAGGGCAAGGCGACGGCCTCCGCCGCAGAGAGCCTGGCACGCAATCCAGCCGCTCGTCCCGGCATTCAGCTGGCCTTGATTCTGGGCCTGGCCCTGATCGAGTCGCTTGCGCTTTACACGCTGGTGATCATCTTCGCCAAGGTGAAGTAGATATCTCGATTAGAGTTTCGAAAAAGGAAAAAGCCTCCGCTCTGGCAGAGGCTTTTCCTTTCGGCGATGCTTGATCCACGATGTTGATCTAGCCTTTCCGGTCTCCGCCCCAATCCGGTTCTTTCTTTTGTGGAGTGTGGCTTAGGGCGTCGACCAGGAGCCGGCGCAGACGATAACGGCTTTCGAGATCGGTATTGACAATTTCAAATCCCACTTCGTTCACGCGTGCTCGGCGCAGCAAGACGTGGGCTCGAATCTTTGAGCGCATTCCAAGGGAGATTTCCAGATCAGCCTCGCTGCCGATTCGAAGATTATCTTCCTTCGTGCCCATTCCGCCGCCCAGGCTCAGCTCGCGGATCAGAATTTTCGATTTCCCCCACGAACTGCCAATGGTTGCGGCGACGGTACGCGAGAGAACCATTCGCTCGTAGCGGCGTTGCCTCACCCAAGGGCATGCTGGAGCCGTATCTAAAGGCGCGATCGCCAGTTCCGCCGGCTCAATGCCGCTATCAGAGAGAATCTGGGCACTATAGCGCGGATCCGTTTTGGATAAAGACTGGGCTGAGGCAATTCTAAGTTCGCGGTGATGAATCCATCCAAACCGCTTTTTTGTCTCTACAATCTCGCGCAGAAGAGTCACTGCTTCCGCATCTTTCAACCGGCCCAAAGATTCAATGGCTTTCAGCTGCACGAACGGCGAGCGAGAAGCAGCTTCTCCCGGTTTCGCCATGGCGATCAGAGGATGCGCCGCAGTCAGATCGCCGCTCATTCCTATTTCATCAATGGCTTCCGGCAATACTACCGAATCAAGCACTTCTGCCAACTCCAGCAGCGTTCGCCCCCGGTCCATCGCGGCGCCGTAAGCGATTTGCCGGACTACGATATCGTGGTAAAACCGGTTCCACTCAGGCAAGCGCATGGGCAGCAGCTCGAGCAACGTGCCTACATCGAGCCGGCTCAACAATCCAACCACGGCTGATGCCTGTCTGGGCTGCCCGGTCCGTAAAATCTCCCGCAGTTGAGTCAGGGCCGGAGATCCCATCTCTTTCACCAGTTCGATCATGCGATCGCATTCGTCACGTCGCATACAGCGGAAGAACCGGTCAGCTAAGTGCTCTGCCCCGGTTTGGCAAGTCCTGCGCAAGACTACCAGCAGGTCCGCCGGCACCGGATCGCAGCGCAATGCTTCCTCAATAAACTCCGGGATCCGGTTTTCCACTCCGACTCTGGGCCGCAGATCATTCACCATGACGGGACGCTGTTGCAGCAACATTTCCATCCCGGCGCATACCGCATTTACCGCTTGATAGTTTTTGGCCGCACTGGATTCCTGGCTGAGCCTCACGAAAGCGGCACTCAGCAGGCTCTGCAGTTCGGCGTCTTTTTCCACGCACAGCTGCTCGGCAACTTTGCGGATGGCCCCACCCATTGCTTCGCCACCCAGTCTCGCGTAAAGATCAGCCAATTGGCTCAATCCAATCGCGACTTTGCGGCGAGCCTCTATTTCCTTGGTGCCCAGGCAGCCAGAGTAATTGTTGAGAATTTCTGCGGATGTCTGCTTATCGTCGCGGTCGAGCAGGACTTCCACGAACTGCCGCAGGTTGCGCGGCGGCACACACGGAGCTTCATGAGAAAGTAGAACCGTCTTCTTGCCGGACTCTGGCACTTCGGCCCAGAACATCCGGTCCAGGATGTCGGCATGAGACTCCACCAGGATGCCGGCCTTATTCATCTTCTCTTCTTGCAACTTCAGAATCTGGCGCAGCGAATCCATCTGCCGGCTCATGTGCTCCATCATCTGGTGCACGGCGTTCACCTTCACTTCGCCTTTTGAATAGCGCTCCAGCGCGAACCGGATCGCCATGTGCTCCGCGGCCTTCATAAGGAGCGGCGTGTCCTGTTGCTCCGTCGTCACTTTGGCCGCCAGGCTTCCCAGCAACTGCTGCAGGTTCAGTCGCGTGTTCGGATCGGTTTCGGTTAGCTCTTTCTGTAGAACCTCCGGGCTGGCATTTGGATCGCCCTGCACCTGCCCGAATCGAGTCAGCAGACGGATGGCTTGCACCACCTCGGCCTCCTGCAGCGGCACTACTCCACCTTCCCACGCTGGCGCGGTTGCCGCTCCAGCGCCCGCTCCACTTTCAGGTCCCGGCCCCGCGACCCAGTGGCCGGCAACATTCGGAACGCTTCCGAACGGAACTCCCGCGACCCCTTGGCCTCCGCCGCCAGCGTTCGCGCCCTCGGCCGCTGCGATCAATTGCAGCAACTTCTGCGGATCGTTCAACCATTGCTTGAATTCCGGTCCCAGCGTTTGCGCCGCGATCTGCGCCGCCACGCTGATATCGCCCGTGAGGGGATCGGCTGCCACAAACTTCACTTCATTGATCTTGATCGTGCTCTGCTTGCTTTCGCTGCTGAGCGCTTCTTTGATCTGCTTGGCTACGTCCTGGGCTTTCGACCCAGCCACCGTGAAAGCTCGCACCAGCCGGGCGAAGTCTTCGATCGTCACCTCTTTGGAAAAGTGCAGGCTGGCCAGTCCGGCCGTGCTCAAAAGCTGCCCAAAACTGCGTTCGGTCTGTCCCGCTTCCAGCGGAACTCCATCCAGCAGCAGCTTGTTGTCGGAAACCCCCAGCAAGAATCCGCCCTCCCCAGCCGTTGGCAATCCCTGCTGTAATTCGTTCCAGGCAGTCTCGAACTGCGCTTCCGTGCGCTTGTGATCGGGGCCATACATGCGCGCGTACTTGATGAGGATGTTCAGGCTGTGTACGAA
>JBAVGI010000063.1:0-5287 GCA_049684755.1 Candidatus Sulfotelmatobacter sp.
TAATCGGCGGGGGCCACAACGGCTTGGTCAATGCTGCCTACTTAGCGCGGGCCGGAAAGAAAGTTCTGGTGCTCGAACGCCGACACATTCTTGGCGGCGCGGCCTGCACGGAAGAAGTTTTTCCCGGATTCAAGTTCTCCGTCTGCTCTTATGTGGTCTCGCTGCTGCGGCCGGAAATCATCCGTGACCTCGATCTCCCGCGCCACGGTCTCGAAATTCTCCCGCTCGACGGAACGTTCACGCCCATGCCCAGCGGCGATTATCTATGGCGCGTGAATGACCACGGCAAAACTCATCGCGAGATCGCCCGTCACTCCCGCGTCGACGCCGAAGCCTACGACGAATTCGGCAAAGCCATGCAAGCCATGTGCCGCTTCGTGAAGCCGATTCTCAGCATGGTCCCGCCGGACCCCAACACCCTCAATCCGCGCGAACTGATGAAGCTGCTCTTCATCGGCCGCCGCTTCCAGGGCATGTCGAGCTACGACAAATACAATCAGGTCCAGCTCATGACCATGAGCGCCATCGATTTTCTCGATCAATGGTTCGAGACCGACGTGCTTAAAGCGACGATGTCAGCCTCCGGCATCATTGGAACATTTCTCGGCGTGCGCTCACCCGGCACCGCCTACGTTCTGCTCCACCACTACATGGGAGAAATTGATGGCGCGTTCCGCGCCTGGGGATTCGCGCGCGGCGGCACCGGCGCAATTTCAAACGCCATTGGGGATGCCGCTCGTGAAGCTGGAGTGGAGATCCGCACTCAAGCCGCGATTGCGAAGATCATCGTCAAAAATGGCAAAGCCAAAGGAGTAGTTCTAGCCAACGGGGACGAAATTTACGCCGACACAATCTCCTCAAGCGTTGATCCTCGCCTTACATTTAACAAGTTTATTGAGGCCGAAGATCTTCCTGCCGACTTCCTCGAAGATATTAACCGCTTCAAATACCGCGGGTCCTCGGGCAAGGTGAACATGGCGCTGGAAGCGCTGCCGAACTTCAAAGCCATTCCTGGACCGGGCGCGCACCTGCGCGGCGCCATTTCTATTTCGCCTTCCGTGGAATACATGGAGCGCGCGTACGATGATGCCAAGTACGGCAACTTCTCGCGCCATCCTTATATTGATATGGTGATCCCTTCGCTCACGGATCCCTCGGTCGCGCCTCCGGGCAAGCATGTGCTCTCCTGCTTCGTCCAGTATGCGCCCTATAAGCTGCGTCCCGGGCTCAATTGGGACGATCAGAAAGAAGCTTTCGGCGACACTGTGGTGAATACGATCGCCGAATATGCGCCCAACATCAAAGACATTATTCTGCACCGGCAAGTCATCACTCCGCTCGATCTCGAACGCGAATGGGGACTGAGCGAAGGTAACATTTTTCAAGGTGAACTTTCTTTGGAGCAACTTTTCTTCCTGCGTCCAGCCCCCGGCTACGCGCGCTTCCGTACACCGATTCAAAATCTCTATATGTGTGGTTCGGCTACGCATCCTGGCGGCGGAATCATGGGTGCGCCCGGACGCCTGGCCGCGTTAGAAATGCTGAAAGACCTCGGAGGAGCTGCCTAACATGCTTCCCCCTTGTCATCGTGAGCGAGGATTGTTCTTCACGCCCCAAGCGCGAAGGACAACCGCGGTCGAAGGACCCCTGCACCCTTTCCCACATTCATCTGGCGCAAAGCATTCTCATAGTGCAACCGCGAGATTCACTCCATGAAGACAACGGGCACGCGCGACATTCTGATCATTGGCGGGGGTCACAATGGACTGGTCACCGCGTTCTACTTGGCAAAAGCGGGATTCAAGCCGCTCGTCCTCGAACGCCGCGCGCAAGTCGGCGGCGCGGCAATTACCGACGAATTTCATCCTGGCTTTCGTTGCTCCACGCTCGCGCACAGCGCAGGTCCGATTCGTTCAGACATCGTCCGCGACATGCAACTGGAGAAACACGGCCTTAGGTTCCTCACGCTAGAGACCTGCGTGACTGCGCTCTCGCCCGACGGGCGCTCGCTTTCGCTTTATCAAGATACAAATAAATCCGCCGAGGCTATCGCCGCTTTCTCGCAAAAGGATGCCGGTAAATATGCTGAGTTCGAACAATCACTCGGAAAGATCAGCAGAGTGATCGCGGAAGCGCTGACTACTACCCCGCCCGACATCGATCACCCCAGTAGCGGCGATCTTTGGAGCATGCTCAAAACCGGCCGCGCATTGCGCAACCTCGGCAAGCGGGATATGTACCGCGTCTTGCGCTGGGGACCGATGGCCGTTGCTGATCTGGTGGCGGAGTATTTCGAAACCGAATTGCTGCGTGCGGTAATCGCGGCTCGCGGAATATTCGGAACATTTCTGGGCCCGTGGTCGGCGGGCAGCAGCCTTCAATTGCTCATTCGTGCCGCTGGAGATTCTCATCCGGCCGGCTCTGCGTTTTCCGCTGCCGGCGGAATGGGTGCGCTGACACAAGCTATGGCCTCGGCCGCGAAAGCAGTGGGCGTCGAGATTCGCACCGAAGCCGATGTAATTGAAATTCGCGTCAAAGATGGAGCAGCTACCGGCGTGCTGCTCGGCACCGGTGAAGAGATCAATGCCAACACTGTCATTTCCAATGCCGACCCCAAGCGCACTCTGCTCAAACTGACCGATTCCACGCATCTTTCTCCTGACTTCGTGCAGAAGCTGCAGCATTTTCGCGGCAACGGCACCGTCGCGAAGGTGAATCTGGCGCTCTCCGGCCTACCGAGTTTCACCGCCCTGAAGAATGGGGACGGCGAAGCGCTCAAGGGGCGCATTCACATTGGACCCGAGATCGATTATCTGGAGCGAGCCTTCGACGAATCGAAATACGGAAACTTCTCACGCCAGCCCTATCTCGAAGCTACGATCCCTTCGCTCACTGATTCCACGCTCGCCCCCGCAGGCAAGCACGTGATGTCGATCTACATGCAATACGCGCCATACAAGTTGAAAGGAGATTGGGAACAACAGCGCAAACCTCTTGGACAAACGGTAGTGCAGACGCTCGCACAATATGCACCCAACCTTCCTGAAATGATTTTGCATCATCAGATCATCACACCGCAGGATATGGAAGATGTTTACGGATTAACGGGTGGACAGATTTTCCATGGAGATCTCGCGCTCGACCAGTTCTTCACTATGCGTCCGTTGCTCGACTGGGCACAATATCGCACGCCGATTGAAAGGCTATTTCTTTGCGGCAGCGGCACGCATCCCGGCGCGGGCCTGACAGGGGGCTCGGGCGCAAATGCAGCGCGCGAGATATTAAAGCTGATAAGGAGATCGTCCGGGTGAAGAAACAAGCGAAATCTGGCAAGGCAACAAAAGTTCCAATGACAGTAGACGAATACTTGAAACGCCTGCCCGAGCCGTCCCGCAGCGCCTTGCAGAGAGTTCGCGCGATCGTTCGCACGGTTGTTCCTCCGGAGGCGACCGAGGTCATCAGCTATGGCATTCCAACGTTTAAGTACAACGGAATGCTGATGAGTTTCGCGGCTTTCTCCAATCATTGCAGTCTTTTCCCGGGAGCGGGACCAATCAAACAGTTCAAGAACGACCTCAAGAATTTCGAGACAGCGAAAGGTACCATCCGTTTTGCACCCGAGAGGCCTCTGCCCTCAACTCTTCTGAAAAAGCTCGTGAGTGCACGGGTCGCAGAGAATAAACCCAAGAAAGGCAAATAACTGCGCCGTGCACAATCGTTGCCCGGAGGTCTTTTTGTTTGACTCTGCCGTGCCCTGCTCGTCGAAATCTGGGTTCCTCCTTATGGCGACAAGCCGTGGCTTGTGACGAAGCGACTCGAAACACCTTCACCGCGCGGAAGTTCATGCACTTCCGGAAAGCGAATGTCAGCGCGTAACAGTGTCGCTCCGGTAGTAACTTGCGGCATCGGTAACATTCCTTTTTACTTAGACAGCAGTAAAGAATTTTCCAAATAATTGGGAGAATCTCGCTCGCGGAGCGTGCTTGGCCGAGGATCTTAAATTTGAGCTGGCAATCCTGGCAACCGTCCAGGGTTTTTATCAGAAGCTGCTGCGCGATCTGCTCGGTGGCGAGGTTCCCCTGCCCGGCGGGCTCGACGAATCTGCGCTCCGCCACATCGATCGGGATCTGCCGGAGACGCTCTCGCGGATGTATCGCTGGCTGCACGTACTGGACATGGCTATTACACCAGCTATGTTGCGGCAAGCGCTGACTCCAGACACGGATTCGGAAGTCGCTGAGGCGCTGCTGCGCTATTTTGTGCGGCGACGTGAACCAAGCGAAATCAATCGCGACAAGACCGATTTGATTTCAACTTTTCTCTATCGCCACCCTCGTGTCCAGGGCCAATGGCAGCAGCAAGGCTATGGACTGGATGGCGCGTTGCCTCTCTCTCCGTTCGAAATCGCTTTGATCGAAATCCTCGCCGATACCGACGTGCCATCATTGCCGGAAGAGCATGTGCAACTGCTGCGGAACTTTGACCCACTGCGCGAAGAGATTGCACGGTATCGCGATTTCAATTCGCTAATGGATTCCGGGATCGTTTCGCGAGTACGCGAACTGAAACGATGGCTGGATTCGTCTTTCTATCATCCCGGTGTGCTGGCCACGGTCGCTGCTCACAATGCCGCGTTTGGCGCGCGGTTTGATGAACTATTTACTAAGGCTTTGGGCGAAATCAAACACTTCGCGCAGGCTTTGGACGAAATGGGCGGCAGTATCTTGAGCACGGTCGATGGAGTGGAAGTGACGGTCGAGCACGTGGCCGCCATCGAACAAAAAGAAATGCTGCAGGCCGATTACGGGAGCGCGCTGGAAAAATTCCGGCGGGTTTCGAAACTGAAAAAAGAACTCGACCGACGGCCACCGATTCGCAAGTCGTTGCTGGCGCCCAGTGCAGGACGCGGCATACCAGCTTCCGGTGGGGCAGCGGCGGCAGCCAAACCGGCGCGAGTAGCTGCAGCAAAAGTGCCCGCTGCGCCACAAGCATTCCAGCCTCCGGCCATCACGGCTCAGCAAATCTCGGTTGAGGAAGGAAAATTACGTCGCGTCGAGGAATCGATCCGCGTCTTCGTGCGTGTAGCCGATCCCAAGTATCGCCAGATTGTACCGATGCGCTTCTTCAATCTGACGCTGACTGCGCCCGAAGCCGATGCTTACAATGCCGGATTCCTTGAAGAGAAAAGCCTTCGCGCCGATGTGGCCCGTACTCTGATCCGGCTGGTCTCCTGCGTGGCCCGGGTGAATACGGAACTCGAAGAACTCAAACGCAGCCAGAGCATGTC
>JBAVGI010000064.1:0-1545 GCA_049684755.1 Candidatus Sulfotelmatobacter sp.
ATCGCCGCCTTGGCGGCTACTACACCTATGTCGGCCGAGGTTAGCGAGGCGAGCGATCCGCCAAACTTGCCGATTGGCGTGCGGACGGCGGAGAGAATGTAGACGGACTGCAAAGCGTTTCCTCCAATCTCTGAGTTTAGCAACAGTTTACCCGCCGTCGCGATTCGGATCTTGTGATCACTCGCCGCGAACGCGCGTTTCATATGGGGAATCGTTATCGTTGGACTGTGATGAACGGACTTGCCTTCTTGAATGGTGAGCCCCTACCGTCTATTTGGGGCCCGTGGTGTAACGGCAGCACGTTAACCTGTCCAGTTAAAAAGTGCGGGTTCGAGTCCCGCCGGGTCCACAGCTCTCCCGGTTCTGGTAGGGAAAGCTGACCGAGGAGGTTCCGGACAGGGGACCTCCTCAAGTAATCTTGACTTGAGTGTTGCAGTCACCGATAATCGTTGCTTAACTGGACAGGTTAACGCCCCGGGCTGAATATTGGTCCGGGGTTTCTGTTGTTAAGCGATGCCAACTGCCGTTCCTCGCTTGCCATTCCCGCTAAGCTCCTGCATAATAAATGTTTGTTTGGACCTCGCCGGACTCTTCCGGAACAAGGATATATCTCTGTGTTAATGATTCGACTGGCGCGCATGGGTGCGCGCAAACAACCGTTTTATCGCATTGTCGTGATCGAGAAGGCGCGCGCGCGCAATGGGCGTCCGGTGGAAGTGGTGGGAACTTATAATCCTCGAACCAATCCCACCAGCATTGAGTTCAAACGCGAGCGCGTCGACTATTGGGTTTCAAAGGGCGCGCAAATGTCAGAGCGCGTGGAGAAGCTTTACGCCAAGCCTGCGGCTGCTCCAGCGGCTTCCGTAGCGTAGGCATCGTACTGACTGATCCCCATGACTGAAGCTAGCGGAAATGTAAGCGCCCTCGTCGAGAAGATCGCGAAGTGGATCGTCGATGCTCCCGATGAGGTCTACGTCGATCATCTGGATGGCGACGTGATCGAACTGGAAGTTGCCGAAGCGGATGTGGGCAAGATTATCGGTCGGCAAGGACGCAACGTACGTGCTTTGCGTACGCTGTTGAGCGCTGCCGGCGTGCGGACACGGAAGCGATACACGCTGGATGTCATCGACTAACGACCGGAACGCCGAGGCCTGGGGACCGGACCATTCGCGATCCTGAAACAAGCGGCGAGTTTATTACGCTGGCCCGGGTGGTGAAAACGCAGGGCCGGCGCGGCGAAGTTGCGGCTGAGATTTTCAGCCGGGTTCCCGACAGGTTTAGTCCTGGCATGAAGTTGCTGGCGCTGCCGCGAGAGGCAGAAGTTCAACGCCGCGAACTGGAAGTGGAAGAGCTTTGGCCGCACAAGGGATTGCTGGTTTTTAAGTTCGCGGGAGTGGATTCGATTTCCCAGGCGGAAACGCTGGTCGGATGCGAATTGCAGGTTCCGCAAGGCCAGCGTTCGAAATTGCAGCCTGGCTGGAATTATGTAAGCGATCTCGTCGGCTGTTCGGTGATGGATGCTGGCCACGAGATCGGGCGGAT
>JBAVGI010000065.1:0-1750 GCA_049684755.1 Candidatus Sulfotelmatobacter sp.
GACATGCGCGCGACCTTCGCCAAAGAGAGCGAACGCGCCGCAGAGGAAAGGAGAAATTGCTGAGACATAAGGCCAACGTTTTCCGTTGACCTCATTGATTAGCGTTAATAGCGTCGGTGTCAACGAAAATCGTTGACGTTTGCGAATTATTTTGCTATCCGGTTCGCATGACACCGGAACAGTGCCGAGCGGCGCGGGCATGGCTGGGGCTGTCGCAGGATGATCTTGCCAGCGCCGCGAACGTCGGGAACTCGACAATTCGAGATTTTGAGGCGGGGCGGCGGGAGCCGATTGCGAACAACCTAGCGGCAATTCAAGCTGTGCTGGAGAAGAAGGGAATTTCATTCGTCGATGGCGGGAAAACATCCGGTATTGCCTTTTCCAAGCGGCGTTGATTCAAAGGGGTGAACCGGGAGGGGATTGGACCCTCGGGAGCTTCCGTGGATAGGGGCGCGCCCGTCACCAGACCCGGCCCGGTCCAACTAATGAATGTCGTCGAATAGGTCGCCCTGTGGGGTTGGTTTCTTGAAAGCGCGACCGTAGTGCTGCCAAAACTCGTCTTTGTCGTCGGACATACGAAACAGCATGGTCATGTTCGCAACGAGCTTATCGACGTGAGGGTGTCCGATTTGATTTGTGAGTAGCTGGCCCATCCGATTGCGCCGCTGCCACTTTTCGTTTGGAGGATTTAACTTTTCCAGCTCTTGAAGTACCCCTGGCGGAAGGTTTTCCAATACGAGCTGCTTGATAAGCTTTCCAGCATATCTCGGCCCAAGCGGCCCCTTATATGCCGTTTCGTTAGCTGGCCACGGCCAACCCCAAACACGAAACATCTCTCTGAAAAAATCGATAGGGAATCGCTCGCTCCAAGGCAGAAGGCTCGGCGAAATATATGCCGCAAGAATCTTCTGAAGATCGTCTTTCGCACGCTTTTCTTGATAGCCAGTTGCTTCGTCGATGAGACCTATGATGCCGACGTCGGCGAGGCCGTCCAAAAGAATGCGCGCACGCTCGGCAATATGCTTCTGTGCTTTCGTTAGTTGGCCAGCGTTATCCGCGTCGATAAACACGCGGCATACCTTGGGGAGCAGTTCCGCCGGATAGCCGAACGCTCTTCCGCCGCCTTTTCTGCGAAATTCGATCTGGCTCGACGTCACATATAACTCACTGGGAATGAACGGTTTAAGGTTCTTTGCCGTTAAAAAAGCCGGCAAGTTGACGTCGCCGTCATAATACTGGCGCCCCTTCGCCTGTCTGGCTCTCCCGAGCGCAGTCATGACGCCGCTTTGCGTCAGAACGCGTTGTTGCGTGTCTAAGACCGCACATGGCAGCACGGCCTCCCCAATGTGCAGGATACCTTCGTCAACTGCCATCGGCAGGCCATTGTCGCCCCAACGAGCCAACGCTCCCAGTCTGCCGATTTCGGATTTTCGTTCGGGTGGAAGACGCTCAGCCCGAGCTAGGCCCCCACGTCTTTGGGGAGAATTTTCGTCTGTCATAATTTCCTCGATTCACTAAGTATATAGGATCATATGGCTGCTCTTATGTAAGAGCAAGCAATCCCGCATCCTTAATTGCTGAAATCCACAAGATTCTTGACTGATCGTTCTCTTTTTGTTCAATTCCCAAAATGAGAGAGGATCTGCCGTTCGCTATCATCCGCGATTCTGACGGCGAAGTGCTCGCCCGTATCGCGAACCTCTTGCTCGCTCGCGAACTGTTCCGAGCGATCGCCGGAGCCAATCCCGGC
>JBAVGI010000066.1:0-4294 GCA_049684755.1 Candidatus Sulfotelmatobacter sp.
GTTGACGCGCTCATATCCCGGCCCTTCCACCTGGTTGCGGACGCCGCCCGAATAGCCGAGGACCGAGGTCAGGTCCGTAACATATGGAGGCGTGGAATCGCCGGCCGGAGTGTTGGGGTCATTCGCCGATTTGGGAATGTAATGGCTCGGTTCATAGGTAATATCGTTGGCATCCCACGGGTTCTCAAACGAGCAGGAATTGAACCAATGGACATGGTTTTTGGTCGAGGCTGCGCAACTAACACTCGAAACAAGCGACGGATTAGGCGAGCTGAACGTTCCGCCGGCGGCAAACGGATCCTTGACTTTGATGGCCCGAGTTCCGCTGCCGGCGGGATTACTGATGCCGCTTGTGTAAACCGTGAAGGGATTGCCGGACTGGACAGTGAAGACGGCGTTCGCCGACCATCCGCCGATCAGGTAATCGAGCGCACGGTTGGTGTTCAGGTACTGCCGGCCGGCCCCGAAAGGCACTTCGTACAGCGCGTTGAAGGTGAAGCGCTGGCGGGTGTCAAAGGGGGACATCGAGTAATCCATCTTTATCGGGATCAGGTTGGATTGGCGGAGCCCGCCGTCGCCGGTGCTGCCGAGAGGCGTTGGGGCGTCGTCAAACGAGTGCGACCAGGTGTAGGTGGCAAGCAGGTTATAGCCATGGGCCATGCGCTTTTCAAGCTTGGCCTGCAGGCCGCTGTAATGACTGCTGCCGGCATACGAGGTGTATGACGTTCCGCCGAAGTCAGGCAGAGGACGTGCGTTCTGAGTGCTATTGGCGGGGTTCTCGTATGCCAGAGGGTTGTTGGGATCGGGGAAAACCTGCAGGTGACGCGAGACGTCGCCGACATAGCCAAGGGTTGCTGCGAGATCGTTGCCGATACCGCGCTCGATGCTGAGGTTGTAGTCCTCGGTGTAGGGCGTCTTAGCCGTCGGATCGGAGCCACGCAAGGCCAGATCTTCCACGTCCGACGCAAAGCCGTTGGCCACAATCGTCGCAAAGCCATTGCCGATCGTGATGCCGTCAGTGGGGCAGTTGTAGGTTCCGCAACTGTTCGCAGGGAAGTTGGCTTCGTACTGGAAGGGATAGTTTTCTCCCAGGTTCGGGTAATATCCGATGCTCTCCAGGCCGCCATAGAAGATGCCGTAACCGGCGCGGAAGGTGGTGCGGGAGTCAGGCGAGAACGCAATACCAACGCGTGGCCCAAAGTTGGTGTCCTGCGACTTAACAATATGCGGATCGCCGGAGTAGACGAGTGCTATGTTGTCTTTTGCCAAAACGTTGTCGAAGCCGTACTGCGCGATGATGGGAGCGGCATAGCCCTTGGCTTCGGCGGGAACCTGGTACTGCGCCTTCCCGCTGCCATACCCGGTGGTTGTGTCCAGCGACGAAGGCCCGGTCATGTTGTACGAGGCCTGGTAGCCGCCCACATCCTGGTAGGGCTGGAAGTGCTCCCAGCGAAGGCCGAGATTCAGAGTGAGCTTTTGATTCAGCCGCCAGTCATCCTGGAAGTAGACGGCGTTGTCCCAGCGAGCATCGCCGTTGGTCACTTCGTTGGAAAGACCCGCGCTGTTTTGCATGTCGAGCAGGAAGTCTGCCACGCCGTAGCCGGTGTTGGCAGCGTTCAAGTTGCTGGTGTACTCGCCGTTGTATGTGTAGGTGCCGCGCGACTGCTGCGGCTGTAAGGTCGAGAAGCGGATGCTCTCGAAGCTGACGCCCGCCTTCAGCGAGTGGTTGCCCTTGATCTTGGTGATGTTGTCGATGATCTCGTATACGTTCTCATGCTCGTCGGTGGCGGCCCAGGTGGGGCTGCCGAAACCGGAGATGCCATCGACAGTGACGCCAGGCAGGCCTCCGTTGAGCGGTGCAGTTGGAATTCCCCCGAAGCCCTGTGCAGCAGCAAAGCCGAGGTCGGCTGCGTTCGGCTGCTCGAAGCCCGTGTGCAGATAGGTGAAGCCGACGCGCGCTTCGTTCGTGAGAGTTTGAGAGAAGACGTGCGTCTCTGAGGTCATGAAGCTCTGCCCCATGTCCTTCTGAGGGCCATCGTCACCAAAGCCGCCGCCGTCCAGAATGTCGCCGAGAGGCGCAATATGCAACCCGACCTCGTTCCAGTAGCTGTGACGCGAGTACGCCGTGTCCTTAGAGCCAATGTTCCAATCCATACGGACATCCCACTGGAAGGTATCGTCAACAACCGGCCGCTCCTCGGTGAAATTGTTGTACAGCAGCCCCGCGGAGGCGTTGGAGTTACCGCCGGCCGTCGGGTAGTAGCTCAGCATTTTCTGAGCAGTCGGGTTGAGCGAGATACCCAGCCCCTGGGAAGCGGTGCAGTATTGGCTGGTTACAAGGCAGTTGTTGGTAATGGCTACCGGCGCCGCATTGGGCGACTGATAATAGAGTTGCACAGGAGCGTTTCCGGTGAGGTTGCTATTCAGAATCTCAGAGAAGTCGCCGGCCTTCTCCTGGGCGTCGGGCACAGTTTCCGTGGTGGTTTCGGCGTAGCGGATGCGGTTGGCCTGCGCGTCGCCGAAGAGGAACAACTTGTTCTTGAAGATGGGGCCGCCAAGCGTGGCGCCGAACTGGTTCTCATGGTACGCGGGAACAGGAAGCTCTTCGGCATCCCAGTCATGGATGTCGAATGCGGTGTTGCGGATGTACTCCCAGGCGCTGCCGTGAAGGTTGTTGGTGCCGGACTTGATGCTGGCGTTTACCACTGCACCGGCAGAGTGGCCGAACTCGGCCGAGTAGTCGCTGGTCTGGACCTTCATTTCAGCCAGTGCATCGGGTGGGGGTTGGACGACGTAGCTGGCGCCGTTGTAGAAGTCAACGACGTTGGCGTTGTTATCGATGCCGTCGAGGATGAAGTTGTTCTCTTCGGCACGCTGGCCGTTGGCGTCAAAGTCGCCCTTGCCCTGGCCGCGTGAGCCCTCCGGCGGATCGGCGCCGGCCGCGAGCTGTGCGACATACAGCCAGTTGCGGCCGTTGAGGGGAATGGAATTGATCTGCTGGGAATCCATGGTTTGCCCGACCGAGCTCTCCTGGGTCTGCATCAGCGGCTCTTCGGTAGTTACGGTAATGGTCTCGGTCGTCGTGCCCGCTTTAAGAGCAATAACTACATTCAGCCGTTGCTGAATGTTCAAGTGCAGGTTGGTTTGCGTGGTTGTCGCAAATCCGGGGGCACTGGCAGAAACGCTGTAGCTGCCGATCTTAATCGGGGAAAAGACGTAGATCCCGGAGTGGTCGGATCTTGTTTTGAGTACCGAGCCTTCGTCTACGTTGGTCAAGGTGACGCTGGCGCCGCTGACGACGGCCCCGGTCTGATCCTGAACGATTCCGGTGATTGTTCCTTGGTCGAGTTGGGCGAATGCGAACCGCGCCGGTATTAGGAAAAGCGCGGACACAAGCACTATGGAGCACAGTGCGCGTCGTGACATCATCGTTTGCCTCCTGACAAAATTCGTATCCGGTTAGGAACCTTGCTGACGAAGAATTCCGAATCGATGGGACAGGGAAACCGGATCGCCTAACCTGCTCTGTTTTGTGAATGTAATCGATTAAATCGGGGAAAAGTGCGATCCGGAAAGCAATCTACACCTCGAATGAAAACGTTGTCAAGATGTTTCTTTCGGTCTTCCTTTCGATCCTCCCGGGCCCGCCTAATTCAGCCAGGCAGTACAATCGATTTAGTTATCGTGCCTGCTTTGAGGTTGTATGCCCGTCAGCATCCGAGACATTGCTAAATTCGCCAACGTGTCCAGTGCAACGGTTTCGCGCGTCATCAATGGCTCAACCCTGGTTACCCCCGACACAACTGAACGCATTCAACGCATTATTCAACAGGTAAACTTTGTACCCAACCGGAGTGCCGTTCACCTCAAGCACGGGAAAAGCCAGATCTTCGGAGCCATCGTTCCCGACCTCACAAACCCGTTCTTTATGGAGCTGGTGAAGATCTTCGAGGGCGTCCTGGTCCAGAACGATTTGGAACTGCTGATAGCCAATACGGACTTTCATCAAACCCGCACACAGCGCTCAATCCATCGCATGCTGCTCCGCAGGGTTGACGGCGTGGCATTCCTGACTTCGGAACTCGAAACGGCCGCGCTTGAATCTTTGGTGCAGAACCGGATTCCGGTTGTGACTACCGACCACTACAGAACTGCCCCGGGGATCAGCGATATCGTCATCGATTTCCGCAACGGGATCTGGCAGCTCATTCAGCACTTGAAGGATCTGGGACACCGGCACGTCGGCTTTATCGGGGGTACCGAGGGGTTGGCTACATCGCGCATTCGCCGCGAA
>JBAVGI010000067.1:0-1918 GCA_049684755.1 Candidatus Sulfotelmatobacter sp.
GCACCGGCGTCGGCCGCGGCCGTCCGCGGTAAGGACCAACACGAACTCCTCGGGGAGCTTCGCGTCCTTGGCGAGCGTCAACCGCGCGCCGGTTTCAGACATGTCGGCCACGATGCAATGCAGCGGCCGCGTGCCTCGCCCGGGATCAATCCGCGCCGGAAGATGCAACTGCACCTTCCGCAAACGCTCAGGCATGAATGCCAAAAAGCATTGCCGAGAACAGCAGTAGCGCTATGAAAGCAGCAATGGCTACGGTATTTCCCCAATTACCCATCACCGAAGCCCACATTGATTTCAGCCTCCGTTTTCTTATGCGCTTATACTTACACGGTGATGCTCCATTTCTTGTGACAGTTTGATGTCACTTTTGTTGCAAAGCTGAAAAAACACAACCGTGTTCGATGCATTTTCTACCGGAAGGATCATATCGCCGGCGCCGCGCACGCCTTATAATGTTTTCTTATCGTATTGCGTGCCATCGTGATCTCACGCGGATCGATCACACGCCATGCACCAGCTTCGCATCCTCTTCGCATTGGCCGCACCGCTTGTGCTGGCGGCGCCTGGCGCTTGGGCGCAAAGCCCCGGCAATGCGGGCGTGCCGAGCTTGGTTGTTCAGGGTTCGACGACATTCACTCATCAGGTCATGGAGCCCTACCAGGGCGCCATCGAAAAAGCCGCTGGCGTAAAACTGACCGTGGTGCCGAGCAAATCGAGCCTAGGTGTGCTCGCTTTATTCGAGAAACGCGGCGATTTCGCCATGATATCCGGGCCGCTGGACAACGAGATCGCCGAATTGAAGTCCGCCCACCCAGCCCTCGACTTCGGTCGCCTGAAAACGTTCGAAATCGCGAACACCCGGATGGCATTTGCGATCAACAAGGACAATCCCGTCACCGCGGTTTCCGACGACACGATGCGACAAATATTGCTCGGCGCCATCACCAACTGGCACGAGGTCGGCGGCCCCGATCGGCCGATCAGAATCGTCATTGTGCGCGGCGGCGGCGGCGTACAGGCCTCCATCGAGGACGAGTTGCTGCACGGCAAGAGCATCGCCGCGCCCAATCCGATCGTCGTTCAGATCAGTTCGCAAGTCATCAAGGTGACGGAGCAATTGCCCGAGGCATTGGGGCTCTCACAGCTCAGCATTGTCGCCAAATCCACCGCGCACGAACTGAAAACCGATCACCCCATCGTGCAGCGGCTCGCGCTGCTCACCTTGGGCGACCCGACCCCGATCATGCGTCGGGTGATCGAAGCCGCGCACAAAGTCATGGCCGACGCACCGCAATGAGCGCGCATCAGGCGTCGTGCGAGTGCCGGATAGCGCCTGAAGGTTTATCGCATTTGTCGGCGCGCTGATGTCGGCGCTCTTGTTAAGTCGCGGCCAGCGCCAACGTAGCTTGACTTGGCTGGAAGGAACCTTCGCTTCACCGCGGAATTTATCCCGCAACTAGCCTCAACCAAATGACGCGCCGGCATCCTCATCACGGCTTCGGATATCCGAAGGCCGCTGGGGCCGGCTTAAAGGATTAAATTGAATGGATGAAAAACTACCGATCCCGTGTGACCCCTGCCATGCTTCGGGAATGCGCCACGGCGCCGTGTGCAGCGAATGCCAAGGAAAAGGTTATCGCTTGGTTGTCAACGGTAAGCAGGTTTCGGTGCAACACCGTAATCAACAACGTCAGCAACGCCCCCACCCAGGACAAGTGCGTTGGCACATCCGCTGAGTGGTCGATCGGATCTGGAGCTGCCGGTTACGAAAAAGGCCGCCCCGAAGGGCGGCCAATTTCTGTGGTTTGCGGGAATGTTACTTTGTTAAATCTCGCACGGCATCTTTAACATTGCCCGCTGCGTTATGCGCGTCGCCTTTTGCCTTATCGACCTTGCCTTCGGACTGAAGTTCCTTATC
>JBAVGI010000068.1:0-1750 GCA_049684755.1 Candidatus Sulfotelmatobacter sp.
ATGCGATGGACAAACTGGGAACACAGGCAATGAAGAAACAGGCGTTCGCGAAGCAGCTTCTTTGGAGCGTATTGCCGACAGCGGCATTAGGTACGGCGGGATACGAAGCGTTGAAATAGAGGGAGGAGATTTATGGGGAGAGCCTTAAGAGTTAGTCGGTCATCGATTTGGTCGCTTAACCGCGTTGAATAGCCCGAGTCTTATGTCCGTCCGAAGGTCCATGATGCGGTTTGATGAATGGCGGTAACTTTTCACCATACACCTTTTTCAGCAACTTCTGGTACGCATCTACATCATAATCGGTTCGCTCACCGAGCTTGAACTTCGATTCAAACAGGTCGAGCATATATGCCCAATCGTTTCGCTTCGCACAGGCGATGATACTCCGATCGATTTCCTTGATCTTGGTTTGTCGATTGCGTTCCTCACATTGACGGGCATGAGCTTCAGCGTTACGTCGCATGGAAGCGTCGGACCATTTCCCCAACATCCACCATCCCACACCAACGATTGTGGCGATAACGAGCCAAGCTTCGAACACTCGGAGGAAGAATAGGGCGATTCCTTGTGCGACGATGTCAGGTGTCATAGGGTTATCTCCCTGTAGTTTCCGGCGATGTTGAAAAACTGAATACCATTACGGATTTCTTCGCCCGCACCCTCATGACAATGTCCGAAAAAATGGGCATGCGGTTTTTGTCGAAGGACGGATTCGGTCAAATGTTCGCAACCCTTCCCTCGTGGATCGCAAATCCCGCGTGGCGGGCAATGCGTCAATAAGACATCGCACTCTGGGATAAGTGCCCACTTCGATTTCAACTCTTCGGGCTGAAGTTGAAAAGACCCCGCGTACTCTGGAATCCAAGGCGAGCCGTAGAATCTTATGCCGTCTAGCGTTACGGCTGAATCTCGCAGGTAGACGATGGGGTGTAGGAATCGGCGCAACTCGTCTTCCATCTCTTGTCGCATCAGATTCTCAAGGCAAACGTCGTGATTTCCAGCGACCAGCACTTTGTGAGTGTGTGGCAACGATTTCAACCACGCGACTTGCCTCTTTAATTCCGCAAACGTACCGAGATGAATCAGGTCGCCCACGACCGCCAGAACATCACCATCAGGCAGCGGTATCTGAGTGGCGTGTAGGTCCGAGATTGCGACAATCTTCATAGTTTCAAAAATCGCCTACGATAGTGTGACCTGTCGTAGGCGGATAAAAGGCCAGAATACCGTCTGGCGTCGTTACATCACGGGTAGGGAGGAAACTACGGAGGGGCATATTGCCGCTCCTTCCTCTCCTCCTGAACAGTATTTTCTCATCAACTAAACCCGACCCAAGCAATCTTTAGTAACCAGCGATCTGGTTTTGGAGATCGTAAAGTCTCTCCTCCAGGTTGATCAAAAGTCTACTCTGTCATACATTGCATGGCAATGGCACGTAGGTAATCCAGAGTAACTACTGCACACATCGGCAACAATGTGTTAGGCTGTTGACATGGCGAAGGAAACCAAAGTCGAAGAAGGGACTGTCGCAACAAGCGTCAGGCTCCCGGCGGGCATGCGTGAGCGGCTTGAGGCAATAGCGAGCGCCGAACGTAGGACGTTGGGAAACGTCATCAGGATTGCCCTCGAAGATTGGCTCATCTCTCGGGGGAAGAAGTGAACGACGCTGCGCAATTCCAGCGTTATGTTAGTCGCCCAGAGATTCGGCAACAAGTATGTTCCCACGAGGCGGGGCACGCCATACTCGCTG
>JBAVGI010000069.1:0-3369 GCA_049684755.1 Candidatus Sulfotelmatobacter sp.
GCGATTGCACACATTGAGAACTGGCCGACATCCGGCCACTGAGTGAATATGCGATCGCGGCTCATGGCGTCCACACTCCGAAAATCGCGAAAGGTTGCGCAGCCTCGGCCGTCCCATGGTCTACGCCTTGGCGGCTTTCTTCTTCTCCAGCGCGGCGTAAATGGCGGGGTCGGTGCAGACTTCGTAATAGGTGCGTTCGGTCCATCCCTGGACCGAGAAGTCTTCTCCGTGCACCCGCGGCACGCGGCTTTCGCGCACGACGATTTTGCGGAAGATGTCGCGGTCCACGGGAACAGTGCCGCTCGACAGCCGGTACTCACCCTTATCCGATGCCATCGAGGGTGGCAATTTTACCGCGAGAGGAGCCAGTGAAATTTCCTGTTCCAACTTGCGGAATGCCGCTTGATTCATGCGGATTCCGCCAAGGTTGTAACTGATGACCAGGTCCTCGGGATTCGCGTCTTCGGATGGCGGCGCAGCTTCTTCGGACTGAAATACATACACATGGAATGGTCCGGCCTGCGACTCCATGATCTTGCGGGCCTTCTTGTTGCAGGAAGAAAGCCGGTCGCTCTCATTCAGCGCCTCGGAAATCATGATCTGGCGCTCACCATCCATCAGATAGAGCGGAGCAGATTCCTGCAGAGTGATGCCGATCCCCAATGAGAGTTCCGGCATTCCTGAACGCTTCATCAATTGGTTGTAGCCGCGCACGATCTCAATGATCTCCCGGGCCAGCACGCAGGTGCGGCTGACGGCGAGTCCGGGCTCGCCTTCGCGTTCGAGAATGGCGAGAATAATGGCGTCGCCTTCCAGAAAAACTTTTTGCGCGCCGTATTTGCCCAGCAACTTGTTCACTGGATCATAAAAATTCAGGCTGAAGTAGGACGCCGGGTTCAGTCCTTGTTCCATCAAAGTGCGCGTAAGGCGCGTGGAGTCGCGGACATCCGCCTTGAGTACGACGTGCCGCAGAACTCGTTCTTCCTCGGGCTGCTGTGGTTGTTCATCGGGCAGAAGGAATTCGTAGAGTGTCCCGTTCATGCGCGAGAGTTCGCGCAATTTATCGGTAGAGGCCAGGTTTACCGAATCCATCGCCGCGTTCAGCGTTTCCAGCCGCCGCAGATCACGATGGTAGTGAGAAAAATCCTGCAGGAATCGCGCCGCTACTTTAGACCGCTCCGCTCCGCGACAACCGGCCACCTTCCCCACCGCGGCGTAAAGGCTAGCAGGCGAAAGTTTGCCATGCTCCTGAATCATTCGCTCCACGCGGTCGCACTCAGGCCGCGAAATCAGTGCATTCTTCAATTGCTGCGGATTGATGCGCGGGGCGTACTCGCCAAGCAACGGCACCGTGTGGTACGAAGCGATTACGCATTCCATGACTTGCTCGTCTTCCAGCAGGCGCACCCATTTGGCCAGCCGCTCCTGCTGCGCGATGCCTTCCGCGGTGGACTCATCGGGCGTTCCCGTGCCCACGAGTGCGCGAGCATTTTCTGGAGCGCAGAGCCAGGAGTCGATTGTTTCGGTGGTGATCTCTTCTCCGTAAAGCGAGCGCAGAAAGCCCCACACCACGTCCTGCAGGCGGGGATAGCGATCGGGATCGCGGTCCCAGTTGCCAAGCATTACGTAGTGCTCGGCGCAAAGATAATCGTCGCGGCCATCTTCGGAAAAGGCCAGACGATTCACGAACAAGCCATAACTGCCGAGGGCCGCACTGCCCGGCTCCGCCGCCTTTGCCTCTCCAAAAAATGAGCGTCGAGTGCGCGCCAGCGTCTCCTTTTCGATTGCGCGCAGGGTCTCGAACAGCTCCTGGCCAGTCTTGCGAAGAATGATTTTCTTGCGCACCTGGAACGCGGCCACGCGTTCGCGATATTCGACTGCTTTTCCCTGGCGGATGCCCTCATAACTCTTTAGCAGAACGCGGCAGCGTTCCAGCACCTGCGAGAACTGCACCGACATTTCCGTGCGCAGAAACTTGGTTACGGCCAACCGCGCCAGCAAATCGATGGAAAGTTTTTCCTCTTTCTTGGCGCGATTCAACGCTGCCAGGTGGAGCTCGGCAAGCACCGGCTTCCAGTCAGAGGGATCGGCGGCAATGCGGCCCTTTTCGTGAGCGGCGCCGGCAGCGGCGGTCCGCATCCACGAAGGCGCCTGCGTTTTTTGTGGAGCCTCTGCCGCCAGCAAACCTTCTAACTCGCCGTGGCGCACAATCAAACGCATAATCTGGGCGCGCGCCGCATCCGCAAACCGCGGACTCAAAGCCACGTCGTGGCGGAGATTGTCGACTCCGACTGCCAGTCCTTCGAGATTTATCGCTGGGATGGCCGCAACCAACTGCGGCAAAGCCGCTTTTTCAGGCTCCTTGCCGAGGCGGAAGATAGGGAAGCGAGGCATTCGTAGGTGAAGTTAACTTTCTGGAACTTACTGATTACACATGTACATATCGAGGCTAGCATGGGTGGGGCGGGGGCTAAAGTTACCGAGGTTATGGCGGACTGGTCCTCACTCAGAATTCATCCTTACAGAACCGGAAGCTTGCGAAAAGGGGGCGTTCGCGTGTGGGGGCATTCCGCGCCCGGCAAGATGAGCTTTCTACTGACTCTTCATCCGCGCCGCTTCGAACTCGTCGCCCTTTTGCCAACCGATGAGTTTCGAAGAGCTTGCCGCTTCCCAGCCCAGCGCAAACCCAAAGCGCGCCATCGCCGCATCTCCGACAAAGTTCATCTCCGAATGGTATTCGTCGCTTGGCTGATGGTAGTGCTTCTCGGTGTATTCCTTGTTCTGCGCCATTCCCCAGGCTTCATCGTGGCCTTTGAACTTGATCCCTTCATTGATCGAGAAGGATGGAATACCCACGCGGGCCAAACTGAAATGATCGGAGCGATAGTAGTGTCCGGCCTCGGGACGCGCATCCGGACGAATCGCCAGCCGGAATTCTTTCGCGGTGGCCTGCACCCAGGGATAGAACGTCGTCCTCTCCGCTCCGGTGACTTCGACCTCCTCCGGTGCTCCGATAGGCTGCACGTCGTCGTAATTCAGATCGAGCGCAATCTTACCCGCCGGAATTGGCGGATGCTTGCCGAGATATTCCGAACCCAGCAACCCCTGCTCTTCGGCTGTGACCGACGCGAAGATTATCGAACGTCCCGGGCGATCCTTGGCCACGCTGAAAGCGCGCGCTAACTCCAGCAAAATTCCGCAACCCGTCGCGTTATCTGCAGCACCGTTGTAAATATTGTCGCCCGGCATATCGGCACGAATGCCGAGATGATCATAGTGCGCTGTGAACATTACAGCTTGATCTTTCAGATTGCGGTTCGAACCCGGCAGTATCGCCAGCACATTGTTCGATTCGAAATTTCGCACCTT
>JBAVGI010000070.1:0-3290 GCA_049684755.1 Candidatus Sulfotelmatobacter sp.
ATGCAGCGATATCGGCAGAGGCAAGGGTCTTATTCTCCGAGGTCTGGCGGCGCGTGCCCCATACTTCCACAACGGGGTCGCGGCAAACCTTCAGCAACTGGTGAATTTTTATAACCAGCGTTTTCAGATCGGACTTTCAAAGCAACAGATGCAGGACCTGGTCAACTTTCTGCAAACGCTGTAGAACACAAGAGAATATTTCTTTTTTTTTCACATTGGACAACGAGATTAGGGAGGAAAACATTTATGAAACGGAATCTTTGCCTGGTTGTCGCACTACTTGCGGCTGTGTGGTGGATGAGGCCGCATAACATGCCGCACGCCATGGCAGCTTCTGCTGCTACCGAGAAGAACATCTTTACACCTGACACGATTCAATACGGTCCAGCACCACCGTTCGTGCAGCCGGGAGCACAGCTGGCAGTATTGGAAGGCAATCCTCTGGCCTCGAGCGGAGACTATACGGTGCGTCTGAAAATGCCCGACGGTTATCGCATTGCGCCGCACTGGCATCCCAGGCGCGAGAACGTTACGGTAATTTCAGGGACATTTAAAGTTGGGATGGGAGACCGCTTTGCAGAGAGCAGCATGCTTACTTTTCCGGCGGGCAGTTTTGCTTATCTCGATCCCGATATGCACCACTACGCAATGGCCAGCGGCGAGGTCGTGGTCCAGATCCACGGGATGTCACCGGTGCAATTCAATTACGTCAATCCCGAAGACGATCCTGGCCGGAAAAAATAGTCGATCGTAGTTAGCTCCTCCGAGCGTGATCACGACCTCTGACCGTCTGCTCCTCCCGCATGCGGAACTTTGCCGTGTCGATGCGGATTTTACCTTCAGCGCGGTGGTCGAAAAATCCAGAAGCGCCAGCCGCTTTTCAGGCGAAGCGATGGATCTCCCACAAAAACCCGAACTAATTCACCACCGCAACATCCCCGGTTTGACACTCGCTCCACAACGTTCCTATACTTCTCGCCGCCACTTCTTCCCATCCGGGGAGGACTCCTATGATCAAACGCTCGCTGTTCGTGTTTTTTATCTCCGCTTTCGCCATCACATGCTTCGCTCAAGACGATTGGAAGATTCATCAGCCGACTTTAACTCCGCAAAGCAGCGGCACCACGCAGTTGCTGATCGCCGTCAGCCCCGTCGACTCCCGAGTGGTCTGGGCGGCTGGAACGGGCGGCACTTACGTCGTCACCACGGACGGCGGCAAACACTGGAAGTCCGGCGTCGTGCCAGGAGCCGAAAGCCTGCAATTCCGCGATGTGCAGGGAGTGAGCGACCGGATCGCCTACCTCATGTCGATCGGAAATAACACTACGGATTTTCGCATCTACAAAACTGAAGACGGTGGCGCGCACTGGAAAACACAATTCACCAACGAACTTGAGAATGCCTTCTACGACTGCTTCGCCTTCTGGACGCCGGATCGCGGCATCGCTCACAGCGATTCAGTGGATGGCGTCTTTCCCGATATCCGCACCACCAACGGAAAATCATGGGAGTCGATTGCCCCGAATATGCCGCCCGCATTGTCGGGAGAAGCTTCGTTCTCGTCCAGTGGAACCTGCATCACCACCGAAGGAAAAGAAAATGCATGGATCACCATCGGCGGCTCGACCATCGCGAGAATTCTAGCTACTCGAGACGGTGGCGACACCTGGAACGCCTATGACACTCCGCTAGTAAGTTCACCATCGGCGGGCGGCCTGTCGGTGGCGTTCCGTGATCCATGGAACGGCATTGTGGGAGGAGGCGATCTATCCACCAACGCGAGCGCCGACGCAGCCACATCTAATGACGGCGGCCAAACCTGGACGCTCACGAAAAAGCCGCCAGTCGAAGGCGCCATTTTCTGCCTCGCCTACGCCCGCGGAATGCGCCTTCGTAACGGCCGTGATGCAGTCGGCGACGATGACGACAGCGCCCGTGACGACGACCGCGACCATCGCCATGAGCACGTTCGCACCGTGGTAATCACCGCCGAGACGGAACCAAACTTCGATAGCGGATCCGCCGCCTGGACTCCCGATGAAGGCCACACCTGGTTCAAACTTCCGAACGTGAGCGGTTACTGGGCCGTCGCTTTTGCCAATCCGCACGCAGGGTGGTTTGTAGGCAATGGAGGCGAGATTCTCAAGATCAGCTTCTGAGGTTAACTTCTGACCCCGCCGCGTAGGCTAGGCATGAGCAGCCGACCTTGCGCGGCATTCTTTTTTCAACAGCGCGAATAATTCCTCCATGTGCTCCTGCCGCGTGCGGAAGTTTACCGGGTTGATTCGAAACCACGATTTGCCTTTAAGTTCAGTGGTGGAGATCCAGAAGCGGCCGCTCTGCTCCACCCGCTGCGCCACTTCCGCGTGCAAGTCTTTTGCCTCCGCCTCACTCAGCTTGGCGCCGGTGTAGCGAATGCAGGTCGCCGACATCGGCGGAATACACGCCGGTTCAAACTCCGGATCTATTTCAGCCAGTAAATAAAGATGCTTCGCCTGGCGCACGTTGTTATCAATCCACTCGCCGATTTGGCGCGCGCCGTATCGTTTGAAACTCATCCACACTTTCAGGCTGCGAAAACGGCGCGATTGTTCGAATCCGTGTACGTAATATTGATAGCGTTCATTCTCCTGGTCGAACTCATCGGTGAGATAAGAAGGCTTCATACCGAATGACGCGGTGAGGCGGAGCCGATCTTTCACCAGCACGGCGCCGGCATCGAGCGGAGCATAGAACCACTTGTGAGGATCGATGGTGATTGAGTCTGCAAGCGCGAGTCCGCGGTCGCGCATCGGCCATTTGTGCGAAAGTAACATGCCTCCGCCGTATGCGGCGTCTGCATGCAGCCACATTCCTTCGCGATCGGCGATGCGCCGCAGTTCGCGGATATTGTCGACCGCCCCGGTATTGGTTGTTCCGAACACTCCGACGACGCACATGGGGCGAATGCCATTTTTCTTGTCCTGCGCGATGGCCTCCTCGAGAGCGTCAATCCGAACCTGAAACTCCGAATCCGTCGGCAGCGCGCGCAGCGCATTGCGGCCAAGGCCGATGCAATCGACCGCCTTGTCGACGGAAACGTGCCGTTCCTCCGAGACATACACCGCCCAGCGGTCTTGCATTCCGTCATACTGTCCGCGGTCGCTCGTCACCGCATCGCGGCCGAGTTTCAGCCCGATGAAATTGGCCATCATTCCGCCGCTGGTGAGATTGCCTCCCGCGTTTTCATCGTAGCCGCAAAGGTCGGTCAACCAGCGTACGACCCTACGCTCCATGGCAACTGCCGAAGG
>JBAVGI010000071.1:0-2725 GCA_049684755.1 Candidatus Sulfotelmatobacter sp.
GCCAAACAGCGCGGCGAACGTCGTCATCATGATTGGACGGAAGCGCAACAGACACGCTTGGAAAATCGCATCGGCTGGACGCTTGCCTTCGTTGCGCTGCGCGTCGAGCGCGAAGTCAATCATCATGATCGCGTTTTTGGCAACAATGCCGATGAGCAGGATCATGCCGATCAGCGCGACCACGCCGAATTCCGTCCGGCAAAGCAGCAGCGCGAGAAACGCGCCGACCCCGGCGGACGGCAGCGTCGAGAGAATGGTGATGGGATGAATGTAACTTTCGTAGAGAACGCCGAGAATGATATAAACCGTGATGATCGCCGCGAGAATCAGCAGCGGCTCATTTTTGAGCGACGCCAGAAACGAGCGCGCCGTTCCCTGAAATGAAGCCTGCACGCTCAACGGCATTTGCAAATCGCGCTGCGCTTTTTCAATTGCCGTTGTCGCGTCGCCCAGAGCCACGCCCGGCGCGAGGTTGAAGGAAAATGTCACCGACGGAAATTGTCCCTGATGATTGATGGCCAGCGGTGCGATGCCCGATTTAAAGTGCGTGAACGCGCTCAACGGCACCGCACCGCCGGTTGCCGATTTGACGTAAATGTCGTCCAGCTTGGCTGGATTTTTTTGGAAGTCCGGCAGCGCCTCCAAAATGACGTGATACTGGTTCAACTGCGTGAACAGCGTGGAAATCTGCCGCTGGCCGAAGGCATCGTAGAGCGTGCTGTCAATTTCCGCCGGCGTGATGCCGAGCCGCGACGCCGTCACGCGGTCAATCACCAGCGTCACCTGCGACCCGCTGTTTTGCTGGTCGGTCGCCACGTCGCGCAACTGGGGCAGTGCCTGTAGTTTTTCCATCAGCTTCGCGGTCCAGATGTTCAGCTCCGCCGCGCTGGCGTCTTCGAGCGTGTATTGATATTGTGTCCGGCTGACGCGATCTTCGACGGTCAAATCCTGCACCGGCTGCATGTAAAGCGTGATTCCGTCCACCGCCGCCAGTTCGGGCTGCAACCGGCGGATGACGTCGCTGGCGCTGATTTTTCGTTCGGCCAGCGGCTTGAGGTTGATGAGAATGCGCCCGCTGTTCAGCGTCGTGTTAATTCCGTCCGCGCCTATGAACGACGACAAGCTTTCCACCGCCGGGTCTTTGAGGATGACCGCCGCGAGCGCCTCCTGTTTTTCGGCCATCGCGACGAAGGAAATGTTTTGTTGCGCCTCCGAGATGCCTTGAATCACGCCGGTGTCCTGCACGGGGAAAAATCCCTTCGGCACGACGAAGTAGAGAAAAATCGTCAGCCCAAGCGTCGCCACCGCGACCAGCAGCGTCGCGCGCTGATGCTTCAAAACCCATTGCAGCGTCCGGCTGTAAAAGGCGATAACGCGCTGATAGACGCGCTCCGACGCTTCGTAAAAGCGGCCCGGTTTCCGGTCGGCTTTTGATTTGAGAATCCGCGCGCACATCATCGGCGTAAGCGTCAGCGAGACGGCGGCGGAAACGAGAATCGTCACGCTCAAGGTGATGGCGAATTCGCGGAACAGCCGCCCGACGACGTCGCCCATGAACAGCAGCGGAATGAGCACCGCAATCAGCGAAATCGTCAGCGACAAAATAGTGAACCCGATCTGTCCCGCGCCTTTCAAAGCGGCGGCCAGCGGTTTCTCGCCCTGTTCGATATAGCGGAAAATATTTTCGATCATCACAATCGCGTCATCCACGAGGAAGCCGGTGGAAATCGTCAGCGCCATCAGCGTCAGGTTGTTCAGGCTGAAGCCGAGCAGATACATGATGCCGAAAGTGCCGACGAGCGAGACCGGCACGGCCACGCTTGGAATGGTTGTGGCCGGAACGTTTCGGAGAAAAAGAAAAATCGCCATCACAACGAGCGCGACGGTGAGCAGGAGCGAAAATTCCACGTCGCGCACAGAAGCGCGGATCGTGGTGGTGCGGTCGGTGAGGATGGAAACGTCAACCGCCGCCGGCAGGTTGGCTTTGAGCTGCGGCAAAAGCTGTTTGATGCGGTCAACCACCTGAATGATGTTCGCGCCGGGCTGGCGCTGGATGTTGACGATCACCGCCGGCGTCTGGTTCATCCACGCCGCGAGCTTGGTATTTTCCACGTCGTCAATCACGTTCGCCACGTCGGACAAAATCACCGGCGCACCGTTTTGATAGGCGACGACGAGCGAGCTGTAATCCTTGCTGGTGAGCAACTGGTCGTTGGCGTTGATTTCGTAAGCCTGCTTCGGCCCGTCGAAATTGCCTTTTGCCTGATTGACGCTGGCTTGTTCCAGCGTGGAGCGCATGTCTTCGAGATTGATGCCAAACGAGGAAAGCGCGGTGGGATTGGCCTGGATGCGCACCGCAGGTTTTTGCCCGCCGCTGATGGTGACAAGCCCGACGCCCGGCACCTGCGAGATTTTTTGCGCGAGCCGCGTGTCGGCGTAATCCTCGACCTGTGCCAGCGGAAAACTTTTTGACGAGAGCGCGAGCGTCAGAATCGGCGCGTCGGCGGGATTCGACTTGCTGTAAATCGGCGGCGACGGCAGGCCTGTCGGCAGATAGGTTTGCGCCGCGTTGATCGCCGCCTGAACCTCCTGCTCGGCCACGTCGATGTTCAGCGCCAGCTCGAATTGCAAGATGATGATGGAACTGCCGCCGGAGCTGATGGAAGTCATCTGGTTCAGACCGGGCAATTCGCCGAACTGCCGTTCCAGCGGCGCGGTGATGGCC
>JBAVGI010000072.1:0-14043 GCA_049684755.1 Candidatus Sulfotelmatobacter sp.
GCTAAGGTTTTAGCGAAAAAGTTGAAGTTTTCTACGTCCATCGCCTTGGTTAAATAAGGCGCGGAGCGGTGAATCGCCTGCCAGCGCATGTAGGTTTTCCACTGGTCGAGAGGACGTTCCGCCAGCAGTTTATCTTCGGCGCGAAAGAAGTCAGGCGAAGTCACAATGTAGTGTTCGCTCAACGGAGCATCTACGGCTTTCAAATAAACGTCCCACTGGATAGACGGCGTCAGTTCGCGAAGCTGAGCCAGGCTGAATTTATTGTTAACGTTTTTAGGATCTCGGCGTTTGATGTTATCCATTTGCGCCTTGGCCATGGCGGTTTCCAGATCAACTACGGTAGCCGCATCTTCGCCGGCCTGAGCTTCCGGTTCGCCCGCCAGTACCAGCATCTTCTGAATGTGAGCCCGATATTTCTTCAGAGTCTCGACCGACTTCTGATCGGTGTTGATGTAGTAATCGCGATTGGGCAAACTCAAGCCACCTTGATCGACCTGCGCCACCACCTTGGAAGCGTCATCGTAATCCTGTTGCCCGGTGAAGCCGAAAAACGGCGCGTTGGTCTGGTTGTCGCTCTGCTCCCATGCACCGGGAAACAGACGGTGCAGATGAGCGATCTCCAGCGTGATTTCCTGCTTGGACTTAATTCCGGCAATGCGATCCAGCTCCGGCTGCAGTGGTTTGACACCGGCCGCGTCGATGCCGCTCTCGTCCATGCAAGCGGCCCAGTAATCGCCGATTTTCTGCTGTACGGCGCTGCGCTTGGGATCATTATTACTCGCCGCTTCCAGAGTCTCTCTCAGCACGTTGTCGTTCCACATTTCCAGACCGCCTCCGGTGCTCCAGTAAACCTGGTCGGCGGGAATGGGATTGGCGGCGATCCACTTAGTGCAAGCGTACTTGTAGAAGTCGTCGCAAGGATTGAGAGACTTGTCGACCAGGTTTGGATCGAAATGATCGAGCTTCGGAGTTTTCGTCTGGTTCGCTGCGACGTTCGCACTGGCAGCGGTCGGTGGAGCAGGCGTTTGGCCGAGCAAACCCAATGGCAAAGTCAGCAACAGACACAGAATAATTCTGGAAATAGACATAGGGCCTCTTTGTGGATGTTTCGGAATTGGAGCAAGAATGGCAATCGCACGCAACCGGACACCCTCCCGGGAGCGAAGAACAACATACTACAGACGTGCTGCCATCGTCATGGTTAGCGATCTCCCAAGGGGATAGAAATCAGTTGACCGCCAAGGGCACTAAGTATCACGAAGGCTGTCTTGGCCGGATTTCCTTTGTGCGCCTTTGTGTGCTTCGTAGTAAAGCTTCAAACTGGGCTCTGATTCCAAATCTAACCTGTATTGTGCAGGCCAGCGGCGATTCCGTTGATAGTCGCCCCCAGCGGATAATCCAGCTCCGCCAGATCCTGCCCCTGCTGCTTGCGGCGGAGAAGTTCGACCTGGATCAGGCTCATCGGATCCACATATGGATTACGCAGATGAATGGAGCGCGCCAGAACCCGGTTGCGGGCCAACAATTCGCGTTGTCCGGAGATGCTGAGAATCATACGCCTCGACTGCAGAAACTCTGCCTCCAGCATCGCGAAGACGCGCGTCCGCAACCCGACATTTTTTACCAGCCCGGAATAAACCCGGGCGATGTGCAGATCAGCTTTTGCCATTCCGAGTTCGACGTTGCGTGCCAGGTCCGAAAAGATGGGGAAGTCTTTCGCCATTTCCCGGAGCAACCGTTCGTGGCTCCTTCCTTTTTTTGCAAAACTCTGAAGTCCATGGCCAACTCCGTACCATGCCGGCACAGCATGCCGGCTCTGCATCCAACCAAATACCCACGGGATGGCGCGCAGATCCTCAAGACGCCGCCCTTTAGTCCGGCGGGATGGGCGTGAGCCGATGTGAGCTGTATCCAGTTCCAGCACCGGCGTGGACTGCTCAAAGTATTCCAGCACGTCGGTATTGTCGGCAATGTCGCGGCGGTAGGCACGGTAGGCTTCCTCTGACATCTCATCCATCGCCTCTTCCCAGCGCGACTGATTTCCTAACGAAGCATTCCCCGCTGACGGGTCTTCTGGCGGATGCTTGGCCGGACGCGTCAGCGCTTCCAGGCTGGCGGCAATCATCAGCTCCAGGTTCCACTCCGCCAGCACTGCATCCGCATACTTCCAATTGAGAACCTCTCCTTGCTCGGTGATGCGAATGTGCCCGGAGAAGCATCCCTCCGGTTGCGCCAGGATGGCCGAGTGCGTAGGTCCGCCTCCGCGTCCGACCGTTCCGCCGCGGCCGTGGAAGAGCCGCAGTTTCACGCCGCATTCCTGCGCTGCTCGATGCAACTCCCTGTGCGCTTTGTAAAGCTCCCAAGTGCTGGTAAGCATTCCACCGTCTTTGTTGGAATCGGAATAGCCGAGCATGACTTCCTGCCAATGTCCCCAGGAACTGAGGAGAAGCTGATACTCCGGATGCCGCCAGAGACGCCGCATTACGTCACCGGCTCGGCGCAAAGAATCAATCGATTCGAACAGCGGCACCGGCATGAGTCCGGGATCTTTCGAATAAGGATTGTTCGAATGTGGGTCGTCTGAATACGCGTCTTTGCCAGAGCCGCCCGCTGTCACTCCACAAGCTTGTGCCAGCCGAATCACATTCAGTACGTCCTCCTCGGACTCTGCACCGCTAATGATGTATTGACTGATGGAATGCGCTGGATAGATCCGCTTAAGTTCTTCGATCGCGTGGAACGTATCGATCGTTTCGCTGGTCAGAGGAGAGCCCATCTCGCCCTGGGCCAGAGCCGCACCCGCGGCCAAAGCCGGGGCCGTGTCCCTTAATTCAGCCTTTCTTATTTTTGTCTTTCTAGGCTCTGGGCTTCTGGGTTCGAATTTTCTTGCATCGATTTTCTTGGTACGAATCTCTTGCAGAACCTCCGCATGAACTCGGGCATGCTGCCGTATATCGAGAACCTGCAAATGAAAGCCAAAGGTTCGGAGTTGACGCAGCACCGGATCGACGAAGGCTTCCGCCAGCCGCTGCCCGCGATTCGACATCAGGCTTGTTCGGAGCAGCACTAAATCAGATTCAAACTCCGCCGCATCCTCGTACGAGCCGCGTGTACCCGGGCCTTCACGGCTGCGCTGCAACCGGTAAACCACAAAAGAGAGAAAGCGCCGGTAGTGCTCCACCGTATTGCGGGGCCCCCACAGCATGGCGGCGCCCGGAATCGACCGCTCATAATGCGCCAACCTGGAAAGAATCTCCACTGTGGCGCCCGCTTGCCGCGAAGACGAACTCAGGCAGTCGCTCAAGAATTCGACGCCGCGTATGTATTCGCGGAGAATCACCGTCCGCGCCGTTTCCAACGCATCTTTCACGCATCCAGACTTGACCAGCGGATTGCCGTCACGATCGCCGCCGATCCAGGAACCGAAACTGATCAGGTTTGGCAAGTCGGCTGCTTCAACAACGGCTCCATACTCTTCGCGAATCGATTCCGTTACTTCGCTATAGATGCGAGGCAGCGTTTCAAACAGCGACAACCGAAAATAGCGCAATCCCATGCGGATCTCATCGTCGACGGTGGGCTTGGTCTGTCGAACTTCGTCGGTCTGCCAGAGAGCGGTAATCTCAGCATGGATTATCTGTTCGCAACGCAGAGCTTCGCCCACTGTCAGCGGAAGGCGATCCAGCCGCTCCAGTTGTTCAGCGATGCGGCGCCGCTTGAGCAGGACTGTCTGCCTCGCCACTTCTGTGGGATGTGCCGTGAATACAGGAGTCACGGCGACTTGACGAAGTGCCGCGAGAGCCGCATCAGCGGAGATTCCGGCTCGCTTCATCCGCAGCAGCGTTCCATGAAAGGATCCAGGCAATGGCGCGGATTGACGATCCAACTGACGGGCTCTGCGCCGCCGCTTGCGATGGTTGGTCTCTGCCAGGTTCGCCAGCTCAAAATAAATGGCGAATGCCTTCGTAACTTGATAGGCGCGGGCCATGTCCATCTTCGAAATCATCGCCTGTGCGCTGGCCATTAGTTCGCCGTGCGGAGCGGCGGCAGGGCTATGCGCTACGCGCTCGCGGTGGCGAATCATGAGCCTGCGCAGCTCTTCGACAGTATTGAACAGTTCCGGGCCCACTTGCTCCACCAACACGCGCCCGAGCAAGGCTCCGAGCGAGCGCACGTCACGGCGCAAAGCGTGATCCTTAGCAGAGTCGTCGGACTGCGCCGTAAGCTCGGATAGACGGTTCTTTTGATTGTCCGCTTTCCACAGTGGTTTAGGCCGGGTCATTTGATAGCTGATCACGCTCAGGGTAGAGCACAGGATAAATCAAAGTGGAGTGCAGCGCGGCGCGCAGCGAGAGCCTGCCATGGGGTGACGGCACGGCGTCTGGTGATGGTCGGCCTGTGGTTACTGGGTGAGTTGGAAGGCGTTTACTTCGGGGCCTCGAAGCGGTAGCCAATGCCGCGCAGCGTTTTCAAATAGCGCGGATGCCGGGAGTCTGTTTCTATTTTCTCGCGTAGTCGCCGCACGTAGACGTCGATGGAACGAGGCGTTACAAATGGCGTTTCTTTCCACACGGCATCGAGCAATTGGTCCCGCGTAAGCACGCGGCCAAGGTGAGTGGCAAGATATTCCAGCAGGCGGAACTCGCGCACGGTGGTCAGGATCGTTCTGCCCTGCACCTGCACGGTCATCGAAGACGCGTCGATTTCGAGTTCCCCCACGCGAAGCACTTCCGGCGCTTCCGCCGGTTGGCGCCCGCCCCGCAGCACGCTGCGAACGCGTGCCACCAGTTCTCGGGGACTAAAAGGCTTAGTGATGTAATCGTCTCCGCCCAGTTCCAGTCCCTTCACCCGGTCAGCTTCAGCCGTTTTTGCGGTCAAGAAAATAATGGGTGTGGCAGAGAGGCTTGCCGTCTGGCGGATCTGCCTGCAGATCTCAAACCCATCCGCACCCGGCAACATGATGTCAAGAAGAAAGAGTGACGGCGTCTCCCGCAGGGCTTCAGAGACTACCGATGCACCGTTGACGAAGCTCTGCACATGGAAACCGGCAGCTTGCAGGTTATGGGAAATCAACCGGGCGATGTCTTCCTCGTCTTCGACCACGAAGACCAGCGGGCGTGGCACACCAGCACCAGCCGCAGAGCCTCGCGGTTCATAAGATCCCATGGGAAGATGCATGGTCGGTTATGTTGGATAGACAAAGCTCAGACACTTTCGCATCTGGTTTCCTAAGAATGTATTTTGGAAATGTTGCGGGAATGTTTCGAGCTTGTTAACGAATGATGAATTTCGGAAGGCATTAACGAAGAACGATTCCTACGTTGCCGCCCGTTTTTTGGGCGCGTGCCGCAGACTGCGTCCCTCGATCAGACTGTAAAGATCTTCGGCGAGGTTGGTGGTGTGATCGCCGGCACGCTCCAGCGCCTGCGCCATGAGGAGTAGCTCAAAGCTCGATGGATTGCTTTCCGCCGTAAGATGTTTTTGAAAAAGACCATGACAGACCCGGTCGATATCCTTATCCATTTGTAATACTTTACGGGCGCGTTCCAGATCCAGTTCCACGAATCCGTGATAGACCAAATCCAACATCTCGCGCAGAATCTCCGACATCTCCACCAATTGGCGCACATCGGAGGCAGCCATCCTGCTGGTCCGCGCCTGTACCCGCATTGCCATGCTCATCACCAGGTCGCCGATGCGTTCCAGGTCCGTCGTGCACTTCAGGCTGGTCAACAACTGGCGCGCACGCGCCTCGTTCACGCGGGTAATGGCGGCCGGTGTACGTTCATCGATGTAACGTTCGATCACGTCGAGTTCCTGCTCGCATTCTTTAATGGCGAGGAATGCCATGCGGGAGGATGAAGTGAACAGATCCGGGACATTGGAGGCAGCATCGCGCGCGATCAGAAAAGCTTTGAGTGCGGTGCGGGACAGATCATCCAGGGATGCGCGGCCTTTTTTCGGCGATTTCTTTTCCGCTGCAAGATTCCTCTGCAGGCTCGCAGGAGCGTCAGCTCCTTCTGTTGTGGGTCGCGCTGAGATATCTTTACGCGGCATGGTAAGCGGCACCTTGAATCCTGCAATCACTGGATCGCCAGTCTTTCAGAATATCCTCACGCGCCCGTCCGGAAGCAGTCTAATCAAGAAGTGTGAAAGTAAGGTTAAAACCGAATTGCAGGTGAACGCGCTCGTCAACTAGATTGTAGGTTGGCGATTGCTTCGCCCCGGTCCGCATGAATTTCTTGGGCTCGATCAAGGGATCGTTTGATCATGGATTTACTGGAACATCTACGCCGTCAGTTTGAATACGATTCGTGGGCTAATGCTGAAGTATTGTCCACGCTGATGGCCGGCGACTCAGGCGCATCTCCCACGCGGCCACTGCAGCTTTTAGCTCATATTCTTTCCGCTGAGCGTTTATGGTTGGAGCGCCTCAAGCAGCGAGCCCAAAGCTTTCCCGTCTGGCCTGACTTCAAATCCGACCAGTGCAGAGCACAAATGGAGAAACTTTCCGAACTTTGGCGAGAATATTTCGATCAGCTTTCTCCATCGGCGCTGTCTCAAAAAATCGAATACAAAAACAGTAAGGGCGAACCCTGGGCCAGCACCGTGCAAGACGTGCTGACCCATGTCGTGATGCACTCGGCTTATCATCGCGGGCAAATCGCCACTCTAATGCGCGCCGCAGGCAGAACTCCTGCTAGTACTGACTACATACATGCCGTGCGCCAGGGTTTTATCGACTGATTCGATTCGAACAACGTCTCTGTCTAAAGAGGAGGCAAATCAATGGAAGGGCGAGCCTTGTACGTGTTCTCGGCAATGCAGGTGATAGCCGTCAGCATCGCGCTCTCTTTTATACTGATGATGCCCGGCCGCTGGGATTTGCAACGCTGGCTGGGAACAGGACTGATGCTGGCGGGTCTGAGCGGACTTGCCGGCGCTCGCTATCAACTCGGTCGATCCTTTTCTGTCCGGCCCGAAGCCCACAAGTTAGTCACGCACGGCATTTATTCGAAAATCCGTAATCCGATCTATGTTTTCGGAACCGTAGTGTCTGCAGGATTTGTGCTGGTGATTCACCAGCCGATCCTGTGGTTGTTTATTCCAGTGATCATCATCGTGCAGACGATACGCGCCCGCCGCGAAGCTCAGGTTCTCGAATCCGCATTCGGCGACGCATACCGCGAATACCGCCGCAAAACCTGGTTCTAGAAACCTTTCTGAAAAACCTCGCTCTAAATCATCTGCCGGACCCCCTCTGACATCGCGGCGTGATCCGGCATTGTGGGTTAATATCTGTGCAATGAAAAAATTCCCTGTCTTCTTTTTGCTTTGGGCGTCGCTGGTCATGGGGCAAGACCAGCCAAAATTCCCTGCGATGCCGGTCGCAGTTTCGAGTAATGCGGTCGCCAGCCTTAAGGGCGGCTTTCAACTTTTCTCGCTGATGGGGGTCGGCCCCAAGAAAAACTGGGATGACGTTACAAATCAAGTTTACATACTGACGATCGCCCACACGGGAAAGTGGAGCAAGGGCCGCTCGGTTCCCGGCCCCGTGGGCCGTTTGAACGCCGCCGCCGGCGGAGCCAAGGGCGTTGTCGTCCTCATGGGCGGTTTTGTAGCAGATAAAGACGGGCTTGAGGCGACCGTGCCCGACGTAAACGTTTATGAACCCGGCGCCCGCCGCTGGTCCCGCGGCAAGGATATACCGGTTCCAGTCGATAGCGCGGTCACCGGGGTGATCCGCGATCGTTTTATATACCTGATCGGCGGAAGGTCCGCCGGCCAGCCAGTCAACAACGTGCAAATTTACGACGTCGAAAGAGATAGCTGGACGCAAGCTACGTCATTCCCGGGCACTCCCGCATTCGGTCTGGCCGGAGGAGTGGCGGACGAAGCGATCGTGGTCGTTGATGGCGCTAAAGTTGGGCCGCAGGGCGGGCCGCGTTACGTCGCCTCCGACGAGTGCTGGCTCGGCAAGATTGATCGTAAAGATCCCAGCAAGATTGAATGGAGCAAGCTGCCGCCGCATCCCGGCACGGCTCGGTTTGGCATTGCCGCCGGCGGCGCAGACCGCGATCATCGCATTTATTTTTCTGGCGGCACAACCACACCTCACGATTACAAGGGCGTTTCATATGACGGCCACGCTGCCGAGGTTTCTAGCCTCACTTTCGACTTCGATCTGCATGGAGATAAGTGGGAAACGCTCAATCAGAAAACGGATGATCCTCGCGCCGATGGTCGTGGGCTTGTGGATACGCCGATTGGTCCTGTGCTTATGGGAGGGCTGGAGAGCAATTTAGCGGTGACGGCGCGGGTCTCGCTGCTTCCTAAGAAGTGATCCAGGAACGGACGTGAGCCGCGAATTCGACGCGAACAGCTCATCGCGGCCTCGCCAAGACGAGCGTAATGTCATCCGGCTGTTCGTTGTCGCCGATCCAGTCATCTACAGCGGACGTGACTGCCTGGCTGATCTGCACCAGCGGCAGATGCCGGTTCGCGCTTACCAGATCGATCAGCCGATCCTCTCCGAATTCCCCGAATTCGTTTTCCGGTTCGGTCACGCCATCGCTGTAGGCCACGAAAATTTCCCCGGGATGCACGAGCACCGATCCCTCATCGTACGTCATATTGTCGAACAGCCCCACCACCGTTCCCCCGGCTTCCAGGCGCCGCACCCCGCCATTCTCGCCAATCAGAATCGGAGGAAGATGTCCGCCGTTGCTATAAGTCAACTGGTGGGAACGTCCGTCGTAAACGCCCAAAAACAGCGTGGCATATTTCTCCGGCGGAGTGCTTTCATAGAGTTGGTGATTGAGCAGGCCAAGCAATGCTCCGGGTGAAATCTCTACCCCCTCGGGCCACGCGGCCATGACCCTGCCTGCGCCAGCCACGGCGCCAACGGCTACAGGCTCGCGCATCTGCGGCAAACTCTCCACACTGTAGGCACGCACCGCGGAGTGAATCGTCGCCATCAACAGCGCGGCCGAAATTCCTTTTCCGCTGATATCGCCGACTGCCAGAATCAACTTGTGGGAACTGGCTGTGAGGAAGTCGTAGTAGTCGCCGCTCACCGTGCGAGCTGGCCGGCAGAAGCCATGCACTTCAAGGGATTCCAGCTCCGTTACTTGCCGCGGAAACAATTGCGCCTGCACTTCCTGCGCGATGGCAAGTTCGCCTTCAAGGCGCTGCTTTTCCTTCTGTTCCTGAATCAGTTTCTCGATCGACTCCGTCATCGAGTTGAATGACAACGAAAGTTGCGCCAACTGGTCAGCCGACTTCACCGGAATGCGATGGCTGAAGTCGCCGCGATCCACATTCTTCGTGGCGTTATAGAGTTGCGCAACTGCGCCCGTTACCGTACTCGTCATTCGCGTACCAATGATCAAAGCGATCAACTCGATCAGCGCAAAGATAACGAGTACAGCTAGAAGGATGTATTCCACCCCCTGAGCAAAGTCTCCCAGCGCCGCAAAAAGATGGCTATAGAGCACGGAGGGGCGCGTACGAACTTGTACCAAGGCTCCGGCACGCGCCCGGTCACCGCTCTTCCAATCAATTACTGGCAGCGGCGTGGCAAACGTGATCTCGCGATCCATAAGACCTGAAGCCGCGGCGAGAGTGCCCACGGTAAATGTTGGCCGAAGAACCTGTTGACCGGGCTGGGCTCTTGCGGCCGATTCGCTCCCGCTGATTACAAAGCCGTCTCGCTTTTCTTGAGGTTTCGGAGTACTTTCCTTCGCTTCACTCTGCCCCTTGGCGCTCTGCCGAGTCTCATCCAAACCAATCCCTGCCGCATAGAGTGTGATTTCCCCCAGATTCGCTGCAATCTCAGAGAGCAAATTCCTATCCAGAGGCTCACCAGTTACAACCGTCAGTTTCTCCTGCCCTATGTTAAACACCGAAGCCACACGCAAATACAACTGGTCCTGATCGCGAACAATCTCCTTGAATGGCTGACCGTCGCGGACAGCCTTAGCGAACTCGCCGCCTTCCTTGTTAAAGAAGTCAGGAAAGGCTATCGCCGACGAATCCTGGGTGCTCGCGCTATACAACAAAATCCGCGAACCGCGCCAAGCGCACACTCTGCGCCTTCCCCAGGCGCGGTCGCGTTTCCTTAATCCAGCCAGGGATTCGGGTATTGGTGGCTCACCCTTTTCGATGCGCGACGCAAGTTCGTTGCTGACTGCCGCATTCACCGCCTGCATGCTGCGCAACTGGGAATTAATTTCGGAAGTCACAACAAAGCTGGCGAACTGGCCGGCGAAAAGGTACGTGGCAATGAGAGCCATTGCCACCAATAGAACCGCGGGAATCACTCCAATGAAGACATAAGTAACGATGAGGCGGTTGCGCAACCGCCACAAGACCCGTTGCCTTACCCCGCGAAAAGCAAGAATTGCAAACAGCAGCGCTGCGTCGAAAATCAGAAACTTGATCCAGCCTCCGAGGCTTTCGCTAACCGCCGGAGCCCATACATTCAACAATAGTTTTAGAACGAACAGTCCAATCGCCAAGTTCAAGGAATAGCAGGCTCCGCGCGCAATCCAGCCTTGTGGCCACAAACCGGCCGCCAGCAATCTTGCGCGCGTCTTCCAGTAAAATTCCCGCATGATTGGACTCGCCGCTGAACCCACTGCACCGGTGTCCGAGCGCCAGAGCTTATCCAGAGATCGCTAGATTTCCGGGTACAGATCGAAAAATGCTTCCAGACTGGTGCGCAACTGCTTCTCGATTTCTTCCTTGCTGCCCTCGAGCACGTGCATGGTGACATGGGCCTCATGTCCGTTGGTCAGCTTTACCGGAGCCTGGCCCACCTCGGCCACATCTTCCGAGGGCAGTAGCCGCATGCCGTAAACCAATGTTAGATTCGCCATCATTGGATTCTAATCGTCTTCTCCCCGCAGGCAAAACCCCGCCGCGATCTTTAATCGTAGGCAGTTTAAGTTTTTTGATGGTCATCATTTAGAATTCCGCAGTGATCCCAAAGACAATTTTCATTCTGGCTGGTTGGCTTTGCACTCTTCCGGTCTCGGCCCAGCAACTACCCGAAGCTCAGTCCGGCCAGCCGCAAGTAAAGGTCAACGTTCTGAACGTGTGCACGCCATCCGTGCCGGAGCAAAAAGAGATTGCGGCAGCCTTGGCGCGCATACCAAAGCAGCCGCCATTTACTTCGGACTTCGAAATCTCCCACGGAGTCTCGACGCTCACGGATGCGCCGAATTTTCTCCAGCCCGGACAAAGCACTCAGATTTCTGATCAGCCGTCGGTCGCTCGTTATGTACGCATCCGTCGCGAATTCCCCGCGCAGGCATTGTTTTCCAGCGTGCAATATTCTTTCAGCAACGACGGTCAGAATATGGTCGAGACTCTGGTTCTGCATCTGCGCGATCCCAAGGACCTGATTCAGGTTTCGATGGAAGACAGCGCTTCGGCGATCAGCAGCCCGGCCGCTATGGTTTCGGCAAATACACCCGTCAGCCGCATTCGGCTAGAGCGCTTTGGAAAGTCGTCAATCGCGCTCGCGCGCTGCAATGGTTCGGAGAATGGGCCTGCGCCGGACCAGAGCGCCTACGATCCGCTTTTCCGCAGCGGTTCAGAACTTCTGTCAGACTATCGTCGGCTGCTTGGGGCGTCACACATTGTTCCCGCGGAATTGGCCCAGATCCCAACAACGCGGTCGAAGCCCGCCGCGAAACAGAAGCTAGCCAAACCTCCCGACGAGAAGAATTGAGCATTTCTTCGCGTACCTCGTGCCCTTGGTGGTTAAGCCTTTATTCTTGAGAATCGGCAATGCATCGAAATCTGAAATCCGCAATCTAACGGTACACGAAAAAATATGAGCGAACTCCGCAATGTCGTCATCATCGGCTCCGGCTGCGCCGGACACACCGCCGCTCTCTACACCGCGCGCGCCAATCTGAAGCCGCTCGTAGTGGAGGGCCACGAGCCGGGTGGCCAGCTTTCGATGACCACGCTGGTCGAGAATTTCCCCGGCTTTCCCGAAGGAATCATGGGACCGCAACTGGTGGAGAATATGCGTAAACAGGCGGAGCGCTTCGGCGCCGAATATCGCATGGCACATCTCACCAGCGTTGATCTCAGCCAACGTCCGTTCCTCCTTCATTTAGGGAAGCATCAAGTGCATGCTCAAACTTTGATCATCGCCAGCGGCGCATCGGCTCGTTGGCTGGGATTGCCCAACGAACAAAAGCTGATCGGTCACGGCGTTTCCTCCTGCGCCACCTGCGACGGTTTCTTTTTCTCCGGAAAGGAAATCGTGGTAATCGGCGGAGGCGATTCCGCCATGGAGGAGGCTTTGTTCCTCACTCGTTTTGCTTCCAAGGTCACGCTCATTCATCGCCGCGACAGCTTCCGGGCTTCCAAAATCATGCTGGAACGCGCGCAGCATAATGACAAGATTCATTTCCTCACCAATACTGTGGTGGAGGATGTATACGATCCCGTAAAACACGAAGTCACTGGACTCAAACTGCGAAACCTGAAAACCGGCGAGGTTTCTGACTTCCCCACCAGCGCCATGTTCCTCGGCATTGGCCACAATCCCAACGCGAAGATGTTCGAGGGTCAACTCGACACCGACGCCGACGGGTATCTAAAGACGCACAATTACGTCCACACGCGCGTGCATGGCGTTTATGCCTGCGGCGACGTGCAGGATCGCCGCTACCGGCAAGCCATCACCGCAGCCGGAAGCGGATGCATGGCCGCTATCGAAGTGGAGAAATTCCTGGAAGAACACGCAAGCTAGCCGCACAATTTTGACCCGGCAACGCAAGAATCACTTCCGCCCGCGTTCCATTGTCGATAAAGTTTGATCGGGATGCAGGAAGCCGAAGACCGGTGTCCCGGTGTCTAATGCTGGAAGATGGGTCAGCGGGATCTTCCCGCGGAGGTGTAGCCTTATGCTCGCTCGCTTCGTCTGTTTTCTTCTTTTCTGCGGTAGCCTTTTCGCGCAGCAATCTACGCAGCCCTCCCTCACCATTTACAACGAAGATTTCGCCGTCGTCCGGCAGGAACTTCCGCTTAATCTGAAGGCCGGCGAAAACCAGGTCAACGTGAATGACATCACCAATCACCTCGAGCCTGACTCCGTGATTCTCCTTGATCCCACCGGCAAACGCGCGGTGCGCGTGCTGGAGCAAAACTATCGCGCCGATCCTATCTCCGAAGCTCTGCTTCTTTCACTCTACGTGGGCAAGACAATCGATTTCGAATTCCAGGACAAAATCATTAAGGGCAAAGTCATCCGCAGCGGATACGTGCCGCACGACTATTTCGCCATGAACCGCTACGGCCAGCAGTATTACCAGAACCAGATGATCGGTGCATCCGAACAGCCTGTCATCGAAGTCGACGGCCAGCTTCGTTTCAGCCTTCCCGGTACGCCGATTTTTCCCAGTCTCACCGACGACAGCATCCTGAAACCGCAGCTGGAGTGGACCCTCGCCACTGACAAAGCCGGAAAGTTTCCCGCCGAATTTTCCTACGTCACCGGCGGCATGACTTGGCAGGCGGATTACAACATCGTAGCGCCCGAGAAAGGCGACCTCGTCGACATCGTGGGCTGGGTCACCATGGACAACCAGACCGGCAAGACCTTCGAGAGCGCCCGCATCAAGCTTATGGCTGGGGATGTAAACAAGATTCAGCCGGGGGCGATGAATGGCGCGGTGTTCGCTAAGGCGGCCCGTGCAGACATAGGAGGCGGAGTGTTTAACCCTCCCGTCACCGAGAAAACTTTCGATGAGTACCACCTCTATACGCTCGAACGCTCCACCACGCTGCGCGACCGCGAAACCAAGCAGGTAGAATTTATTACAGCGGCGGGGGTGGTCACCAAACAGATCTATATTTACGACGGCGTCAAGATTGATAGCAACCGCTACAATGGCTGGAACTGGGACAATATTCGCAACGATCACTCCTACGGCACGGAATCGAATCCGAAAATTTGGGTGATGCGCGAGTTCCGCAATTCGGATGCGAACCATCTGGGCATGCCGCTGCCGAAAGGCC
>JBAVGI010000073.1:0-5836 GCA_049684755.1 Candidatus Sulfotelmatobacter sp.
CCAGCGGAGCGAAGCGGAAGCGCAGGCGGTGGGAATAACTCTGAGGAAAAATGGAACGAAGAACTTTGTAAAGAACGAATCCAGATTCAAATTCAGAGCTGGTCGGTGTGTACTCGATCAAGCGCACGCGATTGCGCAGGTTGAGTTTCTTCGTGCGTTCTTCTATCGGCCCGAGCAGTCGTTGCAATCGACGGCGCAGGTTTGCTGTCTTGCTGACATAGGGTTCGGCGTGCGCATCGGCGCTGCGCAGCGAAAACACGGCCGGCGCAGCCGGTACTGCGGAAAAGATTTCCGCATCCCGTTCAGGCGCGAATTCCTGGCGCTCGGTCAGCACAAGGTCATTCTAGTGCGGATTACGACGGAAGGGACTGCCATCGCCAATACTTACCGGAAGCTGGCGCTGCGGAACTTCTGCCGGAAGTCTTCCCCTTCCATCTTGATGATGCGGCACATTTCGTGCAGACGCGAGCGCATGCGTTCTCCGATCCGGTCGCCAAGGCTTTCCGCGCGCGCCGCGGCGCGTACCGCCGATCCCCCATTTGCGCCGCCCGCAGGCTGATCTTCAAAGTTCGTTGTAATGATGGTTGTGCGGTTGTCGTTGTAGCGGGTATTCAGAATCAGGCTGACGGTGTCCCAGACCCATTCAGTAGGTTTCACGGCACCCAGTTCATCGAGTACGAGGACGTCAGCCTCAAACACGGGACGGAGAACATCCAGTTCGGTGGTTTGAACGGTGGCATTGTAAGAGTTCTGAATTTCTTTTAGCAGCTCGCGATAGTCATAAAATAAACAGGAGATGCCTTTGTTAAGGATCAGCTCCTTCGTGATACCGACTGCCAGGTGAGTCTTGCCGGTGCCGATCTTGCCAATGATTAATAGCCCGGTGCCATCGCGAGGATCATATTCGTGTGCGAACTTGGCAGCAGAAAGGTGGGCGAACGCCAACGATGGATGAGCCCCAGGAAAATCTGTGGTGTAGCTGGCAAGTTCGCAATGCTCGTATCTCTTGGGGATCCGCGCAGCTCCCAGCAACGTCTGATTTCGCGCCCGCAGCTGGCAATCGCAGCGCGTGACGCGGCGATCTTTAGGCGCGCTTGCCCTCGCGGGAATCGTCTTCCATCCCGTCCCTTCGCACAGGGGACAAACATCGGCAGCTGTGTTTGCTGTCTTCAGATTCGCCTGATCCTTTCTTCAAGAAAACTGTCTTCTCTGACTTTGCACCCAGACCCCTCGTTGCCGCAAGTCTCAAAGATGGAAGCTCTGTGTACAAGCTGTGCAGGCGTCGACAGGTCTGTGGATCGATGAGGAAATCTAGCCTTGCCAACTCCAGCCTAGTCAAAAGCCGCACCCTTAGCCCCAGTCCGGGACCAGGGGGTGCAGAACAGGCTTCCGGCGCGGATTTTCACAGTTGACATTTCCTCCGGAGAGAGGAAAATACCTTCCGTCAGGTTTCCCAACTCAGACACGAGCTTTTGTCCTCCCGGTATTTGTGCTGGGTATGAACGAGACCTGCGAGGAGAAACTATGAATAAGGCCGATCTGGTTGATAAGATCGCGGGCGCTTGCGAAATCAGCAAGGCGCAGGCAACCACTGCGATTGACACTGCCGTGAGCAGCATTACTGGTGCTTTGCGAAAAGGAGATCGAGTAGCTCTGATAGGTTTCGGCACATTCTCGATATCGCAGAGAAAGGCGCGGAACGGACGCAATCCACAAACCGGCGCCACTATCAAGATTGCCGCCCGTAAGGTCGCGAAGTTTTCCCCTGGGGCCGAGCTGAAAAAAGCAGTCAACAAGAAGTAAGTCGAGGAATCGTAATCGCGAAAGCGGCAGGGGGTCGGCCCTGCCGTTTTTGCTGCGCGCGGGAAACGAAAGCCCTTCCAGCTACAATTGCCAGACTATGATTGCCCATCTGCGCGGAATATTGTTGTCCAAGCATCCCAACCAACTGGTGGTAGAAACGGCGGGTGTCGGTTATGAGGTGAACATCAGCGTGCCCACCTTTTCCGAGTTACCTTCCGAAGGCTCGGAAGTTGCCCTGCACATTCACACTCATGTGCGGGAGGATTCGTTCGCGCTTTACGGATTTCTTCGCCCCGCCGAGAAATCATTGTTTGAGAAACTGATTACGGTGAGCGGCATCGGACCGAAACTGGCGATCACCATACTGAGCGGCATGGCCGCGGACGAGATGGTGGGGGCGATCCGCGGCAATGACCTGGCTCGACTGACCAAGATTCCAGGGATCGGTAAAAAAACGGCTGAGCGCATGGTGCTGGAACTGCGCGACAAACTCCCCGCTACGGACAAGACCGTGCAAGCTGTTCCCGTGCTAAGTGCGATGGAAGAAGACATTCTATCCGCGCTGACGAACTTGGGATACCAACGTGCGGCAGCCGAGAAGGCCTTGACAGCAGCACTCAAGAACGCCCCCATCAATGCCGCCAAAGCCGGATCGTTCGATGCTATGTTCCGCCAGGCGCTCGCCGGACTGTCGAAGTAGCTGGCCGCGCTAAGGCAGATTGACGCATTAACCGACGCGGCGCGAAGTGTGGTCACCCACGAATTGATAGGGACCGGTATGGATCAGTTTGCTTGCGGTATCAAGCCAGATTTCCCCGCCGATTTTGCGCCAGCGTAGGCAGAAAGAATAATCCTCACTCAGATAGGTGCCCGTCTCCGGATCGATGATGCAATCGAAGAGTGCGAACAGGTTCGAGCTCTTTATCTCGCCGTGTCGCGAGCCCGACATCGGTAGGCCATGCACCCGGCTGAAGTGAGTTTCCGGATATGCGGCAACCATTCGCTCCAACGCGGCCCGGCGGATAAGCTGAAAACCGCCGCCGGCATAGATTGCCGTGGCAATATCTTTTTCCTGCTTACGCTCCGCAGCGTCACAGAAAGTTCCAACGTAGAATAGAGCAGCTTGGCGGACGCTTTCGCTGCCGTTCACACAGCGCTGGGGAAGCAGATCCCAGTCGATCGACTTCAGCGGATAGAGCGCTCCGGTGAAATCCTTATCAAATCGAAGCAGTCGCTCCACCTGCTGCGGCTCGAAGCTAATGTCAGCGTCCACGAATAACAAATGAGTGGCGCTTGCGTCATCCAAGAAAGCGGCAACCAGGCTGCTGCGCGCTCGTGAGATGAGTGCGTCATAGCCAGCCAGCGAGAGTGTCACATGAAAGCCTGCCGATTTCGCATAGCTCACGAGCTTCATCACCGACAGCATGTAGTTTTGCGTGACGGTGCCACCGAAGCAGGGAGTTGCAATGAAAATCACAGGCTCGGGCATGGACACCTGCTTACGCCGAATCCGAGATAGATTGGTCTGCCTTCCCCGGACACAGCTGTTCTGTTGATTTCCTGCGCTTGAATTGTTTTTGACCTTGCTCCTTCGGCTCTTGATCGTGGGCTCCCAGTTTCACGATGCAGTCCTCTTCCGACTCAGCTTGTCCAGCCAGTTTTGCGGCAGATTCTAGCAACTTTTTTCGGGTGCGCTCAACTTCCCTTTTGGCGGCGGCTTTTTCCGCGGCGTAAAGACTATCGAGTTGCATGTTTGGATTTATTTGATTGGGGTGAATGTGCATGGCTATGCTCCTTCTCGCAGACACCTACAGCGGCTACACTCCCAACACTCCGTACGTGGACTTGGAAGCTGGTCGAGCAATTCAAGCGCCGAACAGCTTGCCTCTACACCCAAAGTGCGGAAATTCCCTGTCGTTCCAAGCCCCTCATTCGTCAATTGGACAAGAGTTGCGTTCTTACGTCTCGGATGACAGAAAATGTATATTGAAGGTTGCGATTCTTCGGTCGAAGCGGGGCTTTGCTCAGGCTTAGGCCGTAATCCCCCCAGGCTCTGCGATTTTACATGCTGATAATTCTCTATATCGCGTTGAGCATCGCTGTAATCGGCACTCTCTCTTCGGCGGTATTTCTCGGTCTGGCCGTAGTTGGAGTTGTTCGGTTTCACGCCGAGGCTCGCAGACAAACTCGTTCCGTTCCGGAGGATGTAAAGCTGCCTCCGGTCTCGATCTTGAAGCCTGTTCATGGGCTGGAGGCGCAACTCAAGGAGAACATCGAGAGTTTTTTTCGCCAGGATTATCCGAATTACGAAATTTTGTTCGCCGCAGACGAAGCGGAGGATCCCGCGCTCGCGGTGGTTCGCGAAGTTTCCACCCGCTATCCGCACATCCAGATTCGCGTTCTAGTCACGGGCACGCCCTGGCCCAATCCTGTTGTCTACGGATTTCATTGCATGGCGGAGGCTGCGGCGCATGACATTCTGGTCACGACCGACAGTGACGTCGAAGTCGACCCGAGCTACTTGCGAGAGATTGTGTCGCCATTGCTCGATCCAAAAGTCGGAATGGTGACATGCGTATATCGCGGTAAAAACGCGGCGGGTTTTTTCTCCGGCCTCACGGCCATCGGCATGTCGGTGGAAATGACCGCGGGAGTCCTCGTTGCGAATCTGCTGGAAGGCATGAAATTTGGTCTAGGTCCGACGACCGTGGTGCGCAAAGATTCTCTCGCCAGCATCGGCGGCTACACGGCGCTGAAGGACTACATTGCTTATGACTTCGCCATCGGCAACCTGATCGCAAAAGCCGGTTACCGCGTTGTTCTCTCCGGACACATCATTGATCACGTGGTGAATCAGAAATCATTCCGCCGCATGTGGCAGAATCAATTGCGCTGGGCGCAAACAACCCGTTATTCGCGTCCGAAAGGGCACTTCGGAAGCGGGCTCATTTTTGCAATGCCTTACGGATTATTGGGATTTATATCCGCTGCGCTTTTGGGACATTGGCGAATTGGAGTTCTCTTATTGGCGGTGGCTGCGCTGAACCGCTTGCTGGAAGCATGGCTGGTAGGCTGGACGGTAGTTCGGGATCCGAAAATACGTCGCGCGCCCTGGCTTTATCTGCTGCGCGATTTGCTCGGCTTTGCGGTTTGGTTCGCCAGTTACTTAAATCTGCGTTACGTTTGGCGCGATAGCCGCTTTGAACTGCGTGGAACGCGAATCGCATTGCGGCAAACATCTTCAGATCAAAACTAAGATTTTTCAGGCGGAGGTTCGATTGCAGGTTCTGGTTACGGGTGCGGCTGGCTTCATCGGCAGCAACATGGTTGATCGTCTTCTGTCCGCTGGCCACTCGGTCGTCGGATTCGATAATCTTTCGACCGGACAACGGCGGTTCCTGGAAAGTGCGTCAAGTCATCCTGAGTTCACTCTGCTGGAAGCAGATCTGCTCGACCGGGATCTCCTGTCGCGCGCGATGAAGGGCACGGAACTCGTAATCCATTTCGCGGCTAATGCCGACGTGCGCTTCGGCACCGATCATCCGCGAAAAGATCTCGAGCAGAACGCCATCGCAACCTGGAACGTACTCGAAGCCATGCGCGAGCAAGGCTGCAAGCGAATCGTGTTTTCCTCCACCGGATCGGTTTACGGGGAGCCGGATATTTTCCCGACTCCGGAGACGTGCCCTTTTCCCATTCAAACCTCTCTATATGGCGCATCCAAACTGGCTGCGGAAGGCTTGATTCAAGCATATTGCGAAGGCTTTGGAATGCAGGGCTATATCTTTCGATTCGTGTCAATCCTGGGCGAACGCTACTCACACGGGCACGTGTTCGATTTTTATCATCAACTCGCCGAACATCCCGAACATCTCTATGTCCTGGGCAATGGTCATCAGAAGAAATCGTATTTGTATGTGCAGGATTGCATCGATGCCATTCTGCTGGCTCTCGAAAAGGCGGACAGCCAAGTGAATATTTTCAATTTGGGTACGGACGAATATTGCGAAGTGAACGACTCCATTGGCTGGAT
>JBAVGI010000074.1:0-1590 GCA_049684755.1 Candidatus Sulfotelmatobacter sp.
GCGCATCCCATATAAACAGCGAGCGCCAACCATGGTTAGCGTCCTCACTTACCTGGGGTCGCACCGAAGCCGGCGCATCGACCGCTATCGCGTGGACTCAAACAGGAACCACGCGCGCCTTTCGGCCTCGTCGATCCACACTTCGATGAGGCTTGTGGTTGCGTAGTCGTTCGCCGCCGAGGCAACCTCGTGCGCCTTGCGCAAGTTCGCCGCGAGCGCCTGGTTGTCTGAGTAAAGTTCTTCAAGCATGCCGTGGGCCGGAACGAATTCATAGTCGTTATCGGCAATCCGCTGCAGCTTTGCGATCTGGCCGATAGAGCGAATGGTCTGCCCGCCGATCTTGCGCACACGCTCGGCAATGTCGTCGGTCACTTTGAAGATCTGGTCGGCCTGCTCGTCGAGCAGAAGATGATAGTCGCGGAAATGAGGTCCGCTCATATGCCAGTGAAAGTTCTTGGTCTTTATGTAGAGCGCAAAGAAGTCGGCCAGCAGCACGTTGAGCGTGCCCTCAAGCTCCTTCACTCTTTCCGGCGTGAATCCATCGGGGTTGCTGGCCTTGGCTGCTTCAATTCGCGAGGGTGTGCGCGTGGGCATTCGATCTCCTTTTGAGTGCGCGGCGAAAGACTAGCGAATCTCGACTCGAGGGGGAAGTTACCGCGCAACTTTTCAACTTTTTGATGCGCGTGACCGCACACCGGTTCCGATTTTATCCTGCCTGCCCGCGGACAAAGTTCTTGAAATTCCGATGAATACAAAACGGGCGCCGACCATAGTCAGCGCCCGCCCATGCTTCTTGCCTTTGGAGGGAGAACTACACCTTCAGGGTTGGGTGGGCTGCATAATGCAGCAGCACGGCCACCGCGCAGCTCACCAGTCGCGTTTCAGCCGAATCGGCCCGGCTGGTGAGAATGGTGGGCACGCGCGCGCCGAGCACGATGCCCGCAAGCTGCGCGCCGCCAAGATACTCAAGCTGCTTGGCGAGCATGTTTCCGCTCTCAAGATCGGGCACCACCAGAATGTCGGCCTGGCCGGTCACCGGCGAAACCAGTTTCTTGATACTCGCTGCCTTGGCACTGACGGCGGTGTCGAAGGCCAGCGGGCCGTCAAGGATTCCGCCGGTAATCTGGCCGCGATCGGCCATCTTGCACAACGCGGCGGCGTCGAGCGTCGACTTGATCTTGGGGTTCACGGTCTCAATAGCCGAGAGCATGGCCACCTTGGGCACGGGAATGCCCAGCGCATGAGCGAGGTCGATGGCATTCTGCACAATATCGACCTTGTCTTCAAGCTCGGGCGTGATGTTGATGGCTGCGTCGGTAATCAGCAGGGTACGCGCGTATGCCGGAGTATCCATGATGAACACGTGGGAGATGCGCCGCGTGGTGCGCAGGCCGGTATCGCGCGCCATGGCCGGCTTCAGCAGTTCATCGGTGTGCAGGCTGCCCTTCATCAGGGCCAGGGCAACTCCCGAGCGGCAGAGAGACACGCCAATCTCGGCTGCCTTGCCTTCGGTATCGGCCTGCAGAATGGGGTAGCTGGCGATGTCGACGCCGATCTTCTGGGCAAGGGCCTTCATGCGGGCCTCGGGGC
>JBAVGI010000075.1:0-1508 GCA_049684755.1 Candidatus Sulfotelmatobacter sp.
CTGGAGTTCCTGGTATAACCAGCCGACCGCCCAGCTCTATCACGTCGCAGCCACAAATACATTTCCCTATCTCGTTTGCGCGGGCCAGCAGGAAAGCGGCTCCGTGTGCACCTCGACGCGCGGCAATGACGGATACATCAGCTACCGCGAGTGGCATCCGGTGGGAATTATTGAATACGGGTACGCCGCGCCCGATCCGCTGCATCCGGAGATCATCTACGGAGCCGGCCGCACCGAAGTGTCGCGCTACAACAGCATCACCGGCGAAGTGCAGAACGTAACCCCGCTGCCTGCGCGTAATCGTGATTATCGCGCGGACCGCAGCGAACCGATTCTGTTTTCACCCGTCGACCCGCACACGATGTATTACGCGTCGAACCATCTTTTCAAAACCAATGACTACGGCCACAGCTGGGAGACCATCAGTCCCGACCTCACCCAGGAAAAGAGCGGCCAGCCAGAATCCCTTCCGCCGCTGACGGCGGAGCAGCAGGCGCAGCGGCGCGGCGTCATCTACGCGGTGGCCGCATCGTACAAGACAACCCAAACCATCTGGGCCGGAACTGACGACGGACTGGTGTGGGTCACCCACGACGGCGGCACAAACTGGACGAACATCACTCCGCCGGGGTTGACTCCGTGGAGCAAGATCGCGCAGATCGACGCTTCGCGCTTCGACGATGAGACAGCGTACGTGGCTGTGAATCGCTTCCGCATCGACGATCTGCGTCCCTATGCGTTTCGCACCCACGATGGAGGCAAGTCGTGGCAATCGATCAGCGCGGGCTTGCCGGATGATGGGCCTGTGAATGCGGTGCGCGCCGATCCCGTGCAGCCTGGCCTGCTTTACGCGGCGACCGAGCGCGCGGTCCTTGCGTCGTTCGACGATGGAGCGCACTGGCAGCCGATCCAGTTCAACCTGCCGCCTACTTCCATGCGCGACCTGCTCGTGAAAGATGACGACCTGGTCGTTGCGACCCACGGCCGATCGTTCTGGATTCTCGATGACGTAGCTCCGCTGCGGCAGATGGCGGCGGACGCCGGCGAGAAGACGGCCATGTTGTTCAAGCCCGCCGCGGCATGGCGCGTACGCAGCGCCGAATACACTGATACGCCGGTGCCGCCCGATGAACCGATGGGCGAGAATCCACCCGACGGAGCGATCGTCGATTACAACCTGGCCTCGAACGCGCAGGAAGTCACACTCGAGGTGCTCGACCGCGATAGCAAGGTGCTGCGCAGTTTTTCGAGTAAAGATCCGGTGACCCCGACCCCCGAGCAGATGAAGACAAACCTGATTCCTCCCTACTGGCCGCTCCTGCACGGCCCCTTGCCGGTGGCCGCGGGCATGCATCGATGGGTTTGGGATTTGCGCTCGACCACGCCCACAGCTACCCGCTATGACTACCCCATCTCCGCGGTGCCGCATCGCACCCCGCTGCGGCCGCAGGGACCCCTGGTGTTGCCGGGGTCCTACACGGTGCGGCTTACCGTGGATGGTCACAGCG
>JBAVGI010000076.1:0-1795 GCA_049684755.1 Candidatus Sulfotelmatobacter sp.
ACGACGCAGGAATTTCCGCCGCCTGCAGGATGGCCTTCGCCCACTGGAAGATTACCTGATCCTTCCCGTCATCGATCCGCGCGCGAATCCGTCGCCATTCGGATTCCCGATTACCGTTCGCGAAGGAATCGACCGGCGGACGGTGGTGCAAAAGCTGGAAGCGGCAAACATCGAAACACGCCTCGTGTTCGGCGGCAACATCCTACGCCAACCCGGCTTCATGAACATTGAACATCGCGTGCACGGCACGCTCGAACAGTCCGACACGATCATGCGGAGTACATTTTTCGTCGGCGTCTATCCGGGCCTGACGGCGGAGATGATCGATTACGTGATCGAAGTAATGACGAACATTTTTCGGCCGTCAAATGTCCGGCAAAGAGAACCGATCGGCGCCGCCCGTTAAGACTATGCCTCATCCACTCGCTTCCGATCTCGATCATGTCCTGGAACATACGCGCGACGTGTGGAATGACGCTCGCGGCCAGCGCATTTTTATCACGGGAGCGACGGGATTTTTCGGCTGCTGGTTTCTCGAAACGTTCGCATGGGCCAACCGGCGTCTGGACTTGGGCGCGAAGGCCACAATCCTCACCAGGAATCCGCAAAAGTTGGAAGAGCGCCTGCCTCACGTAGCGAAGGAATTCGATATTGTCGTCGGCGACGTGCGCACATTCGCATTTCCCAAAGGACATTTTTCTCACGTCATCCATGGCGCCACCGAATCGAGCGCCGTTCTCTGCACGAATGAGCCGGAAATGATGTTTGACGCGATCGTCTCGGGGACACGGCACTGCCTGGAATTTGCGGCGAAGGCAGGAGCGAACAAGTTTCTGTTGACCAGCTCCGGCACTATTTATGGCAAACAGCCTTCGGACATGACTCATATTCCCGAAGATTTCAGCGGTGGGCCCGACCCGCTGGATCCGAACTCGGTGTATGCCGAGGGAAAGCGCGCGGCCGAACTTCTATGCGTCATCGCGGCGAAACGCGCAGGCATGGAGCCAAAAATCGCGCGCGGCTTCGCGTTCGTGGGTCCTTACATGAAGTTCGACGCGCATTTCGCAATCGGCAATTTCATCGACGAGCACATGAAGGGCGGCCCACTTGTCGTCCGCGGGGACGGCACTCCGCTCCGTTCGTATATGTATGCCAGCGATCTGATGATTTGGCTCTGGACGATCCTGTTCAAGGGCGAATCCTGCCGCGCCTATAACGTGGGCTCGGAAGACGCTATCAGCATCGCCGAAATGGCACATGCCGTAGCGGAAGCAGGGTCTCCTCGCAGCGCGGTGCGAATCATGGAAACAGCAGCACCAGGCCGGCCACCGGCGCGTTATATCCCCAGCACGGCGCGAGCCCAGAGTGAACTCGGCTTGCGCTGCCTCGTCCCGCTTCGTGACGCGATCGAACGCACGCTGCAATGGAACCGCATGGCGACACCGAGGGAGCTACAGGTCCGATGAACAACCTTTCCGCAAGGCCGCTGTTCATTTTCGAAATGGCAAACAACCACATGGGGTCCGTCGAGCATGGACTCCGCATTGTGGAAGCGATGCGGGAAGCATGCCGGGAATTTCCCTTTTCATTCGCGGTCAAACTCCAGTATCGCGATCTCGATACTTTTATTCATCCCGATTACCGGAATCGACAAGATCTCAAGTTCGTAAAGCGCTTCTCCGAAACGCGTCTCTCCTGGGATCAATTCAAGCAGTTAAAAAAAGGAATCGACGATGCGGGCTTTATCTCCGTCTGCACCCCCTGGGACGAGGTGTCGGTCGGTCGCGTCGAAGAG
>JBAVGI010000077.1:0-3400 GCA_049684755.1 Candidatus Sulfotelmatobacter sp.
CGTCAGTCCTGAAACCAGACGCCAAGCACAGCTTCTCTAGTAGCTGCATAGCAGGTTCCCAGCGGGATTCTGATTCACCAGCAGACAGGATGATTTCCGGCAAGTGCGCGGCGAGATGATAAGTAAAGGCTGCCGTGGACTGCCCCCACACCGTTTTAAACGGTTCGATCATCCCTTCGGCGCAGCCCACCTTGGCCCGCTGCACCGCTTCCAGTTCCAGCCGTGCCTTATTGACTTCTGCTTGGTACAAGTCAAGGTCTCGTCTCGCCTGTTCCAGCTTAATGGCCAGTGCTTCCGCTTCCTGCGAATAAAACGGCGCGTAACCTCTCGCCTGGATACGGTCATCGACCGGCAGGAGCGGATTGTTAATCCTGGCGCGGAAGTCCTCGGCTTTGTCCCGTGCCTCTTGCATCTGGGTTTCGATCTCGCGGATATGACCGTTCGGCCGGTCCATCGCGGTAATCGCATCCCGCAGGACTTCCGCCTGTTTCACCTCGTCGGCAATAAGCTGATCAAGGATCGGTGACAGCTCGTCGATCGCCATTTTGTGAACGATCGCATCAAATGCGTTAGAAGCGTCTGCCAACGCGGTAAGGGTGTCAGGCATTTGGGAAAAGGCACGCTTTCATCACGTCAAAATTACTGACCTTGCCCGCTACCGCAGTGCTGACCGCATTCGCCTGGCTGGAGGAAACATGAGAATTACCCGGAGGTGTCGCGCTCTGCCGAGCACTGGCGTAGGTCGGGTTCGCCCGGTTATGGGCATCCCCGGCGACAGGATGACTCAGCCCCGCATATGATCCTGCTTCGCAGCAAGGATCGTACAAAGCAACACGAGGATTGCCCCCGTCGGTACCGGGAGGTGCATCGGTGTTAGCGAATGCTCCTGCCTGCCCGATAAAGGTGCTGCCGGGGTTAGCCCGCACCCCGCGAAGACGGGTGATAACGTCGTTAAAGGAAACGCTGCTCTGCCGCAGGTCGTTATGGAATGCCGCCACACCTGGGTTATTCCTGTCCCTGTCGGTGTTGTACTGCGAGACGGCGTTACCGGCGCTGGCTGCCATGCCGCGAGCACCCCCGTCACCGTGAACGTGATAGGTGCTGTCAGGCATGTACCGCTGGCCGATGTCCGATGTAGAAGTGGGTACCCCGCTGCTCAGGTTCTTGCCCATATCGGGGGTCTGCTCGTGGTAGCCAGCATCGCAGACACCAGGCACGTACCTATGTGTGGCTTCGGCTTCTGCTGCGGCATGTCCTGGTGTGCTCGGATTCTTACGAGTCCGCTTACGGGTTTTCTTGGGCTTCTTGGTCACGTCCGCGAATACAGCCGGGGCTGCGCTCTTGGTTTCCGTCACAAATCTCCTTTTTAGTGGTGCCCGTTGCTGCTTGGTGCGGGATAGTGCATCATGACCATCGGATGCTGGCCGGAAGTGTCCGCGTAATGCTTCTCCACCGACTCTAGGAACACCCGCTCGCGTTCAAGGGTCAGATCTCCGCGTGCCAGCAGCTTGCCTGCTAGCTCCTGTTGCAGCTTGGCACGCTTACAGGCCTTGTCCGCTTTCACGGAGATTTCCGCCATCGGCAGGACGCTTTCAACCAGTCCTTGACGGTAAGCCGCCGACTTATAGACGACTGGCATTGCGGCCATCGCCCGGTCTGCTGCTGCTTCCGCCATCTTCCTGGCTCGCTTGCTCATGACTTCCCCATCATCCTGGCCAGCTCCATACGGGAAAATTCCCGTTCTGCCGGATTCTCGGTGGTGTTGACGGTGCGTTCAAGAATGCGCGCAATCATGCCCTGGCCGTCCTCGCCTTTAACGAGCGCGTGCCCCTCGAAAGGCAACCGGGGCTGGTAACTGTCGATCAGTTCCAGCACTCGCCTATCGGATTTGGTCAGCTTCGGTGTCTTCCAGGCTTTGCCGATGTACTGCGCGGTCCCGTTCGCGGCGCTCTTGACCAGCGTCACGCCGCAGCTCGGATTGGAAGGCCGGTCACAGAGGGTCAATTCTGCGACTTCTCCGCCGCAGATGATTCCGTTGCGAGCCCTGCCTGACGGATCACGTTTGATAACCGGGTGGCTAACCCCCAAGCTATAACTGGTAAGCACGCCTTTACGGAGGAACTTCTGCGCCAGCGGATCAACGATGCACGACCTGACCCAAGTCGCGCCATTGTTGTCCGTCTCCACGGAAATACCCTTGCCGATCGGCTTGGAAGGGTCGTGACTCTGCCTGACGTTTGCTCCAGTGTCCAGCCAGACCTTGAGTGCCGGACCCGCCCAGGATGCCGCTATGACCTGGGAATCGCGATCTAGCGTCTCGTCGGTGGCGCGACCCCACACAATCAGGTCGTCCGGATCGTCTGCCGATTTGGTGATGCTGGCGATAGGGAAGGATTTATACAGCAGTCCGTTTACACACTCACCTTGCTTTGGCTGAAATGATCCACGACTTTCATCAGGCAGTTACCGCAGGAATGCGCCACATTCCCGTTATCACGGAACCACCCTACTGGCTGGCTGGTGCTCTTGCCGCAGCCAAAGCATTTAACCAGCTTCCTGCTTTTCGCGATGTATTCCTGTAGGTCCCGTGTGTCAACCGAATAGCCACGGCCAGAGAGCTGGTACGCGGGCAGCCTGCCCGAGGCAATCATCCGCCGGATGGTCGCCGTGCTTTTGTCCAGCTCCCTGGCCGTCTGCGAAACCGAAAGGAAATTACCGCTCATTCTTTAACAATAGCGCGCAGTAGTTGCATAAGCAAGCATTTCCGCCTTATTCTGGAATAAAACCTATGGAGAAATCAATGGCTGTATCGCTAATCACCATCGAGAACTGCCTGGATTCCATCGCAAGGCCCAGCGTCCCGACGCACGAGATAGCGCGGATTATCGGCCTGATACAGGAATGGCGGGATCAAGACCCGATCCCCCGGCTGTGCCCTAAGTGCGTAGACGACGAGAACGACAGGCAGAAACAACACAAACCGCGTAAACCCGGTAAGCCACCTGCACATGAGCCAGGCCCGGTAACCGTCACATTCAAGGCTGCTGTGTGACCGGGCTTACAGACAGGTACGTGGACTGGTCAACCTGCAAATGCGGGAAACGGGGCTACAAGTCCCGTGGCGAGGCCAAAACGGTGGGCAAACAGCAGACGAACGCGCCCCGGAGGCTACGAGCATACGAGTGCGAGCAGAATCCTGGCGTTTTCCACTTGACCAGCGAATTGACCAGCGTCACCGAATGGTACCGGGAGAACAAAAAATGACCAGCCGGAAAATCTCGCAGAAGCACCGCAAGGCAGAGCAGGCCAGGAGACGGCAACGGCAGGAAGGGCCAGCGGTGCGGGCAGAAGATGTTCTAGCGCGTAAGAAATCTGCTAACCCGCCTGGAGACGGCTGGGT
>JBAVGI010000078.1:0-6221 GCA_049684755.1 Candidatus Sulfotelmatobacter sp.
GGCGGCTCAGGATGCAGCAAATGCCGGATGGGAAAATTCAGCACGACCATCTGCGCATATTGCAACTGCATAAAACTGTGGCCGGTTTTTTTGTGCGTCAGTTTCTCGATCCAGAAAGTGGCGTACACGAGGGCGGTCTGCGCATTTTCTTCCTGCTCCGGCTTGCCGCCAACGTTGACCGACTTGCCGTCGAGGAAGTGAATGTTTTCGATACCTCCACCAAACTGCGGCAATAGAACTGGCGTTGAGGCACCGGTCGGATCATTCGGCGTGTTGAGAAAGGAAATCTGTTCTCGGGTTGCGATGTTGAGCGCGGTTCCTTCGAACTCGTATCCCTCACTGACCTGCTGTTTGACCACATTTTGCAAAAGCACAATGGGATCATTCACCATGGCCTGATTGGCCGGCGTGTTTGGGATAGGCGGCTCCGCCGGCGAAGTTGCGAAAGGCGTACGCGTATTCGCCGGACCGGGCGGATTGGCGAGGTTGTACTCGGGAAAGGGCACAGCGGGCGGCACCAAGGCGGGAGCGGTCAATGCCTCCGACGAGGTTGCAGCGTTGATGTTGATGACGGGCGCGGTCGGCGGGACTCCGAACGGCGTGCTGTTGAACGAGGGAAAAACCGAGCCGTTATAATTCGCGGTCGCCGACGGCAGAACCGGCGGCCCCGAAAAGTGACTGGCAATTCCTTCCGCCAACATCGCGTTGCCGTGCGGAATGGAGCCCATGCGGCCCACCAGTTCTTGTCCTTTGGGCGCGGCCTTCTCCGGAGGGAATTTTGTGTTGGGCTGCCGGATCCAGATGCCCGGCTCAATGTGCAGCGCTCCGTCCTTGCCGGCGTCGCTGATTTTCTGCAGGTAGGTCAGCCCGTGCAGGCCAATGTCGTTTTGCCCGAAGCCGCGATTCGGAATGACCGAACCGATGGGATCGAACTTTAAAGTTTCGCGCGTGTTATTGAGTTGCAAGTAAAGGTCGGTGCCAAAGTGAAACGCTGGACGGGCGATCAAATTGAATCCGAAGCCTTCCCAAGTTCCGGCAAGATCGGCGAGAAGACCGAGCTCCGCGCTGACGTTGCGGGGCGTAAACCGCCCCGAAGGGATTGCCTCCCGCGTAGTATCGACAGCCGTATCGACAGAATTATCGATCGCGGTATCGACAGCCATTTCAACCTGCTCAACAGTAGTCGGCATAAACGTACTCCTCATCTACTTTTTTGCGTGCTTGAGCCGGGGGCCACTACGAGGCGGTGCAAGAAAGGGATATCAGCTTCGTTTGCGTAAGCCCGATTGCGCTCCCCCACATCGTCGAGCAGCCCGAGCTCCTTTGTCCCATAGTGATGGAGGAGTGAATTTCGTTTCACGGGCGGAAAAAAGGTTCTTAGCTTCATTTTTTGTACTTAAGAAAACATTGCTCCGACCTGCAAAATCACTTCATACTGGGAGTTATGGAACCAGCAAGTCCAACACTCTCCGGTGTTAGTATTCGCCTCGAACCGCTTGCCGGCCATCACATAGACGGCTTAGTGGTCGCGGCAGCGGCGGATCCATCGCTCTACCAATGGAGTCCCGTTCCGCAGGGAAAATCCGAAGCTACAAACTACGTCAAGACGGCGCTGACGTGGCGTGATGCCGGTAGCGCGGTGCCGTTTGCTCTGGTCAGTCAGTATGACGGCACTGTGATCGGCTCGACGCGTTTCTGGAACCTGGAGCGATGGTCGTGGCCGCAAGGCCATACGCGGCATGGCCGGGAGTTTCCTGATGCCTGCGAGATCGGCTATACCTGGTTCACGCGATCAGCGATCCGCACGGCTGCCAACACTGAGGCAAAACTTCTTATGCTGAACTACGCCTTCGAAACCTGGCAGGTGCTTCGCGTCTGCTTTCATACAGATGCCCGCAACCAGCGCTCGCGCGCGGCTCTCGAACGCATCGGAACAAAGTTCGAAGGCGTGCTGCGCGCTCATCGGATGGCCGCAGATTTTATTCCGCGCGACTCGGTTCGTTATTCGATCATCTCCAGCGAGTGGCCGGAGGTGAAGCAGCGGCTCCGCAGTCGGCTTCAGGGTTCCTGATCACCATCATTTTCGACTGCTATAATTGAGGATTGCGCTCATGCCTACGAAACGTCTGATACGCTCCACCACAGTTTTATCCATCCGCCGCAACGGCAGCGTGGTGCTTGCCGGAGACGGACAAGTCACGCTTGGCGAGTCCGTTATTAAACATACGGCCAAGAAAATTCGCCGGCTTTACAACGACAAGATCCTCGCCGGATTTGCCGGTTCGACAGCGGATGCCTTCACCCTGTTCAGCCGCTTTGAATCGAAGCTGGAACAATATCACGGTAACCTGGGACGCGGAGCCGTCGAACTCGCCAAAGATTGGCGCACCGATAAATATCTGCGCCACCTGGAAGCGTTGCTCCTGGTGAGCGACAAGGAGCAAACATTTCTGCTCAGCGGACAAGGCGACGTAATCGAGCCGGATGGCGGAGTGGCAGCGATTGGCAGCGGTGGTCCTTACGCGCAGGCAGCCGCGCAGGCACTGGCGATGCACACGGAACTCTCCGCCCGCAAAATCGCCGAAGAAGCGATGAAGATTGCCGGCAAAATGTGCATCTATACAAATGATGCAGTAACGATTGAGGAGTTGTAGCAGTACCGGGCTTGCGCCCGGTCGGACGGCCGAAGGCGGCCGTCTCCACACGAACATTTATGGCTATCTATTTACCCAGCAGCGCTGAAGAAGAACAACTCGCACTCGACGAACTGACTCCGCGGGAGATCGTCGTGGAACTCGACAAACACGTCATCGGCCAGAAAGATGCGAAACGCGCGGTGGCCATCGCGCTGCGCAACCGCACTCGCCGCCAGAAGCTGACGCCGGAGTTGGCCGAAGAAATTATCCCCAAAAACATAATCATGATCGGACCCACGGGCGTGGGAAAGACGGAAATTGCGCGGCGGCTGGCGAAGCTGGCAAATTCTCCCTTCTTGAAAGTGGAGGCTTCGAAGTTTACCGAAGTTGGATACGTGGGGCGCGACGTGGAGTCGATGGTACGCGATCTGGTTGAGATTGCGATCGATAACGTGCGCGAGGAGAAGCTGGAAGACGTTGCCGACAAGGCTGAGTTGAATGCTGAGGAGCGGTTGTTGGATATTTTGCTGCCGCCGTCGCCGCCGAGCCGGCCGGGTGAATCTTCTACCACGGCGGGCGGAGTTGTGATTGATGCAGGGACCGCGCTGGCTGAATCCTCTTCACGAACGCGGGAGAAATTACGGCAGCAACTGCGCGAAGGCAAACTGGACGAGCGTCAGGTCGAGATCGACGTGCGCGAACGAAATTTTCCATCTTTCGAAATCATGACCAACCAAGGGGTTGAGGAGATGGATATCAATATTAAGGATATGCTGCCCAACATCTTCGGCGCGCGCACGAAGAAGCGAAAGATGAAGGTGAATGAGGCATTTGAATATCTGATTCAGGAAGAAGAGCAGCGGCTGATCGATATGGATCAGGTGACGCGCACGGCGATTGATCGCGTGGAGAATGCGGGCATTGTGTTTCTGGATGAGATCGACAAGATTGCGGGGCGCGAGGGCGGGCATGGTCCGGATGTTTCGCGCGAGGGAGTGCAGCGCGACATTCTTCCGATTGTCGAAGGGACGACGGTGAACACGCGCTATGGCATGGTGCGGACGGATCACATTTTATTTATTGCCGCCGGGGCGTTTCACGTTTCGAAGCCGAGCGATCTGATTCCGGAGTTGCAGGGACGGTTTCCGATTCGGGTGGAGCTGCAGTCGCTGACCATGGAAGATTTTGTCCGCATTCTTACGGAGCCGAAATCGTCTTTGGTGAAGCAGTACACGGCGCTGCTCGAAACGGAAGGGGTGAAGCTGGAGTTTACTCCGGAGGCGCTGGAGGAGATTGCGCACTTTGCGTTTCGGGTGAATGAGAGTACGGAAAATATTGGAGCGCGGCGGCTGCATACCATTATGGAGCGAGTGCTGGACGAGTTGAGCTTCGATGCTCCGGAGCGAAAAGGCGAGCACGTGAACATTGACGCAGATTATGTGCGGAAGATGTTGACGGATATTGTGAAGGATCAGGATTTGTCGAGATATATTCTGTAGGAAGATCTTTAACACAGGGGACACAGAGGAACACAGGGTAGCGCTTTGTGGAGGAACTTCGATGAGCCGCCCGATTCGAAGAGTACGAAGACTTGCCCTTTTTTCTGTGATCTGGTTGGTTAGTGGCCTTGTTCGGGCGGAGGCGCAATTACCTAACGTCAGTATTACCCTAATGCCTGACGTCCCTTACGCGAAGGTTTTCGGGCACTACGTTTTATATGGCAGTTTTGGAGCGTACAGTGGATTCGTACGCCAGCCAGGGTCTGGGACGCTTCGAATCCCGGTCGTGGTCGAAGGCAAACCTGCGAGCCAGATCAAGATGTTTATCGGGGCGCCCGGATGCAGGATAGCGACCTTCGACATTCCCATCAAAAATCTTCTTGATACTGAGGAGTCCTTCTCTTGCAGTCCGGCGCCTACCGTAACCTTGGTGGGGCAGATCAGTCCGGCCAGCCTGTTCGGCAATAAGGACGCGACTGTCTCAGTTGACTATATGGCCAGGTGGGCGCGCAGATTTTTCGGGTTTGCAGATTGCATGGTTCCTCAGATTTCATTTGGTCCGGCGAAACCCAATGCCGAAGGAATCTTCAAGATCGAACTTCCTGATTTCAGCATGGATTCCAACGCTGCCGAGTCGGAAGACGGTACGGACTTGCAACTTATCCTCCGTGATGCCAAGACGTATAACGTTGTCGCATTCCTCGAGCCGGAATCGGGGACGCTGCGCACAGCGAGCGGTGGTCTCCGGATCTCCTCGTTCTATCAGCAGGGTTTGGTTTTCGTTGCCGGAAGGAAAAAGTAAGGTCCGGAAGCAAGGTGAACATTGACGCGGATTATGTGCGGAAGATGTTGACGGATATTGTGAAGGATCAGGATTTGTCGAGATATATTCTCTAGGAAAATCTTTAACACAGGGGGCACAGAGGAACACAGGGATGGGCTGGGTCGGGCGAGGCGCAAGCCGCCCCTTCAGTTTCTGTCTTTGCGGCGCGGCTGAAGCCGCGCCGTTTCAAATCTAGAGAGCTCTTACGCAGCGCTGGAAGGCGCTGCGCCACCCAAATCCAACTCTTCTGTGATCTGCTATCCTGCCTCGTCATGAAAATCATTGATCGTTCCCGACTTGCGTCTTTGATGGCGCGAGAGCAGAAGAAGTTTGTGGATGAGCGGCCGAAGTCGAAAGCGTTGTTTGAGCGGGCGCGAAAGTCGCTGCTGGCGGGCGTTCCCATGAACTGGATGGTGAAGTGGGCGGGGGCGTTTCCTCCGTTTGTGCGGGAGGCGCAGGGGTCCCATTTTTTTGATGTGGATGGGCATCGCTATGTTGATTTCTGTCTGGGCGATACGGGAGCGATGACGGGGCACTCTCCGTTTGCCACGGTGAAGGCGGTGGAGGAGCAAGCGCGGCGCGGGATGACGTTGATGCTGCCGAGTGAGGATGCGATTTTTGTAGCCGAGGAATTGCAGAAGAGATTCCATTTGCCTTACTGGCAGTTTGCTTTGACGGCGACGGATGCGAACCGATTTTCTATTCGCTTAGCGCGACAGATTACGGGGCGAGCTAAGATTCTGGTTTTCAACTGGTGCTATCACGGAACCGTGGATGAAACTTTTATCACGCTGGATCGGCATGGAGTGGCGGGCCCGCGACGGGGAAATATTGGGCCGCCTGTAAATCCGGCAATCACGACAAAGGTTGTGGAGTTCAATGACGTGGCGGCGTTGGAGCAAGCGCTGGCTGCGCGAGATGTGGCTTGCGTTCTGGCCGAGCCGGTGATGACGAATGTGGGGATTGTGCATCCGGAGAGGGGATTTCATCAGGCGATGCTGGAGTTGACGCGCAAGTATGAAACGCTGCTGATTCTGGATGAAACGCATACGATCTGCACCGGGCCGGGCGGATATACCGCGGCGGAAAAGCTGGAGCCGGATGTGGTGGTTTTTGGCAAGGCGATTGGTGGAGGAATTCCGGGCGCGGCTTATGGATTTTCGGAGGAAGTGGCGGAGAGAATTGCGGGACAAAACAAGGGCCCGGAGTCTCTGGAAGATTGCGATGTGGGCGGAATTGGCGGAACGCTGGCGGGGAATGCGG
>JBAVGI010000079.1:0-12204 GCA_049684755.1 Candidatus Sulfotelmatobacter sp.
CCTGCCAAGCTGCCGGAATTTTCCGCGAGCGGGCCGGCTCCCGTCGAATTCGAGTTGCGTCATATCGTGTATGCCACGAACCTTACCGCGGAGTCGCTGAGAGCTGCGCCAGTCGCTTTTTCGCTGGCTGCGCACTTCCAGGCGCGATTAACTCTGATGCACGTCGTTGAGGGCGACTCGAGACTGGGAACTCCGCCCAAGCCGGTTGACGATGAGATCCGGAAGCTGCGAGAAGAGATTCCCACAGCCTCACTGACGTATGTGCCGGAAATCCTGGTCGAATTTGGTTCGGCTTGGCGATGCATCGTGAACAAGGCAACGGAACGGGAAGCGGATCTGCTTGTGCTGGGAGCGCATCGCGCCAACGGCATGAGCCATCTGCCCTGGTCGACCGTTCACCACGTCGTAGCACATGCGACCTGTCCGGTCCTGACGATCCGCGCATAGAAGCGCGGATCACTCGGGCCATTTGCGGCACACTGAGTCTCTCGGAAATGTGTCCAGAGAAACGAGACGAACAGTTTGCCGCCGCCGAGGTGACTTATGACAGGAATCATTCTGGTGGCGATTGCCGTTCTGGCAATTGCAGTCGGACTGTTTATTTTCCGAGCCATTCCAGCTGTGACGGCGTATTTTGGTTACCGGGGCAAGCGCCTCGTCACTTGCCCGGAAACCCACAAGACCGAAGCTGTGGATGTCGCGGCCGGCGAGGCTGCGGTAAGTGCTTTCTTATCCGAACCGGTATTGCATCTGAAAGAATGCTCGCGCTGGCCGGAGCGAGAAAATTGTGGTCAGGATTGCCTGCAGCAGATCGAAGTCGATCCCGAGAACTGTCTGGTCTGGAATGTGGTTTCGCAGTGGTATCAGGGTAAGGACTGCGCGATTTGTCACAAGACTTTCGGCGAGCTTCATCATCTGGATCGCGCCCCAGGGTTGCTGGGCCCGGATCACAAGACGGTCGAATGGAAAGAGTTGCGCCCTGAGCAACTTCCTGAAATCTTTTTTACTCACCAGCCAGTTTGCTGGAATTGCCAGGTTGCCGCTACATTTCGTCGCCTGTATCCCGAATTGGTGGTAGACCGGGAGCCGGAACTAAGACGTACCCGCTAACATCCCCGCCTGCGCCAGCGGGCGGGATTTTTATTCTTGCCGACATCCGAGAGAGCACCAGAAAGGCTCGTTTCCACTCGTGACTGTTCTGAGTCACGAGTTTAGGTGATCCGGGTCACTGCGCAGATTTCGCTTGGCGTTGAAAATCTCAACTAGGCAGCGAAGCCGTTGCTGAGTTCTTACATGCTTTGCGAATGTTTTTTTGCGTTCATCATCGCTGCCTTCATAGATTGCAAATTTTAACGAGGAGAGAACGAAATCATGAAGACAACGAAGCTGGTGATGCTGGTAATGACGATTGCCGTAGCCCTGTTCATCCTGATTCCCAATCTGTCATGGGCCGCCGACGACGGAGCGAGCCTCTACAAAGCAAAATGTGCAATGTGCCATGGCGCGGATGCAACGGGTAAGCCCGCAGCCAAGATTCCGAGCCTGGTTTCGGAAGATGTCAAAAAAGCCTCAGACGACGACCTGACGAAATCAATCGCTACAACAACCAAGCATCCCGGAACCGTAAAGAGTCTGGCTCCTGACCAAGTGAAAATGATCGTGGCCTACATCCGTAGTTTGCAGAAGTAGCTGTTGGCAGCAGTATTGGCTGTTCCTCCTTGCGCACCGCCGCCGTCGCAAATCGCTGATAGCGGTCGTGGAAGGCGAGAGGGCGGTATGAACATGCCTGGTTCAATTCGGCGGAAGGGAATACAACCCCGCCGATTCGTTGTCATCCCAGGCTCTCGCCCTCTTCCTGCTTGCCAGAGGGAACAGCCCATCCGGGTCCGGATGTTCACCACTCCGGACCCGGACCTTTCTCGCCGGCAGTTCGTCAGAGATTTTCTCCACCGTACGCATGTCCGTTCCATCACGGCGTACGTTTGCTTCCTTCACTTCGCCGGATCGGGCGGCTACATCCGGGAGATAGTGAGGACTAAATCCCATGAGTAAAGCCCTGCTATACGACGCGACGATGTGCATCGGGTGTAAACAGTGTGAAAGTGCTTGCGCGCAGCAGAACAACTTGCCCTACAACGATGCGGTGGCGGCGGAGTCCGTGCAGTCGGCTCATAAATACACAGTCGTCATGACCAGAGACGAAAAGTTCATGCGCCGTCTCTGCATGCACTGTGAGCATCCGGCTTGTGCCTCAGCGTGTCCAGTAGGTGCCTTCCATAAGACCAAGGAAGGCCCCGTCGTATATGACGTCTGGAAGTGTATTGGATGCCGGTATTGCATGGTGGCCTGCGCCTTCGCCCAGCCCAAGTACGAGTGGGGGTCGCTTAATCCGCGCGTTCGTAAGTGCATTATGTGCCCGGATCGCGTAGTAGCCGGCAAACAGACGGCCTGTGCCGAGATCTGTCCCACCGGCGCCACAAAATTTGGCGATCGTGACGATCTCATTCAGGAAGCAAAAGAACGCATCCGCCAGAATCCAACCACCTACTTGCCGCGCATTTATGGCCTTAACGAAGTTGGCGGAACCTGTGTACTCATCCTTTCCAGCATGAAAGTCGAAGAGTACGGCTATCCCGCGTCCGAAAAAATCGGCAACACGCCGATGCCGGAGTATACCGGCCGAGTGATGGACAAAATTCCAGACTTTATTCCGGTCTGGTCCTTGGTTCTGGGAGGCATTTATTGGATTTCGCATCGCCGCGAGGAAGTAGCCGCCGCCGAAGCTCAAGAAAAAGAAGAAAAGAAGAACGGGAGCGCACGATGAAAATCAAGCTGACTTTCTGGCGAGTCGTTTTCATTGTGATCATGGGCCTGGGGCTCTACTCCTCTTTTATTCGCTATTTTCGTGGCCTGGGTGCGGTTTCAAACATGAGCGATCAATTCCCCTGGGGTCTATGGATCGGCTTCGACTGCCTGTGCGGTGTCATGCTCGCGGCGGGCGGCTTTTGCATGGTGGGTGCAGTCTACTTATTCAATGTCGAGCGCCTCCACAGTGTTGTGCGCCCCGCTGTATTGACTGCCTTCCTGGGCTACATACTTTTTATTGTTGGATTGCTGTTCGATCTGGGCCGTCCCTGGTACATCTGGCATCAGCTCATCTACATGAACCCGCATTCGGTCATGTTCGAAGTGGGCATGTGTGTGATGACTTATACCACCGTGCTCTTCTTCGAATTTCTTCCTAGCGTGTTCGAACGCTTCAATCTAAAAGCCCCAATCAAATGGATTAACAAAATCTACCCAGTGCTTATAGTGCTGGGCGTCTTACTCTCCACCTTGCACCAGAGTTCCCTCGGGTCGCTCTATTTGATTATGCCGAGCAAGCTTCACCCTTTCTGGTACACGCCAGCTTTGCCGTTCTTCTTTTTTGGCTCGGCGATTGCGGTGGGTTTGGCCATGACGATTTTCGAGTCCACGCAGAGCGCGAAAGCCTTCGGCCGTCACTTGGAACTCCCGGTCTTGGTCACTCTCGGCGGCGCTCTGCTGGTTGCTCTCTGGGTGAATGCTTTGCTGCGCTTCGACGACTATTTCCATCGCGGCCTGCTCAGACAAATCATTAAGCCGAGCCACGAAGCATATTTCCTTTGGCTCGAACTCACGCTGACCTTCGTGATTCCCATCGCCATGCTCAGCTTCAAGAAAGTCAGGCTGTCGCCACAGCTCTTGTATCTTGCGTCCATCTGTACTCTGCTGGGTTTCATTACCAACCGCCTCAATATTGCTCTGATCGGCTTTGAGACATACGCCGGGCATCACTACGTTCCGAAATGGACGGAATTTTCCATCACTCTCATGATCATCGCCATGGGTGTTTTCCTGTTCGGCGTGGCGGCCAAATACTTGCCTATCTTTCCCCCAGAAAAATACGCGGCAGCGGATCGTTTTCGCCTATCCAAAGCCGATCCTCTAGTCGCCACGGCGGTATTGACCCATGCGGGAGACTGAATTAATTCGCCACACCTTGCGACAGAAGCGGTTGACCTACAGCATCAGTACGAAATTGATCGGGTCTTTGTTGGCGGTGATGCTGGTCATCTTCGCTCTTCTCGGTTATTTGAATATCCGGTTGCACCGTCAGCATCTTGAAGCTGCCACGTTGGCCAGTGCCGAACGTGTGAGCGACGTGATCAAGCGCAGCGCCACTTACTACATGTTGCGCAACGATCGCGAAGGGCTTTACCACACCATTCAAACCATGGCAGACGAGCCGGGCATGGTCAAGGTGCGCATCCTTGACCAGGAGGGTCGTGTTGGCTATTCGACGGATGCATCGGAAGTGAACCGCGTTCTCGACAAGACAGCAGAGGCCTGCTACGGCTGTCACAATCAATCGCGACCCCTGACGCGTCTGAACCGTCCTGACCGTTTCCGTATTTATCGGATCAATCGCGGCCCGCGTGTCATGGGAATCATCACACCCATTGAAAACCAACCTAACTGTTCGAACGCATCGTGCCATGCGCATCCCGCCAGCCAGCAGGTACTGGGAGTGCTCGATATAAATCTCTCGCTGGCCACAGCGGACGCGCAAATTGCAGTCAGTAGCGCGCGCACGCTCTCTTACACCGTGGGAGCAATCCTCATGGTCGCAATGTTGAGCTGGTTATTCGTGTGGCGGGTGGTTGCCAGACCGATCAACGCGTTAAAGCATGGCACGGAACATCTGTCGCGAGGCGAACTTGGTTATCAGATCGAGGTGCGATCCGAGGACGAGGTAGGCGACCTGGCGCATTCCTTCAACGACATGAGCCTGCAGTTGCGCGCGGCGAATGAACAAATCGTCACCTGGGCAAAGACGCTGGAAGATCGTGTCGAAGAAAAAACCAGAGAACTGCGCAGGACGCAGGATCACGTTTTCCATGTGGAAAAGATGGCTTCACTCGGCAAGATGGCTGCGGTGGTGGCGCATGAAGTGAATAACCCGCTCTCCGGCATTCTGACTTACGCTAAGCTCCTGCGGAAATGGGTGGCCTCGGGCCAGGTGGAGCATGAAAAACACGAGGAGGCAATGCAGAGTCTCGAACTGATCGCCTCGGAAAGCCGGCGCTGCGGTGAGCTGATCAAGAACCTGCTGTCTCTCTCTCGCACCGCGCCCATGAATGTGCAGTCGACCGATTTGGATCAAGTGATTAGCCGGTGCTTGATGCTGGTGCGGCATCAACTCGAATCGGCTGGAATCGAATTGCAACTGAAGCTTGCCGATAACCTGCCGCGCATCCCCTGTGATCCTCAGCAGATTCAACAAGTCCTCCTGGCATTGATCACGAATGCAATCGATGCCATGCCGCGCGGCGGCAATCTCTGGATCGAGACGCAGATAAACCACGATGAAGCCGAAATCAACATCCAGGTGCGCGACGACGGATCCGGCATCGCTCCCGATGTGCTGCCGCAGATTTTCGAACCTTTCATGACCACAAAAGAAAGTGGACGCGGCGTTGGGCTGGGCCTGGCAATCAGCCGCGGCATCGTGGAGCGGCACCATGGGCGCATCGAGGTCGAATCGGAGTTGGGGCAGGGAACTGCTTTCACCGTCACTCTGCCAGTGCAGGCTGCCGGGGATTCTCTGTTCACTGTTAGCGAAAGAAATGGCGAAATGAACGCGAGGTGATTCAAGTGAGCACACGGGGAAAACTGCTGATTGTGGACGATGAATTGAGCGTGCGCGACTCGCTAGGCAAATGGTTCCGCGAAGAAGGCTACGAAGTTGCAACTACGGAAAACGCCGGCGACGCGCTCACCAGCCTGGCGCAACAACGCTGGGACGTGGCTCTGGTGGATATCAAAATGCACGGCACTGACGGAATCGAATTGCAGCGCCGCATGCACGAAGTCGATCCTGAACTGCTTGTGATTATGATGACCGGCTATGCCTCCGTCGAGACCGCGGTCGCGGCGCTGAAGAATGGCGCCTACGATTATGTGACCAAGCCGCTGGATCCGGATGAGATTTCGCACCTGGTAAAGAACGCTCTGGCACATAAGCGCACCGCGCAGGAGAACGTGCTTTTGCGCGAGACGGTTGCCGAAGTTGCACGTCCGGAAGAGCTGATTGGACAAAGCGCCGCCATGCGCAAGATCTTCGACGCCATCGAGACCGTCGGTCCCACCGATGCCACCGTGCTCATCACGGGAGAGAGCGGGACTGGAAAAGAACTGGTTGCGCGCGCGATTCATCAGGCCAGTCCGCGAAGGTTTCATCCGCTCGTCGTCATTCATTGCGGTGCGCTGACCGAAACGCTTCTCGAAAGCGAACTCTTCGGACACGAAAAAGGTGCATTCACCGGCGCCCAATATCGCAAGAAAGGCAAATTTGAAATTGCCGAAGGCGGAACGGTTTTCCTGGACGAGATCGGCGACATCACTCTAAAGACGCAAACTGATCTGCTGCGGGTGCTGCAGGAGCGCGAAATCACCCGCGTGGGCGGCAATCAAATCATCAAAGTGGATTTCCGCTGTATTGCCGCCACGAACAAAGATCTGGAAAAACTGATCGACGAGGGCAAGTTCCGTCCCGACCTCTTCTACCGCCTCAACGTCTTTCGCCTCGAACTGCCCGCATTGCGAGAGCGTCGCGAAGATATTCCCGCGTTGGTCGATCACTTCGTTCGCAAGTTTTCTCTGGCCATGAACAAGCGCATCACCCGGATTTCGCCCACGGCCATGAGTCAACTGCAGCAGCAATCCTGGCTGGGAAACGTTCGCGAACTCGAGAATTCGGTGGAGCGTGCCATGGTTGTAGGGCAGGAGCCGGAGCTGCACGAGGGCGATTTCGTCTTCAAGTCACAAACCGCCTCCGCTTCCAACGCCTCGAGCAAAACTCTTGAGGACATGGAGCGCGCCCATATCTTGAAGGTGCTCGAAGAATGTGCGGGCAATCAGAGCCATGCCGCGGATGTGCTCGATATCGATCGAGTAACGCTCTATCACAAGCTGAAGAAATACGGCTGGAGCCGCTCTTCGGCGGATCGCGACAAGAAACCGGATCCATCGAAGGCCGATGAAGTCGCCCGATGAAGGCATGCGATGAAGCTCCTGCACCTGTTGCCGGTCGGGAATGTGGAGGATGCGCTGCTGAAAGATATTTCTCCTTCCATCGAGGAAATTCTTGGCGCGCGGTGCAAACTACTTCCTGTTCGTCTCGATCCGGAGTTCGCCTTCCACGGGGAACGGCAGCAATATCACTCCTCGGAAATCCTGCATCGCATGCAAAAGTTTGTTGCCTCCGATTCCTGGCGAGTGCTGGGCGTTGCCGCCGTCGACCTCTATATCCCGATTCTTACTTTTGTTTTCGGCGAAGCGCAGATGGGTGGTCCGTGCGCCGTATTCTCAACTTATCGGCTCCGGCAGGAGTTCTATGGCCTTCCATTCGATCATGAACTATTTCGCCAGCGCGTAATAAAGGAAGCAATTCATGAAGTAGGGCACACCATGAACTTGACCCACTGTAATGATTACCGTTGTGTTATGGCTTCGTCCCACGCCGTGGAGTGGATCGACCTCAAGGGAAGTGCGCTGTGCCAAACATGTCGCAGCGCCGCGAATCCAGCGCCTCAAGCCGCGTCCACAAAGCGACAGTTGTGGGGTCGCTGAACGGCGACGCTCAGATGCAAATCCTGATCGCAGAGTTATAAACACACTGACCGCCCGGTGTCCTGGCTGCTTCAGCCTTGGATCCGGGCGGCTGGTGCTTCAGCGCCCCTCGTTTCGGCCAGCGAGGCTGGTTCGCCATCGCTGGCCGCGAGCTGTGCTTATGACAGGAAGAACTCTTTGGCCAAAGGCAGCCAATCTTGATCCGGGACTTCTGCCGTGACATTGTCCATAGCAACTCCACCGTCCTGTGCCAGCGCCCCCGCCAGTGCAGCCGGTATGCGGCGCTGCAAGCGGCTTGCAGACTCTTCGGTCCACCAACGGGCCAGCGGCCCACCCAGCAGGTTACGGAAGCTTGTCTTGGCATCGGGTGCTTGCACCGTCACCAGCCAGCCCTCGCCGTAGGGATCGCGCAGGGCCAGTTTAGGATCTGCCAGCACTGCCGGGTTGACGTCCGACACCGTGCCTTCGATCGGCGAAACCATATCGGCCGCGCAACCGTCGCGATGGATGGTACACATCTTCTGTCCCTGGCGAATCCACTGGCCGCGTTGCGGCAGGGTGATGCTTTCCAGCATGCCGGTCAGCTTCGAGGCGAAATCATCCATGCCAACCCGCACCAGATTCGGACTCTCGCTTAATGCCCAGGTGTGGCCGGGATGGTAGCGCAGATTCTCCGGGACTTCAAAGCCTGCGACCAGGGCAGGCTGAAGGCGTGGTGCGGTTTCGTACTTCGCCACCGACATCTCCAACGCTGGATGCTTCATCGCCTTTTGAGTGCGGAAATAATCAATCGATAAGAAGGTTATGATCGTAAAGAGAACCAGTAGGACTGTCATAAGTCACCTCATCAGAGGGCCATCTCAACGGCGCTCACACTTTCTAAATGCAATCGCCATGCCAGAACGACAACTGCGAGCAACCGCGACTGAGATTAGCGAATCTCGTTTGAAACAAGGCAGTTAAAAAGACGAAAGCTCGCGCGGGGATTTCTTGCGATCAAGTTGTCAACACTCGGCCGATGCAAATCACAACAGGCTGGACTTGTGTTTTTGACGTTTGGAGCAGGGAAGAACAGAATGAGCTTGTGTAATCAGGGTCTTATCGATTCATGAAGCAAACCTGAATCTTACAACAGCGAAAGCTGAGGAATGCAACACTGGAAGCAGGAAAGTTTTCAATTTTTCTTGAATCGGAGGCTCACAAGACGGAGCGCGAACAGACACGGCATTCACTGAGAAGCGATCGAACACGTCGAAGTGCCGCGCCGCGCACGATGGTTTTGGGGGTGATGGTGAGGTTGGAAAAATAGACGAGGCCGACTCTCCTGCGCCTTTCATGTCTCCGAGCAGCTGATCACAGGTGCGGTTCGCCAGCCCGATCAGTCAGGCGTCCAGCCAAGAAATTCTTCGCGTCCTTCGAAAAGTTTGGCTAGCGTATCTTTGACTCGTTGTTTTCGGCTTACTGCTTTAGCCGTCAACTTCGGCTCCCGCACCTTTAGAGTTTTCTTTTCGAAAACTATCTCCTATTCGGGAGCGATGACTGGGCTGGCTGCCATAAGACTCCTCCTTTGAATCAAGCAAGGGCGAATCTATGCAACTCCCGCCATATGCTTCTCGTCCTGCGTTTCTTTGCAGCCCTGTACCAACACAGCAGAAAGCGCCACACGTTCGGCTTTAGCAACCGAAGCCTCCGACGCCATTCTGCGCCGGAGTAACGGCCTCAGCACGAACAGGGAGAAAAGCGCCGCGATCGCACACAGCACAGCTGAAATATAGAACGGCACGGCAAAGGAACCACCGAAGTAAGCAGCCAGCGTGGCCGCCCCAAATCCGGCGAACACGGAAGCTGCGCCCTTGGCCGTATACACCATGCCGTAGTTGGCAGAGGCGTTCCTGGGACCGAAAATATCTCCCGTCGTGGCCGAGAACAAGGAATAGATCTCACCCCAGAACAGGAAGATGAACGAAAACAAGACCAGGAACCCGATCGGAGCTCCGGCTATTCTGGTCACCAGGAATATCAGGACCGCTTCAACGCCGAAGGTGAGGAACATGGTGCGTTCTCGCCCTAGACGATCCGAGACCGAGCCCCAAATGATTCTGGAAAGAGCGTTACAGGCTGACGTCAGGGTTGCAGCCAGCGGAACAATCGCGAAGCCCCAAACCTTCGCATCGCTGACGTGAAGCGACTTCGCAATCTGGGAAAGGTTCGCGGTAGCGATCAAGCCGCCGGCGGTGGCAAAGAAAAACATCGTGTAGAGCAAGTAGAACTCTGGCCGTCCCAGAGTCTGAATCCAGGTGAAGTTCACCTTTGACTGTGCGACCGCCTTGTGCACCCGTTTTGCCTTCTGGTCCCAGCCAACTGGAACCCAGCCGGTGGGCGGATGGCGAAGCACCATAGCGGCGCCAACCGCGATGATGCCTTGGCCGAGGCCCCAGGCAGCCATTGCATGCGCCCAGCCAATACTGCGGATCGTGGCGGCGATGGGCATGATGGCCAGAGCGGCGCCGCCGCCGAAGCCTGCGGCGGTCAGCCCAGCGGCCAATCCCCGCCTGTCCGGGAACCATTTCAACGCATTGGCGACGCAGGAAATGTAGATAATTCCCGCCCCAGTTCCCGCAATCACGCCATAGTAGATGTAGAGATCGACGGGGGACTTGGCGACCGTTCCCCCCAGCACCCATCCCAGTGCGATGCAGATTCCACCGAACGTCATCAACTTGCGGATGCCGAACTTGTCGACAAAATACCCGGAGACCGGCATCGGCCAGGTCTCAAACAAAATGAAAGCGGAGAAGATCGCAGCTATTTTGGCGTAGGGTACTCCGGGAAACGTCTGCTTCATCCCCGGAGTAAAAAGTGTGAAGGCGTATTGATAGTTGGAGATGAGGATCATCGCGATAATGCCGCATATCAACTGGATCCATCGGTTTCCAGTGATGCGGCCCAGCTTCGGCTTTTCTCCAACCAAGGAGGTCACAGTCGTGGCCATAGGAATCCTCCTGAGAAATATTCAGAATTGTTTTTGAGTTCTCGCTAAGCACTCCGGCCGGAATGCATCCGGTAAATAAAACATCCCGCCCCTTTCGGGGCGGGCTCAATCACTCAGCAGTTTCAATGTCCTTCTGGAGCGGAATAATTCCCGGCACCAGCCACTTGTTCCACATGTCATCGATTTTGCTCTGGAAGTAATCGATATCTTCCTCGATGAAATGCGCGAACCTCCCTTGCTTGAGCAAGTAATCGCGCACCGGCAGACGTTTGAATCTGCCGCTGGCGATCTGTTCAGTCTTGCCGTAGAGCTTTAACTTGCCGTTCTCAACCTCGTACAGAGGCCAAATGCCGGTATTCACCGCCAGTTCGCCAAGCTCGAAAGAAAGCACGGGATCGAAATCCCAGCCTTTCGGGCAAGGATTCAGACAGTGAATGAAGGTCGGCCCGCCGATCGACAGCGCCTTGCGAACGCTGTTCATCGCCTGCAGCGGGTATGAAGTAGAAATGGTTCCTACATACTTCACTGTGGGATGGCCAACCAGCATCAACGGCGCCATGTTCTTTTTCCAGCGGTGATTCATGATCCGCTTTACTTTTCCTGGCGTACTGAACGAGGTGTTGACGCCATAGGGCGATGTCCCGGAAATCTGGATATCGGTGTTGGCGTAAGACTCGTTGTCGTACATCAGGATCAGCAGGTTGTAATCGGGATGGCACATGGTGGCTGAGATTGCTCCCAGACCCATGTCCGCGCCACCGCCGTCGCCGCAGAAGGCGATGACGTTGATGGGCTCATCCTTCATTACGCCCTTGCGCATCTGAACGCGGAATGCCGCCGCTGCTCCCAATGCGCTTGAGCCTGAACTGCCCAGCTGTGTATGCATCCAGGGGACGCCCCAGGGTGTGGCGTAGTAAGAAGTGTTAGCCACGTACATGCACCCGGTACTTCCCAGAACGATCGTTCTGGGACCTGCGGCCTTCGCCATCAATTTCATGATTTGCGCAGACTCGCAGCCTTGACAGGTGCGGTGGCCGGACGTGTAGTACTCCTCGTGTGGAACCTTCTTGACTCCTTTGAAGGCTTCCAGGTCTTGCGTCGGTTTTTCATCTACAAATGTGCTCATGATTAGTTTGTCCTTTCCGGCTATGAATAGCGCCATATCAACCGGCACTATCCCCGCAGCCCAATCCATTGCGTCAGGGGTTGCGCCTTACCTTTAGCGGCTTCGAATACTTTCTCGGTCATGTCTTCTACGTCTGGAACGGTCACTTCGCGACCACCCAATCCGCCGATGAATCCCAGCACTGGCGGTCTGGTGGCGCTGTTGCTGTACATGGCGGAACGCACTTCGGTCGCCACCACGCCACTCAAGTCCGGCGAACCGAACGAGAAGTCGCGATCGAGTACGCCGATGGCCTTGAAACCCTCGAGGCACTTGGCAATCTCTGGACCGGCAAACGGCCGGAACCAGCGGAGGCGAACGAACCCGACTTTCTTCCCCTCTTCGCGCATCTTGCGGATGGCTACTTTGACGGGCGTCGAGAGTGTTCCCATGC
>JBAVGI010000080.1:0-24075 GCA_049684755.1 Candidatus Sulfotelmatobacter sp.
TCCACTCGACTTAGCTCTTTCCTGCTCAATCCCGTTCTCCCCAATCTCCGTTCCTCCTCGACCGAGGAACTCTAATGGGGACACTTCTATTATGGTTTCAGGGGGACACTTTTAATGTGGTTCAACATTGCTGTATTCTTCGGTCAATGCGAGGATTTTTTATCTGGGGCCTCATATGCGCGACGGCATTCGCGCAGAGCGCTCCGTCCAACCCAGGCAGTGCGCGAAACTTGAATTCTTCCTCCATCGCTCTTCCGCGTTTTGAAGATATCGGCGCTCAAGCCGGGCTGACTGTCTCCCACATTTCTTCGCCCCAGGCGCGATACATTATCGAGTCGGTAAGCGGTGGCGTGGGGTTGATCGACTGCGATAACGATGGCAAGCTGGACATCATCACAGTGAATGGTTCGAGTGTGGACCGCTACCGGCAGCAGGGCGGCGATCCGATGATCACGCTTTACCATCAGGATTCCGACCTTAAATTTACAGACATCACAAAACAGGCCGGGCTCACGCGCAAAGGCTGGGGAATGGGCGTGGCCGTCGCTGACTACGACAACGACGGGATTCCTGACATCTATGTCACTGGCTACGGGGGAAATGTTCTTTACCACAACCTGGGAAACTGTAAGTTCGAAGATGTGACCGAGAAGGCCGGAGTGGGCGGAGGCGAATTGAGCCTGGGCGCGGCTTGGGGAGATTACGACCGCGACGGCAACGTGGACTTATTTGTATCGCGCTATGTTCACGTCGATATGAATAAACTTCCGGAGTTAGGCAGCAATGAACAGTTCTGCCGGTTTCGTGGCGTGATGGTGCAGTGCGGACCCTGGGGATTGCAGGGGCAAACTGATCTGCTCTTCCACAATCGTGGGGACGGCACGTTTGAAGAAGTTTCCAAAAAAGCGGGAGTCGATAATCCGCATCATTATTACGGAATGGGCGTGGAGTGGGCTGATTACGACAACGACGGCTGGCCGGACCTGTATGTAGCCAACGATGCCGGGCCGAATTATCTATTTCGCAACAAGGGCGATGGCACGTTCGAAGAAACGGGACTGATTCTGGGAGCTGACCTCAGCGGGGATGGGCAGGAACTCGGCTCCATGGGCGTCGACATGGGAGATTACGATCACGACGGACGGCTCGATCTCATGGTGACCGAATTCGTGGATCAGTCTGACACTTTGTACCACAATATGAAGGACGGTTTCGAGGACGTCAGCGTTAGCTCTCGCATCGCGCAGCCGAGCCATCCTTACGTGGGATGGGGAACAGGATTCTTCGATATGGACAATGCCGGCTGGCTGGATCTCTTCGTGGCCAATGGCCATGTCTATCCGCAAGTTGATACGATTCCGGACGCGGCTCATTTTCGCCAGCCCATACTGCTGTTCCGCAACAATCAGAATGGAACTTTTGATGAAGTGGCAACGGCTGCGGGGCTGAACAGTGGTCCGATGCAATCGAGGCGGGGCGCTGCGTTTGGAGATATCAACAACGACGGGTGCGTGGACATTGTCACGCTGAACTGGGGACAGCCGCCGTCATTGTTTTTGAATCATTGCCAGAATGGCAATCACCGCGCCCTATTCAAGCTCCTGGGAACCAAGAGCAACCGACTGGCGATTGGCGCGCGAGTTACGGTGCGCACTGGCAGTGTTCGGCAGTTCAGCGACGTGAAGGGCGGCGGCAGTTATCTTTCACAGAATGATCTTCGCCAACACTTCGGACTGGGAAGCAATAAGAACATGGATGAAGTCACGGTTCGCTGGCCGAACGGTCAGAGCCAGGTTTTTAGGAATGTTCCCGCTGACTTCATCTATACGATTGTCGAGGGTGAAGGCATCACGGCAAAGATCCTCCTTCCCCAAGTGGATTCGAGTGCGCCGCCTGCGGGGGCGCTGGGACGCGGTGCTACAATCAACGGCGCAAAAGTCGCTCGCCCTTAGATCGCCGGCGTAGGCGACGCAGTTCCTGAGGAAGCCATGAAAAGACGAATCGGGCATGATTCCAATCGAGCTGCCAGGCTCGGTGTTTTTGTCGTCCTCCTTTGCAGCGGATTCGCCGCGTTTGGGCAGCAGCCCAGCCAACTGCCGGAACCCAAGGAAGGTCATTACGTTTCTCATGATTTTCATTTCAAGTCTGGGGAAACGCTGGCGGAATTGGTTATGCACTACGCAACCTTAGGAACTCCGGTACGCGATGCCAGTGGACGAGTTACAAATGCGGTGTTGCTTTTGCATGGCACGACCGGTAGCGGCAAACAATTCCTGGTTCCTCAATTTGCCGGCGTGCTGTTTGGGCCGGGACAACTGTTCGATGTCACGCGGTATTACATTATTCTGCCGGACAACATTGGTCATGGAGAATCCAGCAAGCCCAGCGACGGGATGCATGCTCACTTTCCCCAGTACGATTACGACGACATGGTTGCGGCGCAACACGAGTTGCTGGAAAAAGGCATGGGCGTGAACCATTTGCGGCTCATCCTGGGGACATCCATGGGCTGCATGCATACCTGGATCTGGGGCGAAACTTATCCCGACTTTATAGACGCGATGATGCCCTTGGCTTGCCAGCCCGTCCCGATCGCGGGACGAAATCGGATTTGGCGGAAAATGGTGATCGATGCGATTCGTGACGATCCGGCGTGGAAAAAGGGTGACTATACTGCTCAACCTCAAGGTGCTCTGAAAATTGGAGCAGAGATGTTCTATATCGCGGCGGGTTCCGCTTTGCAGATGCAGAAAAATTTTCCCACCCGTGAAGCCACTGATGCGGCGAGTGCGGAGTTCGTGAAGCGGTTCGCAGCAGGCCACGACGCCAACGATCTTCTATATGCGATGAATGCATCCTGGGATTACGATCCCTCGGCGCTGCTTGAAAAAATTACCGTGCCCGTCATGTTCGTCAATTCAGCCGACGATTTCATCAATCCTCCCGAGCTGGGGATCGCCGAACGTGAAATCAAGCGAGTGAAGAAAGGACGCTTCGTCCTCATCCCCATCTCCGACCAGACCCACGGGCACGGTACGCACACCTGGGCAGCGGTTTGGCAAGAGTATCTGAAGGAGTTGTTGGAAATGTCTCAACATTAGGGCTGGTCTGAGGGAAGTGGGCTGATTGGTCCAGCATTCCGCCTAACTAGCTGGAATAATCCCTGCAAGTGCGAGAGAATGGTTAGTTGTGCCTGGCGGAGAAAAACCGTCCTTTCCCCCGCAGCGATAGTTGCGAGGTCCTCCGCATTCCGCCAGAGACAGTGCGATCCGCGTTTCATTTTATCGGGAGAAATTAGCCAACATGGCCACCATCACAATAGAAGTCGACGCAGCATCGCGTAATCCTCGTAACGCGAAGCTGGAAGCTTGGGTTGAAGAGGTTGCACAACTGTGCAAGCCCGACCGGATTCACTGGTGTGATGGATCGCGCGAAGAATACGAGGCGATGCTGCGGCTGCTGGTGCTGACTGGAACCGCCATTCCGCTGGATGGCGCCAAGCGCCCGAACAGCTTCCTGGTTCGCTCCGACCCCGCGGATGTGGCCCGTGTGGAGGATAAGACTTTCATCTGTTCCCGAACCAAAGAAGAAGCGGGTCCAACGAATAACTGGGAGGACCCAGCCAGGATGAAGGAGAAGCTGACTGGATTATTCGCGGGTTCGATGGTGGGGCGCACGATGTATGTGGTTCCGTACAGCATGGGGCCGATCGGTTCCCTGATTTCGAAGATCGGAGTAGAGATCACGGACTCGGTTTACGTCGTGGTCAGCATGCATATTATGTCGCGGGTGGGAAGTCACGTGTTGGATGTTCTTGGTGAGCACGGGGAATTCGTACGCGGAATGCACTCGGTGGGCGCACCGCTCGCTCCCAATCAGCCGGATGCGACCTGGCGCTGCAATAAAGAGCATAAGTACATTTGTCATTTCCCCGAGACTCGTGAGATCTGGTCATTTGGCTCCGGTTACGGCGGCAATGCGCTGCTGGGGAAGAAGTGTCACGCGCTGCGCATCGCCTCCGTGCAGGCGCGCGACGAAGGCTGGATGGCGGAGCACATGCTGATCCTGAAACTGATCAGCCCCTCCGGCCAGGCCAAGTATATGACGGGCGCATTTCCTTCTGCCTGTGGCAAGACCAATTTATCGATGATGATTCCGACTCTGCCGGGCTGGAGAATCGAAACCATCGGAGATGATATTGCCTGGATGAAGTTCGGCGCGGATGGGCGGCTCTATGCCATCAACCCGGAGTTCGGCTTCTTTGGCGTAGCACCTGGGACGAGCATGAAGTCGAACGCCAATGCCATGTTGAGCGTGACTCATGATTCCATTTTCACCAATTGCGCCATGACGATGGATGGCGATGTGTGGTGGGAAGGCATGACCCAGGAAAAGCCCGCCAGGCTGATCGACTGGCTGCGCCGTCCATGGACTCCGGAGTCGGGGCGGAACGCGGCGCATCCCAATTCGCGTTTTACCTGTACAGCGGCGCAGTGCCCTTCGATCGCCCCGGAATGGCAGGATCCGAACGGGGTGCCGATCGATGCCATTTTGTTCGGAGGAAGGCGTGCCGGCATCGTGCCACTAATCACCGAAGCCTTCAACTGGCAGCACGGAACTTTTCTGGGAGCAACGGTGAGCAGCGAGACGACTGCAGCGATTACGGGAAAAGTCGGGCAGTTACGCCGCGACCCCATGGCGATGCTCCCTTTTTGCGGCTACAACATGGGCGACTATTTTGCCCACTGGCTGCAGATCGGCAAACGCTCGGGGGCAAAGCTGCCGAAGCTTTTCTACGTGAACTGGTTTCGCCAGGATAAAGGCGGAAATTATCTTTGGCCGGGCTACGGTGAGAATAGCCGTGTGTTGAAGTGGATTTACGAACGCTGCGCTGGCAAGGTGCACGCGAATGAAACTCCGATTGGGCGCATCCCCGAAGTGGCCGACTTGGATACGACGGGACTTGCACTCAGAAAATCTCAGGTGGAGGAGTTGCTCAGCGTTGATGTCGACGGCTGGCTGGCCGAAGTGCCACTGATCCGGGAACACTTCGCCCTCTTTGGCAGCCATTTGCCGGAGGGGTTGAACGCCGAGGTGAAGGATCTCGAAAAGCGGCTTCTAGCGGCAAAACGGTAGCCGAAGGCTGAGATCGCTTCTTGCTCATTCGCACATCCGGATATTCGCCAAAGTCAGGGCGCCCCGCCCTCTGCGACGGCACGGGACCCATCGTCAATATTTTTCCACCGATCCTCGGAACCTTTGATATAGTTCCCCACTGTCATGCCGCGTTCCGCGATGAACGAAGCAACTCCTCCCTCGCCTGATCCAGGCCCTCTTCCCGTTCCAACTTCTTCCGCATCTCTGACGCGAAATCAGATTCGCGGCTTCTGGGCATCGTGGGGCGGGTGGACGCTCGATGGTATGGACTCATTTGTTTATGCGCTGGTGCTGGTGCCATCACTGCGCGATTTATTGCCGCGCTCCGGAATTGCGGCCACGAAGGCCAATATCGGACATTACGGCGGGCTGCTCTTTGCATTGTTCCTAGTGGGGTGGGGACTGGCGTTTTTGTGGGGACCGATTGGAGACAAATTTGGCCGCGTCCGCACCTTGATGCTCACCATTGTTTGGTACTCGGTTTTTACTTTTCTAAGCGGCTTTGTCACCACCGTCTGGCAGTTGGCCATTCTGCGCCTGCTGGCTGGAATTGGCATTGGTGGAGAATGGGCCATGGGCGGGACGTTCGTGGCCGAGGAGTGGCCCGAGCAACGCCGCCGAATGGGCGCAGGATTAATGCACACCGGGTATTACGTCGGAATATTTCTCGCTGCGCTGGCGAATTACGGAATCGGCAGCCGGTACGGGTGGCGGGCCATGTTCATCGTAGGCGGGGTACCGGCGTTATTTCTGGCCTGGATTCGACACGGCGTGGTTGAGCCCGCAGCCTGGAAAAAGAAAGAAAGCGTGGTTCGGTCGTGGGCGGTATGGCGTCCGTTTGCCACGCCGTTTTCGCCGGCCTGGCGCCGCCGCACCATTCTGAATTCTCTATTCATGCTGGCATCGATTTGTGGACTGTGGGCCGGAACCGTGTATGTTCCCGCCGCCATTACCTCACTCGCGGAAGCCGGTGGACATATTGGTCCACAAGCTGCGCGGTTGGCTTCCTGGGGAGTCATGCTGGTTTCGTTTGCGACCATTCTGGGGTGCCTGGCCATGCCATGGTTGGCCGAACGATTGGGACGCCGTGGGGCTCTCGGCGTATTCTTCGCACTCATGATGGTCTTCATTGCGGTGACTTTCGGCAAAGTCTTTTATTTGGGACCGAGTGCGCTTCCGTGGTTCTTTGTCTGTCTGTTTTTCCTGGGTCTGGGGGGAGCCAACTTTGCCGTCTACACCTTGTGGCTACCGGAGCAATATCCCACGGAATGTCGCGCCAGCGCGTTTGCGTTTTCCACTTCGTTTGCCCGGTTCGGCGGCGCGGGAATCACTTTTCTGGTCGGAGCCAGCGTCCGCCATTTCGGATCGCTCGGAACTCCGGTGGCGATGACTGCGATCGCCTTCGCGATTGGACTACTGTTGATTCCATTCGGAGCGGAAACACGCGGCAAACAACTACCGTCCTAGACCTGGGCGAGCGCCGCCGCAACAATTCTGTTGACGTGCCTGCCTTAATGTTTCCCTGAACTTTTGCCGATCATTCACTCGTTAAGCATTCCCGTGCAATCCGCCTTAATGCCCCAGACCGCGACGTCATGGAGGCGCGCGACTTAGCGCAGGCAGGAGAAACCATTGAAACTGACGCTCGGAAAGAAATTGGGATTGGGCTTTGGTGTGGCCCTCGGATTCATGGTTCTTAGCTCGATGTTGGGCTACGTGAAATCGAGCAAGATCCGGAGAAGCGAATCTGCCGCCTTCAATGTTCGCGTTCCTTCGCTCAAAGCCGCGATAAAGTTACAGCGCGACCTCAATCAGACTCAGGTCAAAGGACGCCAGGCAATTCTCGCGGGATCCCAACCGGCGAGACTGGCCAAGACCAAAGAATTGTTCCAGGCAACTTGGCGCGATATCGAAAAAGACATGATCGGGATGGATGAATTAGCTCCTTTATGGACTCGCCAGCAGGATCGCGACCGGCTGCTTGAAATCAAGCAGCAGCTTCCCTTGCTGCGCGCAGTTCAGCAGGACGCTATTAAGCGTGCCACAAGCCGCGAGCGGGATGCCCTTGCCAAGGCGGGAAACGAATCCGCCGACGCGGCGACCCCGATTAATATTGCGATGAAGAAATCGCTTGGCAGCATGGCCGATTCGTTTGAGCAGTTGGTGGATGAAAACAAGAACGAACTGATGGCGGACAACCAATCGCTCAACCTGACCATGATCGTGACTACGCTCGCGGCGCTAGCTATCGGAGTTGTCGTGGCAGTTTTCCTGACTCGCGACATCTCTGGCGCCACCCGTGCCGTTCTGGTTTTTGCAGAGGCGATCGCTGCAGGCGATCTATCCTGCGACGATTTGCGAATGCGCAGTCAGGACGAACTAGGAGACCTGACTGCGGCGATCAACAAGATGCGGGAAAACCTAAAACGCATGATTTTGGGGATCTCCGAAAACTCGGTGCAGGTGGCGAGCGCCAGCGAGGAGCTTTCTTCTTCGGCCACGCTGCAGGCGCAAGGGGCCGACCATCAAAAGGATCAAGCCGCGCAGGTCGCGACCGCAATGCAGGAGATGTCCTGCACGGTGCAACAGGTTTCAGAGAGCTGCAGCCAGGCGGCGGATGCCTCGCGGCGTGCGGCAGAGACGGCGCGGGCGGGAGGCGCGGTCGTGGAAAAAGCCTTAACGCAGATGCGTTCGATCGCCGAATCCGTGGCCGGAACTGCAAAAGAAATTGGAGAATTGGGGCGCCGGACCGACCAGATTGGGCGCATCGCGGGCGTAATCGATGACATCGCGGACCAAACCAACCTACTAGCGCTCAACGCCGCCATCGAGGCCGCGCGTGCCGGCGAACAAGGACGGGGTTTTGCCGTGGTCGCGGACGAAGTTCGCAAGCTGGCCGAGCGGACGACCACCGCGACCAAAGAAATCTCGCAGATGATCAGCGTCATTCAGGACGGCACCCATGCGGCAGTCAAGGCAATGGATATTGGCAGCCAGCAGGTCGAAGAAGGAGTTGCGTCTACCGCGCGGGCGGGTGAATCGTTGCAACAAATCATTCACATGTCGGAGCAAGTGGGATCGATGATTTCCCACATCGCGACCGCCGCCACTGAGCAATCGGGAGCGACCAGTGATGTGAATCAGAGTATGGACCAGATTGCGAACCTGGTGAAGGAATCCGCAGTCGCGGCGCAACAGTCCGCCAAAGCTTGTCAGGACTTATCGGAGCTGGCGCTGGCCTTGCAATCGATGGTTGGGAGCTTCAAATTACAGGCAGCGCGGGAAGAGATTCTGCCGCCTGAGGATTCGGTTCGCCCCAAAGCTCTGGCAGCGTCCACCTTTTAAAGCATGGCTACGGCCTGATGCAAAGGCTCTCTTCCCTGTACTAAAAAGAGAGCCTCTGTTCTTGTCACCGCACAACCTAGCTACGCGACCCCGCGGGTTTTTACCGGCGCTTCGGCACTCACAAGTGGAGCGGCACGCTCAGAATTCCTGACGGCGCGCGCTGCCAGTGGCTTCAGCCACAACAACGCCATGAATGCGGCTATCAGGTCGCACACAATCATCGCCCAAAAGACTTTTGTCCAAGAGCCGGTCTTGGCAAACAGCCAGGCCGCGCCGGGCCCGGCAAAGGCTGCGGCGGCGCCTTTCGCCGTGTACACGATTCCATAGTTGGTAGTGGCCCATTTGTTTCCGTAAAGGTCACCGGTGATGGAGGGGAACAACGAGAAGATGTTGCCCCAGGCAAAGAAACAGAGCCCGGACAGTGCAACGAACCAGACAGGATGGCTGATCAGTTGCAGCAGAGCATAGACCGCGATGGCTTCGAGGATGAACGAGATAAAGATGGCATTCTCCCGTCCAATATGATCCGATACCCATCCCCAGAAGGGGCGAGTCAAACCGTTCAAAATACGGTCAACCGTGATAGCCAGGACCAAAGCGGTCATGCCCCACACCACCACGACTTTATCGACGTGGTAGGAAGCGGCCATAGGATTGAGTTGCGCGGTCACCACCAACCCGCCGAAAGCCAGCATGGTCATCATTAAATAAATGATGTAAAACGACGGCTGGCACATCATCTGCAAAGGAGTCATATCGACAGCCGAAGTATTGATCCTGGCTTTGATTTTGGCTTCTTTGGCTTTCCAATTTGGGGGCGTCCATCCTACGGGTGGTCTGGCCATGAAGAGTGAGGAAGCCAATACCACGACGCCCTGAATCATTCCCCAGACAATAAATGTGTGCTGATAGCCCGAGACTTTCAGCATGTCTGCAATGGGAGCGATGGTCGTCGCCGTTCCTATTCCGAAAGCTGCAGCAGTCAGGCCAACACATAGACCGCGATAATCCGGGAACCATTTCAGCGCATTCCCAATGGCACCGCCGTAGACGACGCCGGCGCCGACTCCGCCCAGCCCATACCAAAAATAGAGGCTGCCAATTGTCTCGGCGTAACCGGACCCGACCCAGCCGAGCGCCACCATGACGGAGCCCAGGCCCAGCATGAAGCGGGGACCGATTCGATCGACCAGGTATCCCTCAAAGGGCACGAGCCAGGTTTCAAGCAAGACAAATAAAGTAAAAGTCCATTGCACCGCAACCAGGGAAACGTGCAGATGAGCTTGTATCGGTTTGGTGAAAAGCGTCCAGGCATATTGCAGATTGGCAATCGCCATCATGGCAACAATGCCGGCTATTAATTGAACCCAGCGATTGGGAATACGGGAGGGGTGAATAAGGGCACTTGGTGAAGCTGTTGATGCAGCCATAGGCTTGTCTCCATGACAGCCGTCAGACGTTAACGGCCCACTGCCTGAACGACCGTGTTCGGCAGGATTGTGTCAGCCAACGAGGTGGCCCTGGCACAGCCAGCATGTGTCTTGGGTCACAGCGAACCGTGATATATACTGGTCCAGTCATCGAACCACTTGCGGGAGGGAAGTTACCACTTCTAAAACGGGCTGTCAAGAAGATTTGAGAATCTTCTGCGATGACCGTGCGGCGGGAATCGCAGGATGGATGCCCCGAGTGGAACCGGACGCTATTGATGGACGAGACCCTTCAAACCCAGGTGGAAACTTATCTTACCCACCTTAATGGCTTGATCCGCCGTGGCCGTGAGCTACGGGAGGCATTGGCGACAGACCCCGCCAACCCCACCGCGATCGCGGCAGCGCGACGCTGGCATGAGGACTGCGGCATAACCATTAACCAATTGTCTGGAGGCAGCAAGGCCCATTGGCTGGCCCGATCGTTTAGCGAATCCTTTCTCATGCGACGGACGGATGGCCATGCCGTCGAAGGAGCAGCACAATCGGAGATCGTCCAGCGACTGCTTGGTGTTCTCGATCAGGCGGTCACAACGCTTTCCCAGATGGACGATGCCTCTCTCACCTCGGCATCCTCACAGCCTCCAACTCCGCATCGCTTTGACTTTGTTCACAACCTGGAACTCCGCCCGGTAGTGGAACGCGCCTATACGGATAGCCGGCGCGCGCTTGAGCAGAAGGACTATAACCTGGCACTGCTCACTTCCTGTGGAATCCTCGAGGCCATCGTCACCGATGCGCTGGAATACAAAGGGCTGAGTTCTCTTGTGGAATCTGGCGCACCCGCGGAAAAAATCTCAGATTGGTCGTTCGAGACCCGGCTAACCGTTGCCGAGAGGGTGGGATTGATTCGCAGCGGTTGCGCCCGCCTGCCGGCCATCGCGCGAGCCTATCGAGACGATTCAGATGTGGACGAAGACATTGGCGTGAAGATTGAAGTGACCGAGCGCGATGCACGAACCGCCGGGCAAGTTCTTCACGTCGTGATGAGAGATCTCGATCCCGGCCGGTAGGGCAGAAAGATCAATCCTCGAGGTCCTGCCGAAAGACGGGCTGCGAAGGATCGAGGCTGCCATCGATGACGGCGACTAGCAGGTTTCCAAAGGCGTTCGTCGCTTCGGCAAGAGAGGCGTAGCCGCGCTCCCGCTGAAGCGCCCCACCATCCGCATAGATGAGGGTGAAATATCGGCCCGACGAATACTGAAGTTCCAGCAGCTTGTCCGGCATGTCAGGATCGCCTTGCTGACCCAGAACATCCATCAGGGCAACGGTCCACTGTCTACCCTTAGGGTCAATGACTTCCTCGCGCTCGAGGAATTGCCATTCGTCCATGCTCCACAGAGGCATAATTTATTGCAGGAGTTGCGCAAGAGCTCTTCCCACCTGCGAGCCGGTAAACGGTTTCGGGATCAGTAAAACGTTACGCGCCTTTCGTGAGCGCAAGCTCGAATCCGCCTGCTCTGGCGTATCGCTGATGATCACGATGGGCAACTCGGCATGATCAGGATGATTCCGGATAGCGTCGAACAGCGCTTCGCTCATGTCGAAAGCGGTGCAATCGAGCACGACGGCATCGGCGCGGTGTTCCAGGACCAGTTCATTGACCGCGTTCGTGTATCCCGATGCGAAGACCTCGTGACCGAGGTCACGCAACGAAAATGTCAGAAGCTCTGCAATCTCCGGCGTATCGTCAATCAGCAGTACACGCGACACTATTTCTTGACCGGGCCGGTGCCAGGCAGGCGCGGCTTTTTTCCCGCTGACGGTTCCAGATCCATCATCCAGATTCGCCCGCCCGCGGTGTAGTAGGCGCGGTTGTCATTTTCAATCATCGCACCCCATGCTTCCAGCGTTCGCATGGCGAAGGTGACTCCTTCGAAATTATTGCGCGCATGGCTCAGGACTTCGTTGGTGTGCCAGTTGTCGGTGAGAATCGCGTCGCCCGGGTGCACGCGCAGCACTGTGTAGTAACGGTCGTAGGCCGCTTCCGTGCGCACATCGCGCGTGGCCCCGCGCTTTTTGCCTTCGGTGACAATGTAACTTTCCTGTCCCTCCGGTTCTACTTCAGGTTCGTCCTCGACAGGATGGAATGGAGCGCTCGTTTTTGTATTCATACAGTTTGTGCCACCGTCTCGGCCTCGGCTGCGGCCGCCATGTTGGTTAAGTTTTTAGCATCTGACGCTTGAATCAAAGCTTCAGGCAGTTCCACACCCATCATGCGCCATTGCTCATTGGCAAACTTCTGCAAGTTCGCAATGTGCTCGGCGTGGAGATGGCCAAAGCGTCCCTGCAACTTTAAATATTCCGACACGGGCCTCATGCTGGCCGGACGGAAGCTGTAATTGAACTCGCGTTTCTCCGGATTCCACTCCCACATCGGGTAGAGTCCGCACTCGACAACCAGGCGTCCGAGATCGATCGACCGCGGCGTCTCGTAAACAAAACCCTTCTGGCAGGGAGTGTAAACCATCAAGTACGCGGCGCCTTTGTGGTTCAGACCCTTGCGGACTTTGTTCATCAAGTCAATCGGATAACCCACGCTCGCGGTCGCCACATAGCAGTGCGGATGTCCAGCCGCCATCATGCGCGCGAGATCTTTCGGATACAACTTCTTCCCTTCTGGAACTTCCGGGCCGGGAGGCGAGAACGTCGTCATGCCGCCATACGGCGTCCGTGACGATGCCTGGATGCCGGTGTTGGCGTACTGCTCGTTGTCGTAGCAGATGATCAGGCAATCGTGATTGCGGTAGAGCGCGCCGGAAATCGACGCCAGTCCGATGTCGGAAGCGCTGCCGTCACCCGCCTCGCAAATAATATTCGGGAACTTGCCTTGCCACTTGCCTTTGCGAATCATGGCTTCATAAGCAGCCGCGACGCCAGCGGTAAAGCTGCCCGCGCTGCCGATCTGCGTATGCGCCCACGGCACGTTGTAAGGCGTACACAGATACGAGCTGTTCGCGACATACATGCAGCCAGTGGGCCCGACGAGAATCGTATTGTCGCCGGCAGCCTTGCTGGTCATCCGATATTGAATCGAAGGCCCGCAGCCCGCGCAGGTTCGGTGGCCCGGCACGAACGGTTCCGAGGATGGCAGCTCCGGGTTGTAGAAACGCGCACCCTGATTCGGGCTGTCGAGGATCGGCAGTAACTGCCGCTGAACTTCTATCGTTGCCATATCAATTCTCCATTCGCAGGGCCAACGCCCTTTATCAATTTCTTTCAGAATCTAAATCGGTCGTGCGAAAGTTTTTACTCTTCGAATCCGACCCAATGCGTGCGCTTTTCTATCTTCCCACGCCGCTGTGCATCAAGCATTTTCTCCGTCATCCAATAGAATTCTTTGAGCACGATCGCTTCGCCGCCCATGCCCGCCATGAATGACATCATCAGCGGACGGTTTCGGCTTTCGTAAAGCGCCGCCGCAGCCTCGGCATAGAGGGCCCCACCGCTGCTCACGCTGCCTAGCGCCATGTTGGTTTCGATCACGCCCACCACTTTGAATTTGCTGAGAACTTCCTGCACGCGATCCGTGGGATAAGGCCGGATCGTTCTCAGGCGAACCATTCCTACTTTCAATCCACGATCCCGCATGTGTTGAATGGCAAATCGCGCCGTCACCGCGTGGGCGCCTTGCAGGAAGAAGACAACTTCCGCGTCGTCGGTCATGAACTCTTCGACCCACGGATCGTACCGGCGGCCAAATATTTTGGCGAACTCATCGTGAACCTGTTCGATGACTTCCATCGAACCTTCCATGGCGCGGGCCCGTTCCAATTGCAGCGGCGGCCCCTGCTCCGGCATAATCTGCGGCCCATGCGAAACCGGATGCCGCGGATCGAGCGGATAAGGATGTTTGTACGGCGGCAGGAATTCTTTCACCTGGCCTGAGTCAGGCAACTCGACATCGCCCGTAATGTGCGAGACGAAGAATCCGTCCTGGCAAACCATTTGCGGCAGAAGGACACGAGGATCCTCGCCGATGCGATAAGCAATTAAGTGATTATCGAATGCTTCCTGCGCATCGCAGGACCAACCCATGATCCAACCCATATCGCGGGTGGAAAGCGCGTCCGTGTGTTCCGAGCCAAAGTCGCCCGGAGGATCGAGCGTGCGGTCGGCGATCATCATCTGCACCGGCATGCGGCTGCCGGAGATCGGCGAATAAAGCTCATAAGCAAACTGCACGCCGACTCCCGAGCTGCCGGTAAAGACTCGCGCTCCGCTCGATGACGCTCCGTGCGCGATACTCAGTTGCGAGTGTTCGCTATCGGCCACAATGTATTCGGCGTCCAGCTCGCCATTGGCTACCATTTGCGCCAGCGCCATCATGGTCGCCGTGTAGGGACGAATCGGATAAGCCGCAATCACATCGACATCGGCATACTTAGCGGCCTGCGCCGACGCGACGCAGCCGTTGATTCGTACTGTTCTTTTCTTTTGCTCTGCAAGCATTGGCATAATTCACTCCGCACATTCCGCGCAAGGCGGATACCGAAATTGATCCAACTTCTTAGTTAAATGTTCTTAGCTGGCCGCTCGCCCAGGTTTCTCAACTGCTCCGCCTGCCGTCCGTGCAATCCCGGGGAAATGGCGAATGCCGTATCCATGCGCACGACGCCGGTATCAAAATCGAGTTCCGGAACACCCTCCAGACAGCCGGTTGGACATTCCTCAATGCACACGCGGCAACCTTTGCAGTAGTCGACCAGTATTTTATACATGCCGTTCGACCGCTCCGGGCGCGCGATGCAAGGCTCGGGACAAACCAGGTAACAGTTATCGCAAGCGTTACAGGTGCCGCAACTGAAACAGCGATTTGCCTCTTCGACCGCCTGCTCTTCCGTGAACGCCTGAATCACTTCGTCCTGCGTCTTGGTTCTGGTTTTAGTCGGCAACATTTCCTGCTGGACGCGTGGGAAATGCGGAAAGTATGTCATGTTCATACGATTCAAGTCGAAGATGACGTCGACTGGGATGGTGCGGGGCTGCAATTTTTCTCCGCGCATCACTTTATCGAGGTTGAAGGCGACCCGCTTGCCATCGCCGACCGCATTGACCACCATGAGCGGCTGACCGGAGCCGACCTGAGCTATATCACCGGCAGCGAAGAAGTTGGTATCTCCGAGGCGGCCGAACTTATCCATCTTGATGGTGCCGCGCTCGTTTTTAAACTCGGCAGGCAGCCAGTTGAGCGAAGCGCGTTGTCCGATCGCGATGATGACATTGTCGACGGCAAATTTGTCAGGCTTCGCTTCTCGATCAACATTGATTGGCGAGGCGTTGATCGCTCCAGCGAACTTCGCAGGATGCAATTGCAATGCTTCGACCTTGCCATTACCGAGCACCGCGGTGACTGAGCGGCCATGCAACAACTCAACACCTTCTTCGAGCATATCGTGGAGATCTTCGGGCGAAGCTGGCATTTCATTCTTATTGCCTTCGACCGTGATCATGGTCACTTCCGCTGCGCCTTGCCGCAGGGCTTCGCGAGCACAATCGATGGCAGTATTTCCGCCACCGATCACGGCCACACGCGCGCCCAGCTTGACCTTCGATGTGCCCATGCCAATATCGCGAAGGAAGGGGAGTCCGTAAAGCACGCCTTCTTTATTCTCCCCTTCGGCGCGCACGCTGTTGGGTTCAGTGAGGCCGACGGCCAGTACGCAAGCGTCGTAATTTTTTTTCAAGTCATCCCAAGTGACATCTTTGCCGACTTCGACGCCGGTCTTGATTTCGATGCCGAGTTGCTGGAGGCGCTCGATCTCGCGGTCAAGAATGTGTTGCGGCAGAACCCAGTCTGGGATGCCGCCGCGATTGAGCCCGCCAGCTTTCGACGATTTCTCAAGGATCGTAACTTTATAGCCCAAGCGCGCGAGCTGATAAGCAGCGCTGTGTCCGGCGGGACCGGATCCGACCACGGCGACTTTCTTGCCGTTGGACTTGCCCGGTTTCACAACATCGTTGGTCAGCGCCTGGCCGAGATCGCCGAGAAAACGTTCGACCGCGCGGATCGAAATCGCCTCATCGTATTTTCCGCGATTACAAGCTTGCTCGCACGGGTGATAACACACTCGCCCGGTGACCGAAGGGAACGGCATGTCTTCCTTGATGAGGGCGTAGGCATCCAGATATTTACCGCGCTTCACCAGGTCGAGATAACCCTGAATTTTCTCGTTGGTGCCGCAGGCATTGTTGCAAGGTGGCAACTTGTCGCGATAGACCGGGCGGATCGATCGCCAGTTGCCGGTGGGAAAAAGGTCCTGTCCTTTTTCCTGCGAGGGCGCGGGAGTGATGCCCGCAAAGGGTACGGTAAGCCATTCGGGAATGTGCGTGTTCTTCGTCGACATGAAATCCTCTCCTACACCGCCACCGGATTCAGTGACATGATGTGCAACTCGTTGAGCGCTACTTCGAATGCGTGTTTATTGGCAATCATGGGCTCGATCGTTTTCATCTTGACGATGCCCGTGGTCTTGACTACGGCCGCGATCAGCGGAGCGGCGATGTCCGGAGCGATCCGGTTATTTCTCTCAGCCGCGCCTTCGGTCGAAAGCCGGTCGAGACCCAGCTCGCCGAGCCGGTAGTAAAGCCACTTGTGGTCGGCAATTTTTGCGGCGTCGACACACACCAGTTGCGCCAACCGTTCCGGGCCGGGAACGAAACGAATCATGTAGTCTGGCGTGTAGTGGGTGTTGATCACCAGCGTTCCACCGGGCGGCATTCCGCGCATATAGTCCCAGCCCTTGACCATCGTCCCTTCAACGAGCACGACGACGTTGGGATGTTCATTTTCATAGGTCAGTTCGTTCTCGAGAACCTGGTCGCTCACGCGGCAATACTTGCGCGTAGGGCAGTTGGTGCGATCAGGATTGTCGACGTAGTTCTCCATCGCCTGAGCGTACTTGCCTTCGATTCGTGCAGAGGCGGAGATGGAGTTGACGATGTCGCGGCCTTCTTTATCCATGATGATGCCGCGTGTCCAAACGGTGAGTTCCGTGTAACTCATGATTCAGCCCTCTTTTTATGGCTTAGGTTAAGAGAAGGGCCGGGATAAGAGTTCCCGGCTCGATCATTCGATGAGTTGGTGCAGTCGAATCCCTGAAGATTGCTGCGGTTGGAATCGAGAACGGACAAGAAGTCATTTCGCAATACTGTGAACGGCGCAGGGCGAGTGCCATCCTGAAATTCTATAATCGCCAGAAGAGTCGCCTTCTTGCATAAGCTTTCGATATCGGCGCCGGTGAGGCCTGCTGTCCGATTAGCGAAATCGTCGAAATCGACGTCGGGCGCGAGCGGAATGCGGCGGCAGCATAGCCGCATAATAGCGGCGCGATCGTTTGCATCGGGCTTCGCGAACGGCAGGATGTAATCAAAGCGTCCGCTGCGCAGCAGTGCCGGATCAATTCGCTCCGGACGATTCGATGCGGCCAGCAGGATCACACCCTTCACGTCACGCAAGTTATCAATTTCGCGCAAGAGCTGGCTGAGAATACGCTGGTAGATGTCGCTGCCGAATTGATCCGCGCCGAATTTTGGAGCGACCGCGTCAATCGTGTCGAAGAACAGAATGCACGGGGCGGCGCGTCTCGCCTTCTTGAAAACTTCGCGGAGAGCTCTCTCGGATTCTCCTAACCACTTCGAGTAGAGTTGCGGCCCATCAATGGCGATGAGAGGAATCTGCTTTTCACCCGACAGCGCGCGCGCCATCGCGGTTTTTCCGGTACCCGATGGTCCAGCCAGCAGGATGCCGCGCGGGGGCGCCAGTCCAACCTGCTCGTAGATCTCGTCGCGCATATGAGAATGCTCGATTACGCCATCGAGCAAGCGCTTAACCTCGTTCAGACCACCGAGCGATGCAAACGTGGACGAACTCTTCTCGATAAAAAATTCACGTGTAGCGCTGGGCTCGACTTCTTTTAAGCCGGCGAGAAAATCATCGCGAGTCACCTGTAGCGCACCCAATTCCTCAGCCGCAATGCCGTCAGTATCAAGGGGGGTAGAAGACAAAAAGCGGCGCAAGGCGATCATGCCGACTTCCTGGCCCAACGCTTCGAGATCGGCGCCAACGAATCCGTGAGAATGTTCGGCGATCTCCTGAAGATCAACGTCCGCTGCCAGCGGCATGGCGCGCGTGTGAATCCGAAGAATTTGCAGCCGTGCTTGCGTGTTAGGAACGCCGATTTCGATTTCGCGATCGAAGCGTCCAGGACGGCGCAGTGCAGGATCAAGGACCTCAGGAATATTCGTCGCACCGATGACGATGACCTGACCGCGTGCAACAAAACCGTCCATCAAGCTCAGCAGCTGCGCTACCACGCGCTTTTCCACTTCGCCGGTGACCTCGGCGCGCTTGGGAGCCACTGCATCAATCTCGTCGATAAAGAGGATTGAAGGCGCGTTTCGGGCGGCTTCTTCAAACAGTTCGCGGAGCTTCGCCTCGCTCTCGCCGTAGAACTTCCGCATAATCTCAGGCCCGTTGAGGTGAATAAAATGCACCCGGCTTTCGGCCGCGACCGCGCGGGCCAATAGCGTCTTGCCGGTGCCCGGCGGGCCATACAATAGCACGCCTTTCGGCGCGAGAATTCCCAGGCGTTCGAAGATGCGGGAGTATTTCAGCGGCAACTCGACGATCTCACGGACCCGCGCCACTTCGCGCTCCAGGCCTCCGATGTCTTCGTAGGACACGGCTGGGGCGCGAGCCACCGTGGAATCGCCTTCCACCACACGAATGTCGGTACGCTTGCCGATCACGACCGGTCCAGCCGGAATCGTACGCACGACCTGAAAGTTCACTGCCTTGGCGAATGTCGGCACACGCACCACGCAGCCGGCGATTACTGGGACGCCGACAAGATCTTCAAGGATGCGATCGGGTGCAATCGTGGCAGGAGCAGCACCTACCCACAATGGGGTGAAGCGCACAGCGACCGCTTGCTCGCTGTCGATGCGCGCCACTGTCACTTGCTCCTGCAGTCCTGCTCCGCAATTACTGCGGCATGTTCCATCGATCTGGATCATGCCTTCGTGGCCGTCTTCGGAAATTTCCGCCCTGCCAACCGCTGTGGCACTCCCGCTGATTTTCACCACATCGCCGGGCCGCGCACCCATGCGTTGCAGGTCGATGGGCGCGATTCTTGCGACCGCGCGTCCGATGTCCTCGACACGAGCTTCGGCAACGCGCAGTTTCAAACTTGCCGCGAAAGAAGATGGGGCGATGTCCGTCATGGGATCATTTACAGGCTGCTGACGGGGGACTGAGCTTACTAATGGTTCCGACGGCTGCGTGTAGTCCGCATCTCGAGGCGCAAGGGTCATTCCGGCCGTGTCGTTTGCGTGGTCAGTCAAACAGATAATCCCCAGATTTGGTAGGCCGAGCCTACTCCTTACTTGGCAGAGGTAATCACCCTTGCGACGCGATCGCTATCCCACATAATTGGCGAATCGCGAATAACCGAACGGCGGCGGAAATCTGCCACTGTCAAAACTCGTCAAGCACAATTTCTTCCACGTCTTCAATATGCCGCCGCATGGACGCCTTTGCGGATTCAGCGTCCTGGCGCTTAATCGCGGCTAAAATCCTGCGGTGACCGGCAAGCGACTTTTCCGGCCGCCCTTCCACTTGCATCGACCGTTCCCGCGTGTCGCGAAGAAGGTCCATGAGAATGTCGAGAACCTTCAAAACCACACTGTTTCCCGAAGCCAGAGCAATGCTGTAATGAAATTCGGCGTCCTCGGCGATGGTGGATTCTCCTCGAGAAAGCTTTGTTTGCTGGCGTTGTAGAATCTCTTCCATCTCCCCAACTTCATCTGCAGAGGCGTGCGTGGCGGCGCGGGCAGCCAATGATGGCTCAAGCATTTTGCGGAAATCGAGAAGCTCGCCGACCATCGCCTGCTTGCGCTTCAGCGCATTCGCGAAAGGATTGACCAGGGAATCCGCCGAAACCTCGCGAACGATCGTGCCGGCACCTTGTCGCGGCTCAACCAAGCCCATCAATTCCAGACCACGAATGGCATCGCGAATCGAACTGCGGCTCACTTGAAGCATGTCCGCAAGTTCGCGTTCCGAGGGAAGTTTGTCGCCGGGCTTCAGCTTCTTCAGGATCAGGCGCTCGATCTGCCGCGCGACTTCCTCGTAGACCTTGTTCTTTCGAACAAACTCGAAGTCGGATTTGGGGAGGGCTGGCAAGCTTCGTTTCCAAACTGGTCCGATAAGTGGACCAGCTAACGGAAGGAGTATACGCCCGTTGTCAAGGCGGCTGCAAATATTTTTTTGTGGCCCAGCAGAGGCCATTCTAGCTTATGGTTCACCGGGGTTTACTGCCGGGAAGCCCGTTCCGCCAGGAGTTTCGCGCAATTGTACACGGTGCGAGTGCACGTCATGGGAAGTCCGACGCGCTCTCCTAGTTCCACGACGGCACCCACCAGAGCTTCCAATTCCATGGGCCGGCCGGCCTCGAGATCCTGCAGCATGGAGGTTTTGTGCTCTCCGACTTTTTCCGCGCCGGCGATTCGCTGATCGATGGAAACTGGCAACTCCATCCCCAGTTTATGGGACACCTCTTCTACTTCCTGCATGATGTTCCGGATTACGGAACAAACTCCGGGGTCGCGCGCCATTTGAACCAGAGTGGCGCGAGTGAGCGCGCTCACCGGATTGAAGGATGCATTACCAAGAATCTTCACCCAAATTTCGTGCCGGATACGAGCGGTAATTGGGCAGCGAAACCCGGAAGCGGTTAGCGCTTCCGAAATTTTGCGGAGACGATCCGAGCGCGTGCCATCGGGTTCGCCGAGAGTAATACGATTTCCATCGATATGTTGAATTATTCCCGGCGCGGTGATCTCGGTCGAGAAGTAAACGATCGATCCGATCACGCGATGGGCTTCGATAGACGAGGAGATGACGCCGCCGGGATCGATCCGCTCCAGCCGTAGTCCCTCCCATTCGCCGCCAAAGCCCTGGAAGTACCACCAGGGGATTCCATTCTGCGTGCTGACGACCGCCGTTTCTGGCGCGAGCACCGCTCGCAACTGAGGCGCGAGCTGCGGCAAACCGTGTGCCTTCACTCCGAGGAAAACAACATCGACCGGACCGACCTGTTCGAGGGAGGCGGCGATGGTGGGACGCGCAACGAAATCTCCCTCGCTGCTCTTTACCTGCACACCGTGTTCTTGCATGGCGCGAAGATGCGGACCGCGCGCGTAGAGCGTGACATCGAAACCGGCTTGGACCATGCGGGCACCGATGTACGCACCAATGGCCCCAGCTCCGGCAATGAGGAATCTCATTCGTCCCCGCCTGTAAGAGCAGCGGCGACGGCGCGACGGCGAATTTTTCCCGTCGCCGTCGTAGGAATGCTTTCGACCAGGTAAATCTTGGTTGGGCACTTGTACTCTGCCAGCAACTCACGGCAGTGTTTGATGAGGGCCGATTCGCCGACCCCATGGCGTTCGTGTAAAACCACCGCTGCGCATACTTCTTCGCCTAACGTAGGATGCAGACATCCGAATGTGACGGCCGCTGCAACTGCGGGATGGCGCAACAAAATCTCATCCACTTCGTGAGGCGCGATGTTCTCGCCGCCGCGGATGATGATGTCTTTGATCCGGCCGGTTAAATGCAGATAGCAATCGGAGTCAAGAAATCCCTGGTCGCCGGTGCGAAACCATCCATCCACAAAAGCGTGAGCGTTCGCGTCGGGATTATTTTCATAGCCACGAAAAACATTCGCCCCTTGAATGGCAATCTCACCACGGTGGTTGGTGCCGAGATGATTACCGTCCTTGTCCATGATGCTGATGCGCAGGCCGGCGCCAACGCCGACCGAACCGGCTTTGCGGTGCCGCGGAGGAAGAGGATTCGAGGTCATCTGATGGGCCGCTTCGGTCATTCCGTAGGCCTCAACAAACGGCACACCAAAGAGTCCTTCGATTTTGTGGATTAACTCTGATGACAAGGGTGCGCTGCAGGAACGGATGAAGCGCAGAGAATCGGCTTCCGGCGGTTTGTGATGTGCCCGCGCCAGCAGAAGCTGATGCATGGTGGGCACCCCGGAGTACCAGGTCACGCGATTTTCGCGGACCGTCCGCCAGAAAGAAAGCGCGTTGAACTTTGTGGGAACAACCACGGTGCCGCCGGAAAGCAACGTGGCCATGGTAGAGCCAATCAAACCATGAATGTGAAACAGCGGCATGATGCAGAGCGAAACATCTTCCTGTGTAAGCGCGTAAGTGTTCGCGATATTGGCGGAGGACACGGCAAGATTGAAATGCCGCAACGGCACGCGCTTAGGACGCCCGGTGCTTCCGCTGGTGTGAAGGACGAGCGCAATATCGTCAGCCGTCGGCTCAGTGACGGTAGCGCCGCTGGGAGCGTCGACCATGCGAACCTGGCCATGCTCATTCATTTCCACGGAGAGCACGGGAATGTTGCGGTCCTTGGCGGCAGTACGAACAAATTCAGCGCCTACCGGCGGGCAAAGCAAGAGTTTTGCCTTCGTGTCGCCCAGGAAAAAATGGAATTCTTCATAGGGATAAGCCGGGTTCAGAGGGGCCGCAGTTCCGGCGATAGAGGCAGCCAGAAAACTGACGATTGCAGGCAGTCCGTTGGGCAACGCAATTGCCACGGCGTCGCCCCGGCGGATGCCGGCTGAAGCCAGGCCGTTCGCCATCTCCAGAACTTGCTGGCGCAAGGATTCGTAAGTGACATTAATCCCGAGTTCCGGAACGACAATGGCCGTGTGACTATCGGCGAAATGTAGAACATCGAGTAGCGTGTCTACTGACTTGAGCGTCATTCGTTCTCGCGTTCTCGCCTCTGGTGCGGGTCCTTGGATGATTGGCCGAGTTGTGCTGTTGTCTGCACTGGTGGCGAACCAAGGGAAGATCGCTAATTAAACGGAAAAGCCCTCTGCGATCAGAATCGTCTTGAACTCCTTCAGAAAAAACTGAACATTCTCTTCGGTCGCCAACGGGCCCATGACGCCGATGCGGAAGACCTTGCCGGCCAGCGGTCCGAAGCCACCGGCAATTTCAATTCCCGGTTCATCCAGAAGCCGGCGCCTCACTTTTGCCTCGTCAACTCCCGCTGGCACGCAAACCGTGTTCAAGGTAGGAATTCGATGTGCCTCGGGAACATACATGCGCAGACCCATGGCTTCGATGCCTTTAACAAAAGATTTGTGACTGCGGCGATGCCTTTCCCAGCGGTTCTCGATTCCTTCGTCGGCAATCACCATAAGCGCTTCGCGCAACGCATAAAACATAGAGATGGGCGCGGTATGGTGATAACGGTGCGACACTGTCGAGTAGTCTCGAATCAGCTTAAGATCAAGATACCAACTTCGTGGCGGCGTGGTGCGAGCGGTCAGGTAGTCCATCGCTCTCTTCGACATTGCTATGGGAGATAAGCCGGGAGGACAGCTCAAACCTTTTTGCGTGCAACTGTAGGCCACGTCGATTCCCGTCCGGTCGAACTCCACGGGCAGTCCGCCCAGGGAAGTAACGCAGTCCGCAATCGCAAGGGCGCCGACCTCATGGGCTGCGGCACAGATTGCCCGACCGGATTGCAATGCTCCCGTCGAGGTCTCGGCATGAACGTAGGCCACAACGCTGGGTTTCTCACGGCGAATGAAATCCGCCGCTTCGTCATCGGAAAAAGTCTCGCCCCAACTTTTTTCGAAACGCACGACGTTTGCGCCCTGACGCTTCGCCATTTCCGTGAGGCGATCCGAGAAATATCCGTTGGCAAATATGACAAACGTCGCACCCGGCTCTACAAAGTTGGCGACTGCAGCTTCCATGCCTGCGCTGCCGGTTCCGGAGATCACCAATGTGGCGCCCTCGGTTGTTCCGAAGGCTGTCTTCAGTAATTGCTGAACGTCTCCCATCACCTGAATGAAGTAGGGGTCGAGATGTCCGACAATCGGCTTGGAGAGCGCTTCATACACCCTGGGGTAGACCATGGTGGGACCGGGACCGAAGAGATAGCGGCGGGGCGGGTTCAGGGCGGGTAATGGAAGTGCAGCAGCAGTTTGTTCGATGGCGCTCATAGTCCTCGTTTCTGGTCTCGCGTTTCAGAAGT
>JBAVGI010000081.1:0-10455 GCA_049684755.1 Candidatus Sulfotelmatobacter sp.
TCTTTGCGGAGGTGCTTGAGTTTGCCCAGATGTTTCGTCCATGGTTTTTCCTGAGGCGTGATTCTCAGCTTCTCCTGGACAGCCTCCGTCACGAACTGGCGCAGAGGAATTCCCCGCTCGGCAGCCACCGACTTCGCCCGACGGAAGAGAAAATCCGGGATTTCGAGGGTCGTCTTCACCGGCCCATATTACCATATTTATGGGAGGTGGCTCACATGAGGTCCGGAAGTCCAGATAGGTTTGTTTTTTTGCGCCATTTGCTTGCACTCTTCCAAAACCGCGAAGGGTGGGCCGCCCGCCAATGAGTGAAATGGCGATTTCTCAACAGTTATCACTCGTCATGGTTCAAGCGTTGGCGATATTCGCGCCAGTGGCTAAGGCACCGGAACCAGTCCGCATCCTGTTCCGTTGACTTGGGCCGCCATGCGTAGTTCCGGGTCAGATTTCCCAATCCTTGCATCACTGCAAAGCCAACCTCTGGGTCGGGGTCATCTAGTGCCGTAAGCAGTGGGGTGACTCCCGCGCCAGAATTGGTCTGATATATAGCCACAGCTGCAGATATTCGCATTTGTGCGCTGGAACTGGCAAGCACCTTCGCGAGGATCGGAATGGAACGCGATGGCCCAATCGCACGCGTTATCGCAAGGAGCAGGTTAGATTTCCAATAGGGAATGCTCCCGCTGAGCAATTCCGCTTCCGCCGCTTCGAGCACTGACTCTTCATTGTGTCCGAGCAGCGCGACGAGTGCCTCGACCCGCAGAATTTCATCGTTGCGAGCCACCTCGCCCTGTACAAATGCTCTCAAGGCTGGAACGACCGAATCTGTTTTTACCGCACCCAGCTGCCGAATAGCTTCTGCCTTCTCCTCTTGAGACACGCTCGTTGAGAGCAAGGCTTCGTTGATGAGCGACAAAACACGATCGAGTGCGTTAGCTGGTTCGGCGCGACTTGGAGCTTCTGGCCCGCACACAACCGAGAGATAAGAACCATTCGTGAACTCATAGTGGTCGCCGACGCTTTTCAGGAAGATGAGGCGGACCGAGTTCAGGGTCAAAGTGTCTCGGATTGTGTATCCCGGTGGAACTCCTCCCGACCGTCCCCCTTGCGAGTAAAGAATCATGTAGCGCACCGCAATATCCGCAGAAGCTGGCGCGCCCTTCAAAACATCTGTCAGACGCAGGAATGCAACTCGAAAAAGCGACGGAATCGAATGGTCACCCGGAAGGTTCACGGTACCTGACCCTGTCTGGCCGACTGCCTCCACTCGTGCGACAGCCACCACATCTGAACTTTTAATCAACTTCGGAAGATCGTAGACGACTTGTCCCTGCGCTCCAGCAGACAGCAATGGCAAGCAAACACAAGCGACTGCGCTGATCGAGAGCTTTGTCACCGGCATTCAGTATAGCTGTCGAAACCAGGCGATTACACGTTTTGACCGAGGTCAGTGTCCCATTTCGCCGAAATTCACCGTAACTTTTTCCTGCCAACTCCCGTTATCCCTGTGTAAGACTACTCCGCGCGGAGAAATCGTTGAAGGCTCTTAAGAAAGAAGCGGACGAGCGGCTTCTGGTCGAGGCAGCGCAGAAGGATCCTGCACGCTTTGCGGAGCTTTACGAGAATAATTTCGAGCGGGTGTATGCGTATGTGGTCCGGCGGGTGGGAGATCGCGCGGAAACTGAGGATTTAACCTCCGAGGTTTTTCATCATGCTCTGGCTAACTTGCAGAAGTTCGAGTGGCGCGGGATTCCGTTTGCGGCCTGGCTGTTTCGCATTGCTGCCAACTTGATTTCGGATCGCTGGCAACGATCAAACCGGGAGCAAGTGGCCGACGAACCGGAGCAGATCGAATCCTTACCGGCAAAGGGCGCAGAACTTGAAGACGTGGAACGGAAGGCAATGTTGTTCCGTATGGTTGAGACTTTGCCTCCTGAGCAGCGGCGGGTAGTTGCGCTGCGATTTGTGGAGCAGAAAAGCATAAAGGAAGTGGCGCGAGAGATTCGCAAGACGGAAGGTGCGGTGAAGCAGTTGCAGTTTCGCGCGCTGACGACGCTCCGCGCAAGAATGGAGGGTGCCGATGCCTAAGCGCTCTCTGAATCCAGGCAATAACGACGCAAAGAAGATCGAGCAACTGAACCAGGCCGTGGAAGCCATGCTGGCTCGAACGGACGGACGTGCCCCGAAAGTTGAGCGGGAAATCGAGCCACTGGTGCGCGTCGCGGCAGAATTGCGCAATCTGCCGAGCGCGAGCTTTAAGGCACGATTGAAATCACAACTGGAAGGGAAAAAGACTATGGCCACCGTTGCTGAACCTATTGCAAGCGTTCGTACCAGTACAAGCACAAGCGCAACTCCACGACTAACATTCAGAGATGCCGCAAAGGCGATTGAGTTCTATGAGCAGGCCTTTGGCGCGAAGGAAACAATGCGATTCGAAACCGGAGGGAGCATCCCGCATGCCGAGGTCCTGATCGGGGAGTCGACAATCCTGCTGACCGAGGAGTGGCCGGAGGGAGGAAGGTTCAGCGCGGAGACGCTGGGAAATTCACCCGTCATCATGACACTGAGTGTTCCTGACGTGGACAAGTTTTTTGCCCATGCGATTGCGGCGGGGGCCAAGACGGTGAGGCCCATCGCGGATCAATTTTACGGACGCCGCGAAGGGACGCTTCAGGATCCCTTTGGATATACGTGGAGTGTATCAACCGTGACGGAGGAGATGCCGGTTGAAGAGATGCACCGGCGTATGAAGGGGCTGACCACCGGACCTGAGGGCGGACGGATTTCGCGGCCACGCGTGAATCCTGTTCCGCGCGGCTTCCACAGGGTGACGCCTTACATTGTCACAGCCGATGGTGACGCGATGCTGGAGTTTGCGAAGAACGCATTCGGAGCGGAGGTAACATTGCGTGCGGTGGGAGAAGGAGGCGGCGGAATTCACGGCGAGGTTCGCATTGGAGACACCATGCTGATGATGGGTGGGGGTATTCCCGGCAAGCCGTTCGCCGCGCAGCCGAAGACCACGGCGCTGCACATTTATGTGGAGGATACCGATGCGGCTTATCAGAAAGCTCTGCAGGCGGGGGCGACTTCGACTGGCGAGCCGCAGGATCACGAGTACGGCGAACGTGGCGCCAGCGTGAAAGATCCATTCGGAAACTTCTGGTACATCGCCACGCACAAAGGCGAAAGCTACATTCCGCGGGGGATGCACAACGTGAACGTGTATCTGCATCCCCTACGCGCCGAGCCTGCGATCAGCTTTCTGAAGCGCGCTTTCGGAGGACAGGAACTGGCGAAGTACGCGTCTCCCGATGGGGTGGTTCACCACGCGCAGGTTCGCATCGACGATTCGATCATTGAAATGGGCGAGGCGCACGGGCCTTACCAGCCGATGCCTTCGATGCTCTACATGTACGTGCCTGATTGCGATGCGGTCTATCGCCGCGCACTTGCGGCGGGAGCGAAATCGCTTCACGAACTGGTCGACCAGCCGTACGGAGATCGAAATGGCGCGGTCACCGACCCGTTGGGGAATGTGTGGTATATCGCCACGCACGTGAAGGACGTTCAGATGTAGAGGTGGCTTGACGATAAAGTGGAAGGCGGGTTGAATGCGCCCGCCTTTTCCTCTGCGTTATTCCAATCAGTTTGACCCTCCTGAATCCCTCCAATAAACTGAAATATTCAATACAGCGGCGGTTTTAATACTTATGGCAGATAGCATTCATGTGAAGCTTCCGGATGGAAGCGTGAAGGATGTTCCCAAGGGAACGACTCCGCTCGAAATTGCGAAGTCCATTAGTCCACGGCTGGCGGATGCGGCGCTGGTGGCCAAAATATCTACCAATGGCGATCAGGCGGGCGAGGGCGCCCGCCCCACGCTGATTGATCTCACCAAGCCGCTGGAAAAAGATACCAATCTCCGCCTGCTGACCGAGAAAGATCCGGAGGCACTGGAAGTTTACCGGCATTCGTCGGCTCATTTGCTGGCTGCTGCGGTGCTGGACCTTTTTCCTGAGACTAAGTTGGGCCACGGTCCGCCGACCGAGAGTGGTTTTTTTTACGACTTCTACCGGCCGACTCCGTTCACTCCAGAAGATCTGGAAAAGATCGAGAAGAAGATGCAGGAGCTGGTGCAGCAGAATATTCCCTACGCGCGCGAATTTCTGCCTCGCGACCAGGGGCTGGCGGAGTTCAAAAAAGAAGGCGACTTCATGAAGTGCCATTTCATCGAGCAGTTCACCAAGCCCGATGAAAAGATTTCGATCTACCGCACCGGCAAGTTCACGGATTTCTGCCGGGGGCCGCATATTCCATCCACCGGAAAGATCAAGGCATTCAAACTATTCAACGTGGCCGGCGCGTACTGGCTGGGTGACGAGAAGAATCAGCAACTGCAGCGGATTTACGGGACTTCATTCTTCTCGAAGAAGGATCTCGATGCTCACTTGCAGCAAGTGGAAGAGGCGAAGAAGCGCGACCATCGCGTGTTGGGAAAACAGCTCGATCTGTTTTCCATCCAGGAACTGGCGGGGCCGGGGCTAATTTTTTGGCATCCCAAGGGCGGGATCATCCGGAAAGAGATGGAAGACTGGATGCGCGATCAATACCTGAAGCGCGGCTACTCGCTGGTTTATACGCCGCATGTGGCGCGGCGGCAGTTGTTCTTTACCTCGGGACACGAAGGCTATTACGCGCAGAACATGTTCGATGCCATGGAACTGGACGACGCCGAATACCGGCTGAAGCCGATGAACTGTCCGGGGCACATTTTGATTTATAAAGATTCGCTGAAGTCGTATCGCGATCTGCCGGTGCGGCTGGGCGAATTGGGAACGGTTTATCGCTATGAGCGGTCCGGAGTGATGCACGGGCTATTGCGCGTGCGTGGCTTTACGCAGGATGACTCGCATATCTTCTGCACGCCGGAGCAGGTCGAAGCCGAGATTACCGGTTGTCTCGACTTCGCTCTGGACGTGCTGAAGGATTTTGGCTTCGACAATTTCCAGACTGAACTTTCGACGTGGGACCCGAACGACCGCAGGAATTTCGTGGGCAGTGAAGAACAATGGATCCACGCCACCCAATCGCTCGAAAAAGTATTAAAGGGCCGGAATATTGAGTACAAAACCATGCCCGGCGAGGCGGCGTTTTACGGACCGAAGATTGATATCAAGCTCGTAGACGCCATCGGGCGCCTGTGGCAGCTCTCGACCGTGCAGGTCGACTTCAACCTGCCGCAGCGGTTTGGCTTGGAGTATGTGGCCGAGGATGGTTCACGAAAACAGCCGGTGATGGTGCATCGCGCGTTGTTCGGATCGATCGAGCGATTCTTCGGAGTGCTGATTGAGCACTACGCGGGCGCTTTCCCGGTGTGGCTCTCGCCTGTGCAGGTAGCAATGATTCCGATCAGCGAGCGCCACGCGGACTACGCGAACAAAGTAGCGGATCAGCTCAAGGCAATCGGCGTGCGCGTGGAAGTCGATGCGCGCAACGAGAAAATGAACGCAAAAATCCGGGAGCACGCGATGCAGAAAGTCCCGTTCCTGCTCGTCGTGGGAGATAAAGAGGCCGAGGCCGGCAAGGTGAACGTGCGGACTCGCGGGAAAGAGAAGACTGAGGACATGGGTGCGAGCGATTTCGTGGAGAAGATTAAGAAGTTGATTGCGGAGAAGGGTTCGGGGCTGTAAGTCAAGACCTTCCCACCACAGAGGCATAGAGAAAACCTTTTAGGTTCTCTTGTTACGGCGTACGGCCACTCTGCCGCCCCTCCGCGCCTTGCAATCAACGACCAAAATAACGCGGCTTTCCTGCTGTCGCATTTTCGTCGCATTATCGTTCAACGGCGGAGGTTAGCGGGTCTTGGCCCGTTTCGGGGGGTCAAGCCGCTCGAAGGGCCCGGATCGCCGGATGCCCTCTCAGTACGTTACTCCCGTAACCGAATATCCGGGCGACGCGCAGATTCGGATACGTTGTCCGTACAATGGAGGATGTCATGAAAAAACTACTGATCTTCGCCCTGCTCACAGTGAGTGTCGCATGGGGTCAAGATGCACATGTCAAATCGGTTTCCCAAATAAAGACTTGGTGTGACGCCTATCTAGTATTGGAGTCCACTTCTCACGTCCTGGCCATTCAGGCATCGGACGGCGGATTGTGCGAAGGTTATATTGTGGGACTGATGGAGCAAGTATCGTTGAGTCCCGTTCTCGACATTGCCGACGGTGCGTCAGTGCCAAATGGAAAATTTCTTATGGGTGCATGGGGCGAAGCAGTCACTGCCGATCAAGTCACAAGAGTCTTTATGAAGCTTGTAAACGACCAACCTCAGTGGCTGGATAAACCTGCTTACCTGGCCATCGAAAAAGCGTGCATGGACAACGGGCTTCTAACCTATAAGCAATGGAGCCCGCCTCACAGTTATGTACTCATTCCAGCCGACGGTAAGCACCCCTTAAAGTGAATCGCTTGCCAAAATTCGTGTACTTGGCAAATGTCACTCGGCGTGAATAATCCGCGGTGGCTCGCTTTTGCAAGGCGGTCTTGAGGGGTGATCAATGAATCTGGAAGAGGCGGCAAGTAGACAACTAAAGGCGGAGTTCCCGTTGTTATTTGACGAGACGCGGCCCATTTCCGTTAGGTGCGTTGGAATTCAGAGAGCAGAAGAACTCTTGGACCGTGACAACAAAACCGACGCCCAAGCCATCGCCGAAATGAAGCGGCTGCTTTCGGTCCTACGGGCAACTGTTAGCTGTTCAGAGCGGGAGCCAGTGATGCCGATCCCGCTCCTGTCGCGTGTTCTGTCGCATTGAAATCCCAGAATATAACAATCTGTACGGAGTATACGGACGAAGTAGGCCCGTATCTCACTGAAAAGACGTAATGGGCTGATTAGAGGCCCGTTTTAGCCGACCCCGTCACCTTGAGTGTTTTGCGGCCCGCTGGTTGTACCATGTTCCCGTGCACTCATTGGCAGAATGCGTGTTGGAAGATATCCGCCGGGAAGAGTTGTTGCGGGCTGGAGACCGCGTTGGGGTTGCAGTCTCGGGTGGAATTGATTCGGTTGCGCTGCTGCGATTGCTGCTCGAATTACGGAACGAACTCGGCATTGTGGTTTCGATCGTTCACTTCAATCATCGGTTGCGGGGAGCGGAGTCAGACGCCGATCAAGAGTTCGTGGCGCAACTGGCTCGCGAGCATGGGCTGGAGTTTTATTCCGCGAGCGGCGATGCGGCTCGGGCAGCCTCTAAGGAGCATTCCGGCCTGGAAGCCGCTGCGCGGGAGTTGCGGTATGGATTCTTTGGGGAGCTGCTTGGATCAGAAGATGAATCGGAAGATTCAAACACCTCGGGGGCTAGAGCCCAAAATCTAGAGTCCTCTGATCGCAGCGCTAAAAGCGCTGCGCCACCCCAAGGCGTCCCTCGGGGTCTAAAGCCCTCATCCTTGACGGAGCCTAACGGCACGGCTGAAGCCATGCCCTTCCCGAGATCTATTCAGCCGTCGCTTCAGACCCCGCGGATTATCCTGAACAAGATCGCTACCGGACACACGCTCGACGATCAGGCGGAGACGGTCTTGATGCGGTTGATCCGCGGCACAGGTATGCGAGGGTTAGGCGGAATCTATCCGCGGATACTGATCGAGCATCACGACGGTGAAGGGCATGGCGAAATTATTCGCCCGTTGCTCAGTATTCGCCGGCGCGAGCTACGGCAATATCTTGCCGATTTGAAGCAGCCTTGGCGTGAAGACTCGACCAATGCCGATTCCAAGTTCACCCGCAACCGGGTGCGTAAGTTGGTGTTGCCGCTGCTGGAGCAGGAATTCAATCCCGCAGTGGCCGAGAGTTTTGCCGAACTGGCGGAGATTGCCCGCGATGAGGAAGAATACTGGGAGAATGAAATCTCGGGCTGGTTGGGGACGGTGGTGCAATGGTCGGAACCGGAATGGACGCGCGGGCTTCCGGGGTTCGCTGGTACACAATCTCTGGTGCAGATCAATCTTTCGCAACCCGACTCCGGATTATTGAAAAGAATTGAGGAATCGGAGTTCGTAGTCATGAATGCTTCCGTAAGCCGGCCGTGGCTGCTCACGGAACCCAGGGCTGTGCAAAGAAGGGTGCTGAAGGCAATCGGCGAGCAGGCCGGGATTCCATTGGAGTTCAAGCACATCGAGGAGATTCTTCGCTTCGCGGCGGAAGAGGGGCCGACGGGAAAAGAATTGTCGCTTCCGCTCGGCTGGAAACTTCTTCGCGAACCCGAGGCGATCGTCTTAGTTACTCCGGATCTTCGGCAGAAGCAGCGAGTCGTCGATTATGAATATCCACTGCCGGTGCCAGGGCGGGTCGTGGTTTCTGAGGTGGGGGGAGTAATCGAAGCGTTGCGTGTCGCTTCGGACGCCCGGTTGGCGGAGTATAATTCCGAGCAACTTCTTCGTGCGGATTTATTGCCGGAGCGATTAATCGTGCGGAACTGGCGAGCAGGAGACCGTTTCTGGCCGGCCCACACGAAGGCTTCGAAGAAAGTGAAAGAGTTGTTGCAGGAACCGCATGTCGCGCTTGCTCAGCGCAAGCTTTGGCCAGTCGTGGTGAGTGGAGACGAGATTGTGTGGTTGCGCGGCTTTCCGGTTCCGGCCCGCTTGCGCGCGGAAGCCGGGCAGGAAGCCGTATTGATCCGAGAGATCCCCGGGACAGTTGACGACGATACGATCTAGAATCTGGTCGAAGATTAATGAGAATGATAATGAAGATAATCTGGTCCGGGAGCACGGTGGAGTTTACGATCCGGAGGCAAGCCACTTCATGGATGGTCTGAAAGCGGAGCCACTTCGCCAAGTTATTGCGTCCGAACAGATTCAGAAACGCGTCAAGGAACTGGGTCGACACATCTCGGACGATTATCGAGGTCAGACCATTCAAGCCTTGGCCGTTCTGGAGAACGCCTTCATGTTCATGGCGGATTTGGTTCGCGCCTTGGACGTTCCCGTGATCTGCCAGTTCATCAAGCCCAAATATAGTAAGCAGCCGGGAAAGCAGGCAGGGGAGATTGTGGAGATTTTCTTCAGCCACGAGCCAGATATCCGCGGCCAGCATGTGTTGCTGGTCGAAGGATTGGTTCACTCGGGCGTCACCAGCGAATTCCTGATGAACGACTTGCGGGCGCGCGGGGCTGCTTCCGTAAAGCTAGTAACCCTTTTGGATCGCCAGTCGGCTCGCCGGGTGGCGTTACAGCCCGATTATTTCGGCTTCCTGGTGGACGAAGCCTTCCTCATCGGCTACGGATTGGGCGCGGCGGAGCAAACCAACCGCAATATTCCCTACCTGGCTGCGACGCCGGTCCCACAGATGACTTAAGTCATGGCGAAGTTGGCGCGCCTTTTTCCCACAGAAAAGGTAGAATAAGGTCCTTAGGGATTTTTCTTATCCAAATTGTCCGAACGGCATCTAATTTAGTGGCAGGAGCCTCGGGACTACGCGCGATCAATCGGGTCCCGGTTTCTTAGGAGTGTCTTGGTGAATTCAACAGTCAAAACCGTAGCTTTCTGGTTGGTGATTGGTTTGTCCGCCTTACTGTTGTGGGAGGTCATTCAACAGGGTCGCGGTGGGCAGAAAGATAAAGAAGTTAATTTCACGCAATTCTTGAACGACGTGAACCAGGGCAACGTCCATGAAGTTACCATAGACGGCCAGCAGGTGCATGGCAAGGCCCGCGATGGCTCCGCCTTCCACACCACGGTGCCGGCGAATTACCCCGACATGTTCAAGACGCTCAACGACAAGGGCGTATCGGTGAATATTAAGGATGTAAACAGCGGAAGCTGGCCGCTGCAGCTGCTGGGAACCTGGGCTCCGCTCATCTTGTTGGGCGCGCTGTGGTTTTTCATGATCCGCCAGATGCAGACCGGCGGCAATAAAGCTTTATCGTTTGGAAAGAGCCGCGCCCGGCTGCTCTCCATGCAGCAAAAGAAAGTTACGTTCAAGGACGTGGCCGGAGTAGAAGAGGCCAAGGAAGAGCTGCGAGAGATCATCGAATTTCTGCGCGAGGCGCAAAAGTTTCAAAAGCTTGGCGGCAGGATTCCTAAGGGCGTATTGCTCGTTGGCCCTCCGGGGACCGGAAAAACCCTTTTGGCTCGAGCGGTTGCCGGCGAAGCGAATGTTCCTTTCTTTTCGATCTCCGGCTCAGACTTCGTGGAAATGTTCGTAGGCGTCGGAGCCAGCCGGGTTCGCGATCTATTCGAGCAAGGCAAAAAGAATGCCCCCTGCATCATCTTCATTGACGAAATTGATGCGGTGGGACGCCACCGCGGTGCAGGCCTGGGCGGCGGACACGACGAGCGCGAGCAGACCCTGAACCAGCTGCTGGTTGAAATGGATGGCTTCGAGTCGAACGAAGGTGTCATCCTGATGGCAGCGACGAACCGGCCCGACGTGTTGGATCCGGCTCTGCTCCGCCC
>JBAVGI010000082.1:0-4353 GCA_049684755.1 Candidatus Sulfotelmatobacter sp.
CTTCAATACCTCGGAGAATCGCGGCTCTGGAGCCGACTCACCGGTTCCTCCGCCCGGCCAATTTCCCGGGTAGTGAACCGCGAAAGCTGCTTCGTCGAGATCGCGCTCGAATTCAAATCCGGTCTGGCTGATGAAGCGTTCATACTCCCGGTCGTGGCTTACGGCAGGCAGTTCCTTGCCGCCATTCGCTCTCCGGATCCGGCCCAGGTTTACGTAAAAGAATGCATCTCCGCCAGGCAATAAGCGGGCCACCTCGGGCGGAGCCTGCTTTCTCAACTGCACGGCAATCGTCACGGCTGCGACGACTAAGATCACCGTCAGAAAAATTGGGAGAGTACGCCTAATTCGCATGGAATGCGGTCAGGGCTGTAATGATATCACCGACTGCCGCCCAAACCCTCGCCGCATGAGGGCAAAGAGCGATGTATGGCAAGCAGCGATGCAGTTTGACTGTTACAAAATACGATACGACTGCCGTCCTGAGCGGAGCCGTTTTTTGGGCATAGCGAAGGATCTCCCGCTTAAGCGGCGCAACGCGCAAGCCGATCTGCGCACTGCCAAGCGCGGGTAGTGTCTTGAACACTATGTTGCTGCTCTTGTGATTGGTCTGGTATTTGCGCTGACCACTTCTCTCCTGCCGCTTTGCTTTCCTTAAAGGTTTGAATTGCACTGCGAAGTCGAGCAGCTTGCTGTTCCGCGCGAGTTAGCAACTCGCGTGCATCAGCAATCGCTTGATCCCACTGTGACATGTTTACTTTTTTGCTACTTGACAAGAGCGGTGACATATTGTCAAATACTCCTGTGACCAAGAATTACAGCGGCGACCTGAAACAAGCATTGCGCGATTTGATGCTCATGGCCTCCGAGCGCGCACAACTCGAAACCAAGATTGCCAAACAAAAGAAACGTGTTGCAGCCCTCTACGAACTTGTCCAGGCCGACGACGATGGCCCCGCCCTCTCTGGTTTGGTAGAAGGAATTAGCGATGCGTGCCGAGTAGTTTTGAGAGCATCGGAAAAGCCGATGACGCCTGCTGAGGTACGCGATGGGGTCCAAGGGCTGGGGTTGCCTGCACAAGCTAATCTTCTTGCGTCGGTACACACCACCCTTAAGCGAATGAAAGATAGTGGAGAGGTTAAAGAGGTAACTAAACCGCTGGAAACTGGCGGCGTTGGCGCTGCTTACGAGTGGGTCGATGGAAAGATGCTTGCTCTGGCGAGTCTCTTGGGGGAGCCTCTCTACCCTGATCTTATCCCGGACCACATCCGTGGACTGGTTAAACCGGGGCGGGGCGCTAAGAAATGACTTTGGCTCAAAGAAGAAAGCCCCGCTAGAACGGGGCTTTTAGGAAGGATGAAACCAGCATGGTAATCCGCATCAAGATCACATTCGCTGCCGGTCACACCGTAGAAATCACGGTCGAACCACCACCCTAAAAAGTAGCTGACAATATCTGCCCCGCTTTCCTGCTTGAACAGGTTGCGGGGCTAATCCAAATCGCGGGTAAGCCGCAATCCAGACCCAAAATGATTGTAAGGCTTTTCCCTCAAAACACAAGCGGAGAGTCTTTTAAGACAGCACTGCCAAGCGCGAGGAATGGTTGCGCGAAATTTAGCCCTTGTGATAACTTAACTAATTGTCCCGGACATCTGGATGGGATCAGGGGTATACTTGTGCCTATAGGCGCGAGTTCCCGAAATTGCTGGCGTAGCTCAGGTGGTAGAGCATCTGATTTGTAATCAGAGGGTCAGGGGTTCAAATCCCTTCGCCAGCTCCAGTAATGAAAGTCCGGAAACGAAATTCAGGACGAACTTCCGGCAGGCAGCACAATTAGGCAAGTGGCGGCGCAACAGGTTTTTCCAACGCACTCCATTCGGAACGTACTCCGGCGTGTAGTGATCTTCGCGTAGTAATCCGTAGGCGCGATTCTTGGTTTCCCTGCTCTGCGAATACTTGGTTGATGTAAATCTGGCGGCGAAGGCAACGGCTTGTGCGCCCTGCATGTGGTTCGCTCCCCGGATACAGAGCGACGACTGCATCGCCCGGCAGTTTTTTTGCACAGGTGGGTGAGTGGTTAAAGCCAACAGACTGTAAATCTGTCCCTCCTAGCGAGGTACGAAGGTTCGAATCCTTCCCTGTGCACCAGTATTTGAGCCGTTTCGCGGCGTGAGGCCTGGCGGCAGCGAGGTCGGGAGTCCGCTGGCGAAATCCCGAGTGTTTTTTGCGAGGGATCAGAAATATGAGTCGCTTGGCCATGGCATTGGTCGCGTATGTGGCTTTGGGAATCCTGGCGCTGGCTACGCTGGATGATTTCCGGATCCGGACGCTGACGCTCTTGATTCTCGGGTTATTCGCGTTCAAGAGCTGGATGCGGCGTAAGGATGTGTTGCATCCGGACGGCGACGGCGAATCGGAGTGAGCGGGTTTTGGCTGCGGGCTGAAAGCGAATAGCTGACAGCTGGATTTCAGGGCCGATGTAGCTCAGTTGGTAGAGCACTCCCTTGGTAAGGGAGAGGTCACCAGTTCAATCCTGGTCATCGGCTCCATGAGCTTGGGAGTTTTGCGGGAAAGGTTCGTGGCGCGCCTTAGTCTCGGCCGCGACGTGTCAGATTTGAAAGGGCACGGCTTTAGCCGCGCCGTTTGGAAGTCGGAATAAAAGCGGCTTTAGCCGCTGAGGCTAGCTTAAGGGCGGGAGTAACTCAGTGGTAGAGTCACAGCCTTCCAAGCTGTTGGTCGCGGGTTCGATTCCCGTCTCCCGCTCCAGAGATTGATTGGTGCATTTTAGATGTTGAGTCGTGAGGCGGAGCAACGGATCCGACAGCATCTCAGATTGGCGAGAGGCTTCCTCGACACGGCTCTATTAAAAGCCGAGGCGTCGGAGCATGAAGAAAGAAATGCGTTGTCGCGAGCTTATTACGCGGCATTCCACGGGTTCAACGCACTGCTTTTGAGCTTGGGCGTGCAGCCAAGCAGAAGTCACGGAGGATTGCACGATCAGGTGCGGCGGTGGTTGGGCAAAAGTTTCGGCGAGTTTTTGAGAGGCGCTTACGAATCGCGTAGGTTTGCGGATTACGAGGCCAGTTGGATGCCGATCAGGTACAGTAGCGAGTTGAAACTGAGGACCGCTCGGGCAAACATCCTTTGGGCTTGCCTGGAAGCGTCAAAGAAATTGAGTGAGCCGGTATGACATCTACGGAGTTGGAAAAGTTAGTCCGAAACGAATTGACGAATGCTGGCCTGTGGGGGCTAGTAGATCGGCACAAATCTCAGTTCCTAGAGTTTCCGGATGGGCTCTTTGCGGAGATTGTCTTTTCCGACGGATCGAACCTCGAAGACGCAGAAGGGATTCTGAGAGCCGTACGGGAGTCCCTTAAGAAGCGAGGGGTTGAGCTCGATGTAATCGTCAGGGCGAATTGGACGATTCAAGACATTGCGGAACCAGGTCCCGCCAGGGGGCTTTCCGGGGGTATTCGGGCCGCGTGGGCTTTCCCGGTTACCTTGATTTCGGGAAAACTGGCTGCCGAAGTCGAAGTCGATGTGACGATGCTTGCGATTCAAGAGATTAAGAGCCGCCTCGTTGAGGCGTCCGAGAAATCGGCGGAAGAGAAAAAGATCATGAAGGAAGTGGTGAGAGAGTTTTTGAAGCTGGAACTCTCCCTCGGGGGTGAAAGCTATTGGGACCCGATTCGATGTCCGCAGCGCGAATTGAACGAGTCCGCTCTGCTCTATTTGTTGCTCCATAGTCCGGTGGGGAAAAAGTGACAGCGAGCTTCGAGCAGGCGACGATCAAGGTTCAGAAGGAAGCAGAGTTTGCGAAGCTGCAGGCTGCGGTGGAGCAGGCGTTTCTACCCGAGAATGCAGAGCGTTTCCTGAAACAGTTGGACCGCAAAGGAATTCGCGTTCGGGATTTTGATGGAGTGCTGGCGGCTCAGGCGCTCGAAGGCGTGGGCGGATCGAAGGTGGATTTGAGCGCGTCGCAGTTGTATCAGGCGCTGCCGGTTTCCGATCAGGCGCAGATGCGTGAATTTTATCTGTCGAAGCTGGAAGGCATCGATGCCGCATTGCGGCACAAGTTTAAGAGGCTGTATCAGTATTACTGAGCAGTAGCGTTTGCCGAACGAAGTGGCCGACGCAAAAGGGTTGCATAGGTCCTTCGGCGCAAAAAGCGCGCCTCAGGATGACAAGAGTTTGGCTAGAGCTAAAAGCTAGGAGCTAAGAGCTGATTTATGGCGAAAGAGAAATTTGATCGTAATAAGCCGCACTGCAACGTAGGGACGATTGGTCACATCGACCATGGCAAGACCACGTTGACGGCGGCCATCACCAAGGTGTTGCAGAAGCATAATCCGAAGA
>JBAVGI010000083.1:0-4771 GCA_049684755.1 Candidatus Sulfotelmatobacter sp.
TCCACTCGACTTAGCTCTTTCCTGCTCAATCCCGTTCTCCCCAATCTCCGTTCCTCCTCGACCGAGGAACTCTAATGGGGACACTTCTATTATGGTTTCAGGGGGACACTTTTAATGTGGTTCAACACCGGGCGAAAAGGACGGTAGTGGACCAGTTTCGTTTTGCACGGGGCGGTGCTAGGATGCTGACTCCGAGGCCGCTCCGTTTTCCCCTCCCGCGGGTAATTCCGAAGCGCCTTCCTGAGGAAGTATGACGATCTGCGTTGGGATGTTGTGCCGAGATGGGGTTGTCTTAGCCGCCGATACGCAAGAAAGTTACGGCGAGAACAAGAGTTACGTTGCCAAGATATTCCCGGTCGGGAGCGCACATGGCAACACGATAGTCGCTGGAGCGGGACTGGCCTCATTCATCGACTATGCGAAAGAAAAGATCAGAACGATTCGCCCGGGCGAGGCCGCGACACCGGATGAGTTTGAGGCCAAAGTAAGAAGGCTGATGCGAGGGTTCTATGCAGAAGAATTTAAGCTCTACCCTTGCGAGGATTCACTAAAGCAGATCGAATTATTAATAGCTGTCCAACTCAGAAAAGAGTTCCCATTCCTGTTGCATGTGGACTGCGATTTGGTTAAGAGGGTCCGCGATGCGAGAGCAATAGGGGCCGGAATGTTTACGCCAATGGCTACGGATTTCTTTTCGATGAACCTACTTACTACGCAGGCGGTTTGGGCGTGTATGTACATCGTTAAGGAAGCCAAACTGAGATACGAAGGAATAGGCGGGAGCACCCAAATCGTTGCATTGACTAGCGAGGGCTTCCAAGTTGAGAGAACTTGGGACATACCGCAACGAGAGCAAGTGCTTGGCAGAATTGATGGCCTTGCTCGACGTTTACTGATTTCATTGGTTCCGGCAACGGCAGATGGAATGTTAAACGCTAGCTTACAGAGCGCCGCCGATTTGCTCCGGGTGACAAGAAAGGATTTACAGAAGTTCGACAAGCAATTTGCGAGAGCGCTAAAGGTGAATGAAGCGATGGGGGAGCGTTCAAGGAAGAGGATTTCCAAGGTAGCCTTCAAAGAAGACTCTTAGGCGCGACAGCCGCTTTAGCATGTCAGGAAAATAATGCGGATTGGCCACGCCCGGAGCTAACCCAGACCGCACAACGAAATTCGGAATTGTAGTACAGACAGACCGACCGCTAATCGGGCTGTTCTACTTGCGCTAGAAATGTTTCTCTGTTTCTCTCGTTAACCGTGCTGTCAATTTCATCCTGCAGATTCATCACTAGCGCCCCATCGCCACTTTTGCGGGCTACTTCGCGCTGACCTATCAACTCTTCAACTTTGTCTATGGTTCTAGTCGTCATGAGGGCACCTTCCAATTCGGAGAAGCCTTTCGAGTGAATTGCCCCGCCATTATACGCCGCTCATTACTCCAGTAATCTTTACTTTCTTTCACCGGTGGGCGGAGGCTAAGAAGGTGAGGTTAGAAATGACAATCCCAAACGAAGAAACCATCCAAAGCCAGGCAATGTCGCAAGATGATCTGGAACTGGCTCGCAGACTGGCTGCCGCCTGCATAGCTCATCGCGCCGGATTCAAGAGCATCGACTATGCGCGAAAAACTTATGTCGACTCGTCCAAACCAATCGGAGATGGATGGATTGAGCTTGCTCGCATCGCGAAAGCAAGAATGGACCGGATGATGCAAAACATAGGTGATATCCCGCCGATAATGACTCGCACTCAGTAACGAAGGAGGATACATGATTGAACTCCGAAGAAAGTTGGAGTTTGAGACGGACAAGGACGGCAACGTAATTACAAATCCCGTAACAGGGTGGACTAGCGCCAGCTTTGCAGGAATGGGTATTGTTCTGGCGATGCACTATGCGGATACAGCGCTTGCACTCGATACGGGCGAAAGTAAATCCCTCCAGTTTGCCCTGACCCCTCAGCAGTGCCTGGAGCTCGCGGAAAGGCTGTCCAAACTAGCAAAGCACCTTCTCGCAGATGGCTCCTTTTCTGGAAAGCCAGCGAACTGATTTAATTCAGGACGTATAATTCGCTCGTTCCCATCAATCAAATGAAAAAGGTCGGGCGTTTTGAATTTAAGGCTGAGCAACCTGCGGAAGTCTACGAAGGCGACCCCATGGAGCTAGACCCCACGGTGCCACAGTCGGGATGCCGAGGCGAGCCTGTGGAAATTCAAACTGGTCCACTACCAAAAGCGCAGGCAATCGGATGCCCGTCGCTCAACTGGCAGGGTGCGCAGCAGCCGCCACATCCTGGAGCAGGTCTGTAGCCTGCCAGTCGGCGCCGTGATACCACTTGAAAATTTTCCCATCCTGAGAAATCACGGCGGTGCTGAGCGAATGCGTGATCGAGTCGCCGTCTTGTTCGTAGGTCAAAGCGAAATATTTGGCAAATTCGGGCAATTCTGCTTGAGGAATTGCAGAAAATTCCCAGTGCTTAAACAGCGAAGGATCTTTGCTACCCGCGCAGGAAAATCCATACGCGCGCAAAACTTTAGGCGTATCGTGCACGGGATCGAAACTGATGCTGAGCAAGTGAGCCTTGCCGTAATGGGCGGGATCGGCGCGGATTTGTTGATCGATCGCGGCAAACTCATGGCTCACGCGCGGGCAGAAATCGGGAAACGGGCAGCGGGTGTAGATGAGAGTAAGAAGTAAAGTCTGTCCACGATACTGATGCAGCGAAATCGACTTTCCGTTTTGATTGACCAACTTGAAATCGGGAACCACATCACCCGGCTCGGGAATGTGCAGACTGGCAGCGGGCTTGTCGGCCGAGGGCTGTGAATGGCCGGTGACTTTCACATTCTCCAGCCAGTATTTATCGGATTCCACGACAACATCGGCGCTGATGGAATCCCCAGGCTGCAGTTGATCCAGCGCCGAAGCCGGCTTCATGTTGTAGGGCATGATCATCGAGTCCATGAAGCCGGCAATGGGCTCATTGTCGATATTGGCTGTGCCAGCGTTCTTGTCGACGGAGACCACTTTGCCCTTGAGCGCATACCGCTTCGCTACGGAGCTTTCCCCTTGCGATTTTCCACGATTGCATGCGCCGGAGAATGCGAGAACAGCGCACAAGCCGATCACTAGCGCTCGAAACCTCACGTTGAATGGATGCTTGCCAGTCGTAGTCATTCTTTACATTATCTCCAATCCATTGACTCAATACGGTCGGTGATTCCCGTTCAGTAATGAAAGCGATAGCGAACTTCCACATAGATTTCGCGCGGATTATTCCAGTGATATCCGCCGAAGGTGAGGCTGTTGTCATACTCAACGCGGCGATTGGCCACGTTAAGCGCGGTTAGAGATGCGGTGAAGCGTTCACCGAAGTCCTTGCCCAGCGAGAGATCGAATGTTGTGTGCTGCGGCAAATAATTCCCCGGATACGGCGCGCCGGGAAAAGCATTGCTGAAACCGGAGCCATAGTAAACATTGGTGGAAACGTAGGCGCGGCGCGGCAGAGTGACATCGCCGCCAACATTCAGAGTATTACGCTGGTCGTGATCGAGCGGGGTGAGTTGCGGAGAAATCGCTCCCGGCGCAACCAATCCCCCGATGACGGTGCCCGCGCCTTCGGCAATCTGATTGGAATAGGCAAGGTGCAACTGTCCGCGGTTGGCAAAACGTGGAGAACGAAGCGTGACCTCCCATCCGCGAATCAGCGCGTGCGAAATCGCCACAGGAAAAAAGATGCTGGATGCGCCAATGTTGTTGTGGTCGAGAAAATTTCGCACGTCGGTTTCGAAATTGTCCGCATCGAGCACCCAGCCGCAGTAAGGAATGTTCACGCCAAACTGATGTTCTTCGTCGCGTTCACCCGGAAGCGTGCCGAATCCGAGACCTTGCTGCTGGGTATAGTCGACCAGAGCGGGACCGGAAACCGTCTCAATCGGCGGCGCTTGATAGTAGTGCCCGTAAAAAGCGCGGAACGTCCAATGCAGATGAGGCACGGTGACGGTTGCGCCGAAGCGTGGTTGAATCGCAGTTTCATCGATTGGTGGAGCAGTTGCCGTGGTGGCAAAATTTCCTTCCGAGAATCGCGTAGGGCGCATTCCCGCTGAGAGCGTCATCCAGGAAAACGGATTGAACTTATCGTCAATGTAAAAAGCTTCGAAATTCGCGGTGGGATGCTCGCTGTCGCTGATCGGTGCAAATCCGCTGCCATCGTTGAAGATCGCTCCAAAGAGTTGGTTGTCGCTCTGATAGAAGCTGATCACGCCGGCCTGCACATCGTTCTTCTTGTAATTGGCCGAGACGTTGCCCTGGCCTCCAACATATGTTGAGCCGCGGTCTTCCGTTGTCGCGATCGGAACGTCGTTGGGATTGCTGTCGTAGTTGCCCCGGTTGTAATGGTAGAAAGGCGAAATTGTGGTCATGACGTGCGAGTTGAAGGTATGCAGCCAGGTGAAGAGCACTCCGGCATCCGATTCGTGCTCGCCATCGCGTAACCCAATGCTGGGCGTGTACTGGTCACTCCCCGGATTATTTTCGATGTCGTTGGGAAAAGGATCGTAAGGAATCTGAAAATAATCCCGGCGCAGCGAAGTCATCAGGCGCAGCTGGTCGGTGGGGTCGACGTTGTAAATAAAAGAGCCGAAGCCCCCGACACCATTGACAGCATCGTGCACCACTTGCGGAACCGGCGGCTGCAAGCCCAGGTTGCTGCGATTGCCGTTGACGCTCGCGTAGTAGGCGAAGTTTTTCGTGTGGCTGCCAAAGCTGAGCGCGTC
>JBAVGI010000084.1:0-2380 GCA_049684755.1 Candidatus Sulfotelmatobacter sp.
CCCAATATTCACGCTCGTGAATATCCCCTTCGGAAAACTTCCAGTGTTTTTCCGGCTCGTCCAGCCGCGCCAGGAATCGCTGCTTCTGTTCCTTCTTCGAAAGATGAAGAAAGAATTTGCGGATCACCGTTCCGTTCCGCGCCATGTGCCGCTCAAAGCAGCGAATATCTTCAAAGCGCTCTTTCCATATATCCTTTGTTACCAGTGAGGGAGGAAGCAGTTCACCCTCCAACACCTTAGGGTGCACTCGCACCACCAGCACCTCTTCATAATAAGACCGGTTGAAAATGCCGATGTGGCCACGCTCCGGCAGATGCCGCGTGGTGCGCCAGAGAAAATCATGCTGCAGTTCGGTTTCCGAGGGCGCCTTGAACGAGTGCACGTTGCAACCTTCGGGATTTACTCCCGACATGACGTGCTTGATGGTGCCATCTTTGCCCGCGGCATCCAGCGCTTGAAAGATCAGCAGCAGCGACCAGCGATCCTGCGCATAAAGCATGGACTGCAACTCTTCCATACGGGCGATGTCTTTCTGCAACTGGTCCTTGGCTTCATCGACAGAGTGCCAATGCCCGGTGTCGGCGGGGTCAACGTCTTTCAATCGAAAATGCTTTCCATCATCTACGCGGTAGGATTTCGCGAGTTTCGCCATTTTCATTCTTCGTCGCTCAAATCAGTGTCTACAAAGAAGTTTACACTGCAATTCGATATGGCATGTCGGGACGATTTAAGCGTGGACTGGCTTTTCGATTGAGATGGGAAGTTTGGCCGCCTGCCAGGCGTCGAATCCTCCGATGACGTTTATCACATTCTGAAAACCAGCCCGCTGCAGCAGGCTGCAGGCGATCATGCTGCGATACCCTCCCTTGCAGTGCACCGCAATCGGAACAGTGCGATCAATTTCCGGAGCTGCCACCTTAAAATTATCCAGCGGCCACCACGATGCACCCTCGATGTGACCCTCTTCCCACTCCCGCTCGCGCCGAACGTCCAGCACCTGCACATCCGCAGCTCGCAGCCGGCGACTAAGCGCGTCCACAGTAATTTGCGGCAGTTCTGCCAAAGGCAACCCGGCGTTCCTCCACGCGTCGATGCCTCCCTTCAAATATCCCGCGCCAGCCTCCAGTCCGATGCGAGCAAGTCTCATCCGTGCTTCTGCCACTGCCTCTTCCGAGTCCGCAATCAAAACCGGACGCGCCGCCAAACCCAGCAGCGCTCCCGCCCAGGATGCAAATTGTCCGGACAGCGCAATGTTCACCGACCCCGGCACATGCCCCGCCGCAAACTCTTCGCCCGGACGAACGTCTAACGCAATTCCGCCATCCACCAATATTGCCTTCACTTCGCCAGGATCGAGCGCCGCCAAAGCAGGCAGATCGGAGAGCGTCCCCGCACCCGTCCGATTGATTTCCGCATCTTGCAGGAAATACTCCGGACGAACCGGAAGATTGCTGGTTAATTGCTCGATAAACTCTTCCCTGCTCTTGATCTGCAACGCATAATTAGTGAGCCGTTCGGTACCGATCGTGGAAACTTTCTCCGCTCGCATATTTCGGCCACACAAAGACCCAGCCCCGTGCGCGGGATAAACCAGAACATCATCCGCCAGCCTGAGAATTTTGTTGTGCAGGCTGTCATAAAGCATGCCCGCCAGTTGCACCGCCGTATAGCGTTGCGACAGATCAGGGCGCCCCACGTCTCCCAAAAACAAAGTGTCGCCCGTCAAAACAGCCCACGCATCGGCGGACTTCTCTTCATCCGTGATCACCAGACAAATACTTTCCGGCGTATGCCCTGGAGTTTCGAGCGCAGTGATACGCACCTTTCCCACGCAAAGCAGGAAACCGTCCTCGATTGCCATGTGAGGAAATGTCGCGCCCGCCTGCGCCCCCATGTAGATCTTCGCGCCCGTTCTCGCTGCCAGTTCCCGGTGCCCGGAAACAAAGTCCGCATGCAGATGAGTTTCGAAGATGTGGCGGATAGAAACGTGATTCGCTTCCGCAGCTTTAAGATAAATCTCCACGTCCCGCTGCGGATCCACCACGACCGCTTCGCTCTCCGACGCCAGCATGTAGGAGGCGTGCGCCAGACAACCCAAGTAGAATTGCTCAAAGTACATCGCTCCCCCTAGATCGGTTCACGATTCTACAGCAAGACTGAATTTTTCTCGCTGGTGCCGGGAGCGGGAATCGAACCCCCACAGTCCTTTCGGACCTTGGATGACGCCACGCTTGGCAGTATCATGCATAAATGGGATAATACACGCAACTACGTGCATGAAAACTTGTATCCGTGCAAGGACATGAAACCAGAAGCGGAAGCAGGCCAAATCGCCCTAAAGGAAGAACGCCACCAATACATCCTGGAGCTGCTTGGCAGT
>JBAVGI010000085.1:0-1588 GCA_049684755.1 Candidatus Sulfotelmatobacter sp.
TGCCATATTCTCCGGTACGCCTCACACCTGAGGATCAGCGCGTCATGCTTCCCGGAATCGACGATCGCCCCCTCGTCTACGACCAGAATTCTGTCGGCCCACAGGATTGTTGCTGGCCGGTGCGAAATCACCACTAGCGTCCGAGCCTGGCGGAAAAGTTCCAGTCCATCAAGTAGTCCAGCGGCTGCTGGTCCATCAAGGGCGCTGGTGATCTCATCGACAATCAGAATTCTTGGCTGTTGCAAGAGGGTGCGCGCCAACGCCAGTCTCTTCTTTTCTCCGCCGGAAAGCCGCCCGCCGAGTGGCCCTAATGGTTCGTCGAGCCCCCTCGGTAGCGTTTGAAGCACTCGGTCCAACTGCGTAAGAGCAGCGACTGTCTCTAAGTCTTTGCCGGTCGCTCTCGGATTCCCGTAAAGAAGATTTTCCCTGATCGTTTCATCAAAAAGAACCGGATCCTGTGGAACCAGGGTCAGGGTGGCGCGAAGGCTCCGGCGCGCAACCTGCCGAATATCCTGCCCTCCCACCAGAATCGAGCCCGCGTTTGGTTCGTACAATCGAGTCGCCAAAAGTCCAATCGTGCTCTTTCCGGAGCCGTTCAGACCTACAACGGCTACAGTTTCGCCGGCCTCAATCCGAAAGCTCATATCCCGCAAAACCGGTCGGTCTTCGTTGTAGCAAAACCATACTGAACGGAACTCCAATTCGGGCTTGATGTCGCACCGAAGTGGGGGCTGGGACTCCCGTTCCGCAACTTGTGGATCGCCGTCCGTAATTTCGAGAATGCGGCGGATGCTGGCACCGACGCGCTGCAGCCGCGACTGAAGGTCAATGGCAATGCTGACTGGCGCAAACAGCCGAAAGATGTAGCCGTAGAAAGCCACGAGCCCACCCACGGTCAAAGTACTCCGAGTTACTTCGTAGCCTCCGTAGCCAAGAATCAGCCCCATGCCAAGAACGATGACCGAAACAGAAGCCGCGCCGAAAGACATTTCAGTCGCGCGCTGGTTGATCTGGAATTTTGCCCCTTCGGCCGCGAGGCGCGCAAACTTTCTGCCCTGGGTGCCAGTACGATTCAGCAGCTGCAACTGCAGCATCCCTGCCAAATGTTCTTGCAAAAATGCAGCGATCTTCCCCGACTGATTCTGTACGCTGTCTGCCGCATCTTTTAACCTGCTCGTGTATCGGCGTTGTAATACATAGAAGACTGGGAGTAGTGGAACGATCACCAGGGTCAAATGCCAATTCAGGATTCCCATAGTCACAAGGACCATGACGCCCATGATCACCATCTGAATGGTGAGGGGAAGAATGTCTCCGCTCAATTCCGCCACGCGGTCAACGTCTTGCTCGATACGGTAGAGTGTTTCTCCAACCTGAGCGTTCCCGTGATATCGCCCCGGCAAAGCTTGGACCCGCCGCAGCAGAGACACCCGGATTCGAAAGACCATCTTTTGAGTGACGACACAGCTCATAAAAGAGGATAGGTAGCTCACGATCACGCTTGCCAAATACACAACACAGAAGACCAGGGTGCCAAACAGAACAAGGCGGAGATCCCGTTTTGGGAGAGCAACGTCGATCAACCACC
>JBAVGI010000086.1:0-1570 GCA_049684755.1 Candidatus Sulfotelmatobacter sp.
ATCGAATAGCCGAGTTCCCCGCCTTCGTGCATGGAATTTGGGACGTGAGGTCCGCAATGGCTCGGCACACCGCCCGGAGTCGAGAACTTCCGGAAAAGAAGCCGTAGGCCGTTCTCATCTGGCGTGATCTCGGGATGTACTTCGGTATAAGTGCCTTCGAGATACGAGCACGCATTCAGCGACGGACCGCCGTGTCCGGGACCGGCAATATAAATGATATTCGCATCGTGTTTTTTGATCACCCGATTCAGATGAATGTAAATGAGGTTTTGTCCCGGCGAAGTTCCCCAGTGCCCAAGCAGCCTTGGTTTGATCTGTTCGGCCTTGAGAGGCTCTCGCAAAAGGGGATTCTCGAAGAGGTAGATCTGGCCGATGCACAGATAATTCGCGGCTCGCCAGTAGCGGTTCATCTTGCCGAGCATTTCGGGCGTCAGCGGACCGTCGGGCTGCGGCGCTTTGGTTGGCCGCTGGCCGTTGGCGGCGACAGCAGTAGACAGAGCCGCATCGAAGATAAACTTAGAGGGCTTTGGAGTGCGATCTAAATTCTTTGGCCGCGATTTCGAGCCGCTAGCCTGGTCAACCTCTAGTGTTTGTTCTTTAGTAGGCATACAAATGATTCCTCTCGACTACTTCGTCGTTATTTGGCGAGTTCCTTGCCGATCGCTTGCAATTCCTGTCGACGCTTCTCCGTGGTCTTGGGATATGCCATCTTGAGACTCTGGAGCGCATCGATGACGATGCGGGACACAATCAGCCGAGCGTTGTCCTTATCGTCGGCGGGGACGGCGTACCAGGGCGAGTGATGGGTGCTGGTCGCGTTCAGGCAATCCTCATATACTTCCATATATTGCTTCCAGTACTTCCGCTCGTGATTGTCCGAGGAGCTGACCTTCCAGTTTTTGTCTGGCACGTCAATGCGCGAGAGAAACCGCTTGCGCTGTTCTTCATACGAGAGATTTAGAAATATTTTTACGATCCGCGTCCCGTTGCGATAGAGGTGGCGCTCCAAGTCAATGATCGACCGGTACCGTTCCTTCCAGATGTTTTTGTCGTCGAGCAACTTTTCCGGAAGCCGCTGGGTGCGGAGAATCTCCGGATGCACGCGAACGATGAGCACTTCCTCGTAGTAGGAACGATTGAAGATGCCGATCCGTCCGCGTTCCGGAAGGCGGCACGTCGTGCGCCAGAGAAAATCATGTTCCAGTTCTTCGGCGCTTGGCTGTTTGAAGCTGAAAACTTCGCAACCTTCGGGATTGACTCCCGACATGACGTGCCGGATCGCGCCATCTTTGCCGGCAGAGTCCATCCCCTGAAAGATCAGCAGCAAGGCATAGCGGTTGGATGCGTAATGAAGTTGTTGCAGGGAGGTCAACTCAGCAACATGTTTTTCCAGAAGGTCTTTATATTCCTTCTTTGACTGGCAAAATGGCTTCACGATCGTCGGCAAGCGTTTGATATCGATCTTCTTGTGATGCGGTACCCGGAAATCCTTGGAGTTAATCGTCATCTCTATTCCATCGACTCGTTACAAACAGTATCTTCGTGTGGAAATACACAATCTGTGTTGTTT
>JBAVGI010000087.1:0-12158 GCA_049684755.1 Candidatus Sulfotelmatobacter sp.
GGCTCGCCGCCGGAGAACTGCACGCTCATCTGACGACGCGGTTTGATGGTGATCGCGTTGTCGAGCATGGTCTTGATTTCTTCCCACTGCAGTTCGTGGACGAATCCGACTTGATTCGCGTCCATGAAGCAGGGATCGCACATCATGTTGCAGCGGTTGGTGAGATCGATGGTGAGCACGGAGCCGCGTCCATACTTCACGGTGGAAGAACCGTGATGGTGAAGCTTCTCGTCGTTGTGCGCGACGATATCGCGTCCGGGAAAAACATCTTCGAGATGCTTCGAGAAATCGGTGTCGATCGACATCACATCTTCGAAGTGGCCGTGAACTGGACAATCTTTGACCATCAAAATCTTGCCGTCGCGCTCGACGATGGTGGCTTTGATCTCGCCGATTTTTTCGTTCATCAAAACTTCGTGCGGAAGTTTGCCATCGAGAATCTGCTGACGGATCTCCGGCACACACTTGGGGCAAAGAGAATCGGTGGAGCGCGGCCAGCCGAGGGGTGGCTTGGATTTTTCGTAGGACTTGAGCAGGGGCTTGTCGGACCATTTCGGGATTGGGGACGCACCTGGGTTGATGCGGTTCAAACGATCGAAGACCACCCAAGCGCCTTTGGCGGCGACGGTGACTGCTTTCTCTACGTACTTAATCGGCTTGCGCATGTTCGCTCTAGCTCCTGGCTTCTAGCTCTTCGCTTGAATCTCCGGTTTCCTGGGCAGGGTTCAGCTGGATGGCATGCTTTCACCTGGCTCGGAACCTGAGATTCTAACGAATAGCTCGAGTTCTCCCAAGGAGTTGAACCTGGTTTGTACACGTTTCCCTGGGAGTTGTCAGTGGCTATCCTATGGGAGGAGAAGAGGATAAGCACCTTTATCCCAACGAATGGGCGAAAAACGGGGTTTAGTGGTTGGATGGGGGATTGGATGGCGGTAAGTGATTGAAAGCAAAAGGGGCTCTCCTACCCGACGATTTGCGTGCGGGTGTAAGATGGAGCGAATAGCGGGGTGGTTATGGCACAGATGACGCCGCAGGTTTCGGAATTGCTGAAGAAGGCTCTTAGCCTTTCCACACAGGAGCGCGGTTTGCTGATCGATCGTTTGGTCGAGAGTCTCGATGACGAGCCGGCTGTAGAAGGGGTCGAGGCGGCCTGGGACGACGAGATCAAGCGGCGGGTCGATGATATTCGGTCGGGGCGAGTGAAGACTATTCCGGGCGAGGAGGTGCTGCGGGAGTTGGCTGACGAGTTTCCGGACGGTGAGTAAGCCGTTTCAATTTCATCCTGAGGCGAGAGAAGAGTTTCGAAGCGCGACTCGTTGGTACCGTGCACAAAACGTCTTGGCGTCGTCGGAATTTCGCGCGACCGGATCGAGCGCGATTCGGTTGATTGCGGAATCGTCTCAGCGATGGCCGAAATATCTGTACGGCACGCGTCGTCTCGTCTTGCAGCGGTTTCCGTTCTCCGTTGTTTATCCTGAGGAGGCTGATTTAGTCATTATTGTGGCGGTTGCTCATAGTAAGCGAAGGCCGGGTTATTGGAAGGATCGGGTGTGAGTTCAGTGCAGTTGTAGTTTTTCCCACTTCTCGCAAAGGACGCGAGAAATGGGGCACCCAGATGTGGGCCACCCGCCAAGAGCGGAAGTTGTGCCCCTCCCCGATTGGTTGCTGGCGCCGTTTGTTCCCTCGCTTCGGCCAGGGAAAAGCCGCCTTCGTTATCCACTCCCTCCATGTGACATCTACCCTTGCCTCCGCAATTTCAATAGACGATCATGGTCGAGGCCGTGACGCTCAGCTGCCCGAAAAACCGTCACACCCTAACTCCTTTGTTTCACGTATTTTGATGGCTAAGTGCCTTAGACGTTCGGATTTGCGGCGATTTTCGTGCTAACCCGATGATTCTAAGAACCAGGGGGGAGGGGGGAGGGGGGAGGGGCATCCAGTTTGGCTGCACGTGCGCAAAACCGGTGGCCACGGCAACCTGGACGCAGCATTACTTCCGGGACATCTGCGGCACCCCCACGCTAGTTCTGCGCAAGGGCGTGCGCGAGGGGCGGAGCGGCCGTCGACCTGGGCTGAGAGTGCGCACGTACGGCTTTGTGAGTCGGGGTCTTAGTGACAGGTGGAGCGGCGGCGGATTTGGCGGCGAGTTTCTTTTTGTTGAAGTCGCGGACGATGCGGGCGACGTAGGCTTTGGTTTCGTAGTAGGGAGGGACGCCGTTGTATTGCTCGACGCGCTGCGGTCCGGCGTTGTAGGCGGCGAGAGCTTTGATGAGGTCGAAGTTGTAGCGCTCGAGCAGGGTGCGAAGATAGCGGGTACCGGCTTCGACGTTGGCCTGCGGGTCGAAGGCGTTGTGGACGCCGAGTTGCGTGGCGGTTTGCGGCATGAGCTGCATTAGTCCTTGCGCGCCTTTGGGGGAGATGGCGTGGACGTTGAAATCGCTTTCGGCGCGGATGACGCTGGTGACGAGATCGGGATCGAGCCGGTAGGTGCCGCTGGCGTCTTTTACGGCTTGATTCAGGTCGAAGGGATGCGGAGCGATGGCGGCGGGCGGCGCGAGCGCCGCGGGAGTTGGCGGGTCGGGGATGGATTCGAAGTGATCGATATCGGCGGTGGGAATGTCGACGAAGTTAGATTGACCGCTGTCGATGTAGAGGCGAGTGATGGAGCCGATGGTTTGGCGATGGTTGTGGGTGATGGAGAATCCGTTGCGCAGGATGGCAGAGTCGGAGGCGAAGGCGAGAGTTGAGAGCAGGGTAATGATCGTCAGAGTGATGATCGTCGCGATAGTTCCGAATTTTGGCGGCGTGCTCATGGTCTGCGATCTGTACCTCAGGGGCTAAAGCCCGAATCTTTAACATCTTATATCGCAGCGCTGAAGCGCTGCGCCACCCAAAGGCTTTCAGGGCTAAAGCCCGGGAAATTCTTGGACAATCAACGCGGCGCTGAAGCGCCGCTCTTCCACGGTACTATACGTGCCGCACTCGACGAACCGAGGGCAACAGATCAGAACTCAGTTTCCAATTAAATCGGCCAGGGCGGCGGCTACGCCGCAATTGTCGTTTCCTCGTGTGATGCTCCAGCCGCGGGAACGGAGTTCTTCGCAGGCATTTCCCATGATAACCGGATGGCCGGCAAACTCAAGCATTTCGATATCGTTGTGGTTGTCACCGATGGCCATGACCTGGTCGCGATGGAAGCCGCGATGGGCAGCCCAGCGGGCGAGGGCGTGGCCTTTGGAGCATCCGGAATTGAGGACGTCGATCATGGAAAGATCGCGCTCGGGATACTCGGTGCGGAGGATGGTGATACGGTCGTCGAGGCCAGAGGTCTCGAGGGCGCGGAGAGCCTGGGCCATGCGCGCCATGGAGCCGCAGAACATGGCTTGCACGGGATCGGTAGTGAGGGCGTTTTGGATGGGGATGACGAAGTCGATGTAAGACATGTTCTTTTCCAGCCAGCGGCGGATGCTGGCGTTGAGTGCGTCGAGGTGTTCGAGGACGATGGCTCCTTTGGTTTCTTTGTCAAAGGTAAGAACGGTGTGGCCGCGGAATTCTTGCATGGCGGTGCAGAGGTCGCGGCAGGTTTGGCGGGGCATGAGATCGCGGTGGAAAGTTTCTCCGCTTAGAGAGCGAGTGACTGCGCCATTGGAGCTGATGAGCCAGAGATCGAAGCCGAGTTGCCGGGCGATGGGAAGGGCGAAAGTGTGGCGGCGTCCGGTGACGAGCACGATTTCGATGCCGGCGGCGTGGGCGCGGCGCAGCGCGGCGAGATCGTCTGGAGAAATTTGGAATTGAGGATTGAGGAGGGTGCCGTCGATATCGGAGGCGAGAAGGCGGATGGAATTGGGCTTCGGGCTCTGGACTTCTGGCTTGGGCAGGGTCGAGGCGAGTGTCACTTATGTATTGTTACATAGTGTTGTTGGAATCCGGCTGCCTGGGCTGGAACCGGACGGCAAAAGCCTGATGCCCTGGGCGCGGACAACTAAGCTTTTTTGCGCTAAGCTTTTTTTCGTTTATCCATGGCGACGGGAAAATTGATCAGGTTGTAGGTGGCGACGTTGTGAGCATTCTCGATGAGTGCGGTGATGGCGCATCGAAGTTCGAGGATTGCGTTTTCCAGTTCCTCTCCGTGCGCCGTGTCAATCAACGAACATAGCTGGCGCACGCGCTCTTCGGGGGAGGTTGCCATCACGTAAGAATTGCAGAAAGCACGAAGAAATGCTGTACGGAGTTTAACGTAGATAACCTTAAGGTGTCCTCTGTAGCGATAGAATGCCGATCCGCTTCGCCGTGTTATATTTCGCATTCCATGGGATTTCTCTTCTTCCTCTTTCATTGGTGGTCATTCTTGTTGATGGCGGTGGCGATTGTGCACTTCATACGCCGGCGTCCGGATTTTTACTGGATTTTTATTATTCTTTTTCTGGGATGGATTGGGGCGGCGATTTACATCGTGGTGGAAGTGATTCCAGATGCAGGGTTGCTGCGTGGTTCCTTTCAGGTATTTCCGCGGCGGCGAAGGATTCGGGAGTTGGAAGCGGCGATTCTGGATAATCCTTCGGCGGGAAATTATGAAGAGTTGGGGTTGTTGTATCTGGACGATGGAGATTTTGCAAAGGCACGGGGATGTTATGACCGGTCAATTTCGCAGCGTGCGGATTCGGTGGATCCGTTTTACCGGCGGGGAGTGGCGGAGATTGCGCTGGGAGACTTTTCCGCGGCAGTGCCGGATCTGGAGCGGGCGGTGGAAGAGGATCCGACGTATGATTTTCATCGCGGGATAGGGCTGCTGGCGCATGCTTATGCGCAGACGGGGAAGACGGAAAAGGCTGAAAAGCTTTTTCGCGAAGCGACAAAGATTTCTACCAGTTCGGAAACTTATTACAACTACGCGTTGTTTTTGCAGTCGCAGGGGCGAGTGGATGAGGCGCGGCAGTGGGTGCAGAAAATTTTAGATAAGCGGGCGACGATGCCGGGGTATCAGAAGCGGCGGGAGCGGCCGTGGTTTCGGAAGGCTTACGGAATGATGGCGCGGTTGCGGTTGTAGAGATTATGATAAGAAAGGAACAAATTCAAACAGATCTAAGACTTGCCGCCATTTGCGCCTTTATGGACGTAATCCGGCCCCTGGCCCTGAAGAGGTACATAGACTGGAACGGTGCTCTGCGAGTCTCGATTCGGCTGCGCGTTGTCGGGACCCCGTTGCGGAGTCGATTGAGCGCCGGAATTCTGGTTTGGACTCGTCATTTTAGCCTCTGCGAACGAAACACATAAATACTTGAGCTACTACAATTGTATAACATAACAGGCCGACCAGGACCAGCAAACTGGCGATCTTGGCATATGTAACTTTCTCATCAAGGATCTTCTTGTTGGCGCGAACCGACGCCACCAAGTCGCCGAGAAAAACTGTCTTCAATTCGCTCACATCGAGATCCGCCCCTCCTACGAGTTTCTCGTAATCAAAGCCGATTGCGAATTCGCGGACCCGTAGGGCGAGCAGGCCAAAAACCGTCGATAGGAAGCTACAAAAAAGACCAATTCCGAAGAAAAGTACGACCCGCAAAGAAAATATCGGGGTACCGCTGAGTTGTATTGGAGTAGTTGCTTCCGCCGCCGCTAACAGCAAGAATCCCAAGATTTCAACGATCGCAATCACGCCTGTTTTGGAATCCAAGGCATCGAACATTTCGATCTGGTCTCTTATCTTGCTAATCCCCATCTCCCAAACGAAGTCAATGGAGCGAGGAGTATCCGTCGGCCTCAGGAAAGGCATGATTTAGGCATGTTAAGCTGCGGATCGCTTATCTGCAATTATTCTAAGCTTAGTAGCGGTCGTTGGTGTCGATGTTGAAGCCGAGGATGGCGTTGACTTCGACGGGCTGGGAGCCGCGAGTGGCGGGGCGGAATTTCCAGCTGGGTAACGCTGCGATGAGTTTTGCGGTCATGGCGGCGGGGCCGGGTTCGAGGACTTGAAGATTTTTTAGATTGCCGGAGGCGTCAAGTTTGCATTTGATGACGACGCGGGCGTGGGGAAGATTTGCGGGAAGATCGGTGCGCAGGCCTTGGGGTCCGGTGAGTGGTCCGGCGTTTGAGTGGGAGCCGGGATCGGCGTCGGCAAATTGCATTACGACGATGCCCGAGGGAGTGTCGACGTAGACGGTGTAGTTATCGCCGGGGAGTTTGCCATAGAAATCGAATGCGCCGCCGGAGCGGGAAGTGGCGACGATGGTGATGGCGGGGCCAGGGTCGGCTTTGACAGAAGAACGGCCGGGGACGCTGGGCGCGCTGCTATTGCTGGAATCGAAGCTGGGAAGATTGACGACGGCGCTGCCGCCGCGAATGTCGACGCCGGGGGCAGCGGACGATCCGGTGGGTGCCGAGCCGGCTCCGCCGGCGCCGGGAGTAGGAGAGATCCCAGCGCGAGCGTTGGGGTCGGAGCCGTGACCGGCGCCGGATTTTCCTGCGCCAGAATTTTCGGCCGTGGTTTTATTGGACAAGCCGCTGCCGGGGCCTGAGCCGTTGCCAATTCCCGAGCCTCCTCCGGAGCCGCCGAGGCCCGGTTTATCTCCACCCGAGGGAGACATTGCGAGCGAACCTTTTCCGCCAGTGCCAGGCAAAGCGTGTTCGGAACCGGGATCGGTGGATAGGACTACTCCGGAGTTGTCTGAACTTCCGCCTGCGCCTTTGGGAGGGGCGAGAGGCGAGCCGAAATCCCCGGCAGCGCCGCGGCCGATGCCTTCCCGGGCAGAGCCTGAGGGACCTAAGCCGCCTGCGGGCGGCGGGGGGATTATGTTGCTGGCGAACGAGCCGTCATTTCCAGAGCCAGTGGAATTTCGGGTTCCGTTCGGAGAGCCTGCGGCCACGCTCGGTGGCGGCGGGACGATGGTGGAAACATTCGGCGAAGATCCGGAATATTTTCTGAACGATCCTGAGGCGTTCGAACCTGAGTTGGCGCTGATTGGTGGTGGCGGGATCACGGAGGGCGAAGGTTGAGATCGTCCGGATGAGGCGCCTAAAGATGAAGAGCTGAGATTTGAGCGCGAGATTCCGGCGCTGGGCGGAGGCGGGATGATGTTTGTGGCGAGGTTGTTACCGGTATCGCGCGATGTTGCAGCGTCTGAGGAAGTGACGGCGGGCGGGGGTGGGACAACATCCTGGGTGCCGAAAAGTTTTCCGATGATGCTGCTGACGAATGATCCGTTAGCCGGTTGCGCGGGTGGCGGAGGAACAACGGCAGGCGCCGGGAGATTAAGTTGCGTAGTGCGTTGAGTTTCGCGTGCGGGCGCGGAGACGGGCGGAGGAATGACGGTGCTGTTCATCTGTACGCGAGAATGAGAAACTTCGCGGGCGATTGACGAAGGTGCGGGGGCGATGATCGATCCGTTGAGAGCGGGAGCGGAACGGGCTTGATCGCGGCTGACGCGGATGGAAGCGGGAGCGATCACGACGGAGTTGAGGGCTGGGGCGGCCTGGGGGCGGTCGCGGGAAATGTTTGGGGCGGGAGCGATGATGGTGGAATCGAGTTTGGGCGCGTAGAGAGTGTGCTCGGAATGAATGGTGGGCGCGGGTGCAACGATTGTGTTGCTGATCGCAGGAGCGGTGCGGGAATTGTTGGAAGAAACACTTGGAGCGGGCTGGACAATCGACTTATTGAGGACGATGGAATTATTGAGGGCGAGGGCGGCGCGCGATTGGTCGCGGACGATGTTGGAGGGTGCGGGAGCGATTATATTCGCGGCAAGGCTGGGCGCTGTGAGCGAGGAGTGCAAGCCTTGCGATGGCGGTGGTCCGGGAATGGATTTTACGGCGAGGAGATTGGCGACCGGGTTTGGGGAAGAAGGAAGTTTGACGCTGGGGGCGTCGACGACTTTTGGGGCGAGTGAGGCTCCACGGGCTACGTGGATGGTTTGGGTACGGTGATGAGCTTCCTGGCCGCCGGCGCGGCCGGAGGAGCCGGATTGAGCTCCGCCTAAATCTTCCGTGCGCGGAAGTTCGTTGGCGGAGTAGTAGATGACTTCCTCGGCCTGGACGCGCGGGGCGGCATAGGGACGGAGAAGAGCGACCTCGCGGGGGAGGACGATGACGACGAAAACCAGAAATGCTTCCAGCAAGAGAGATGCGATCAGGCCTCGGTAGGGAAGGATCCCGAAGGGAGCTTCTCCGGCGAGACGCGGCGCGGAGCGGGAAAAAGCGGGACGGATGGAGGTGGTGAACTCCTGCCAGCGCGGAGACCATTCGACCAGGAGCTTGGGAGCATCGTGGAGGGTGGTGAGTTCTTCGGATTGGAGAGTTTCAATCACGGTTCGGGTTGAGTACGGGGGCTAAAGCCCGCATCAATTTTGCGCTTTACGCGGCGCTAAAGCGCCGCTCTTCCACGGTATTTTATAAGTCCCTGATGGTCCGCAAGGCCTTCGAGCGCCGCTCTTCCACGGCATTTTATAAGTCCCTGAGGTTCGCAAGGCCTTCCAGCGCCCCTCTCCACGGTACTCCAATGGGCTCAGGATAGTTCGGAAGCTTTGAAGCGACGCCCGATTAATTCTCATCGAGCGATTGGATTCAGATGCCCTCCTGGAGTTGGATTTCTATTTTATCGCCAAGTGCGGTTTCTGTTTGCGAGATAGTGTGGTTCGGTAGTTCCAGCACCGACGTGGCTTGCAGGCGCACGGGTGCGAAGCGCCAGGGTTGCAGATTGGCGATGATGTGGACGACGGTGTTGGCGCGATCGAGGTAAACCACGTCGATGGGGTAGCGCATGGCTAGAGTATGCACGCCGCGGCAGGGGCGAATCCAGAGGCCACAGCCGTTACGGAAGTCATCTGGGGAGGCTCCGAGCAGGCCGCGCAAGCGGGACCAGTGGGTTTGGGCCACGGCGAGATGAGTGGCGAGGAAGCGCTGGCGGGTTTGGTTGAAGGCGTGGCCGCGTGGAGTGAATCCCATAAGCTGGAAAATGTGTGAGAGTCTCAGGCGTCCCTACGGGACGCGTTCTGAGCTATTGCCCGACACCCGGCGCTGAACGCGCCGGGCTATTCTCGGATGGCCCTCCCGGCATCTTCACGTGTGCGACGACAAGGCTCAATGTTCTTGGCAATCCTTCTATTTTCTCGTCCTATTTGCTCGTCGCCTGTCAGTCCCAGCTTGTCATGGCCCGAATTATTTGCTGACTAGGGAGTGGTAGGCCTGGATGAGTGCGGGGCCGATGGTCACGAAGAGAAATGGGACCAGAATAAAAATGACGAGAGGGGGGACCATTTTGATGGTGGTTTTGGCTGCTTGCTCTTCGGCGCGCTGACGGCGAGCGGTGCGCAGGGAATCCGAGTGAACGCGGAGAGCTTGGGCGATGCTGGTGCCGAAGCGGTCGGTCTGGATAAGAGTGCCGACCAGGGAGCGGATGTCGTCGACGCCGGTGCGATCAACCAGATTGCGCAGGGCCTCGGCGCGAGGCTTGCCGGCGCGCATTTCGAGATTGACCAGATGGAATTCGTCGCTCAGATCGGGATGGGCGTGGTGAAGATCCTTGCCGACGCGCATGAGAGCCTGATCGAGGGCGAGTCCGGCTTCGACGCAGATGACGGTGAGATCGAGAGCGTCGGGTAGAGCGATGCGGATGCGATGCTGGCGGTCTTTAATCATGCGCTTCAATATGAAACGCGGGACGAAGAAACCGAAGGCGGGAACGCAGACCAGCAAGGGAACGCTATCGACGCCGGAAAAAAGGATAACGCCGGCAAGGCCAACGAATGCCAGCATCATACGAGCGCCGAAATAGAAGCTGACGTGGCGGGATTCGCGAAGTCCGGCCTGGATGAGCCAGGCGCGAGTGCGGGAGACGTCGGTGGGAGAAAGCGGAATCGCTTTGCTGAGAGGATCGAGGGCTTGCTCGATGCGCTCCCGGACTTTGACGGCAGGCTTTTCCTGCGCGACAGTGGAGTGGCCGCCAAGGGCGCGCAGGCGGGCTCCCAGCACGGAGCTGGGTGTAGCCGCAGCCGCGCCGAAGGCGAAGACCACCAGAACTACGGTGACGAACACGATGATGGTGAGAATCAACGGCATCATCAAACCTGAATCTTAATGATCCTGCGGATCACGAAATAACCAACGGTTTGCAGTGCAATGCTGCCCACCAGGAGGATGTGGCCGATGGGGTCGTAGAAGAGCGGATGAACGAATTCCGGGCTGAAGATATAGAGAATTGTTAATACAGTTGGGGGCATACCCATGAGAAGAGCCATGGTGAGACGTCCCTGGGCGGTGTGAACGCGAACCTGGCGCTGAATCTTGAAACGTTCGCGAATGACGTAGGACAAGTTGTCCAGGATTTCGGCGAGATTGCCTCCGGTTTCACGTTGCAGCATGACGGCGGTGACGAAGAATTTTACGTCGACCAGGGGGATGCGCTCGGTAAGATTCATGAGCGCATCGCGGACGGGCATGCCGAACTTTTGTTCTTCGTAAAGCTTGCGGAATTCGGATGCCAAGGGTTCCGTGGTTTCGTTGGAGATCATTTCCAGAGCAGTGGTGAAGGCGTGTCCGGCGCGGACGGCGCGGGCCAGGGTGTCGATGGCATCGGGGAAAAGCTCCTCGAATTTTTCGAAGCGTTTCTGGCGGCGATAGGAGACGACCGAGTAGGGAAGAAATCCGCCGATGACGAGCGCGGCCCAGCCGATAGCGGCATTCCGGGTATAGATGACGGTGGCGAGTCCGGCGCCAACGCCGCAGAGCACGCAGAGTAGAAGGAAATTTCCGGCGCGGAACTTCATGCCTGCCTGCAAGAGGGCGTCCTGCATGGCGGAGACGCGGGCGGAGCGGCGCAGCAAAGTGTCGAAGGCGGGGATCTTGCTGAGTTGCTCATCGCGGAGCAGGGCGAGTTCTTCGTCGGGTTCGCGCTCCGGAGCTTTCTGGACGGTGGCCAGGCGGTCTTTAATGAGGCGGGCGCGGGCGCTGCGTTCGTCGAGCAGGGAGAAGGCGGCGAAGGCCGCCAGGGCGACGACGAGGAAGACGAGAGCTGCGATCAGGAGCGGCATGATGAATTTTTTTCGAAACCCAGTCCCTCGGGGGCTAAAGCCCTCCAATCCTCTTCAAAGCCTTTTCGCAGCGCTGAAAGCGCTGCGCCACCCGAAAACTTATTCGCGAACTTTTTACTCTTCGCAAATTTTGGTCCTCAGACTTCAGTTTTTGATTCGAACAGCGCGGGACGGAGGCGGCCGCCACCGGTGGCCAGGCGATCGGCAAACTGTGGGCGCACTCCGGTGGCTTTGAAGCAGCCACGAATTTTTCCATTTTCATCCACCGAACGACGTTCAAAGGTAAAAATTTCCTGCATAGCGATCAGATCGTTCTCCATGCCGGTGACTTCGGAGATGGAGATCACTTTGCGCGTGCCATCAGATAATCGCGCGACCTGCACGACGGCGTGAATGGCGGACGCGATCTGATGGCGCACGGCGCGCTCGGGAATGTTCAGATTCGCCATGGAGACCATGTTCTCGACGCGGGCGAGCGCGTCACGGACGGAGTTGGCGTGAATGGTGGTGAGCGAGCCTTCGTGGCCGGTGTTCATGGCCTGCAACATGTCGAAGGCCTCTTCACCGCGGACCTCGCCGACGACGATGCGGTCGGGGCGCATACGCAAACTATTGATGACGAGCTGGCGCATGCGGACGGCGCCTTTGCCTTCGATGTTGGGAGCGCGGGTTTCAAGGCGGACGATGTGTTCCTGCTTGAGTTGCAGTTCGGCGGCGTCTTCGATGGTGACGATACGCTCGACGTTGGGAATGTAGCCGGAGAGCACATTGAGCAGAGTGGTTTTGCCGGCGCCGGTGCCGCCGGAGATGAGGAGATTCAGCTTTCCTTTGACCATCACCGAGAGCAATTCGAGCATGGCTTCGGTGAGGGTGTGATTCTCCAGCATGTTGCGGGCGGTCACGGGATCGCGACCGAAACGGCGGATGGAGAGGCAAGCGCCGTCGAGGGCGAGCGGAGGAATGATGGCGTTGACGCGGGAGCCATCGGCGAGGCGGGCATCGACCATGGGAGAAGACTCATCGACGCGGCGACCGACGCGGGAAACGATGCGCTCGATGATCTGCATGAGGTGCGGATTATCTTTGAACGATAAGCCGGTCAGTTCAAGCTTTCCGGCGCGCTCGATGTATACC
>JBAVGI010000088.1:0-6294 GCA_049684755.1 Candidatus Sulfotelmatobacter sp.
GGGATTGTAGAAAACAAATTCATTCTTCTTGCCCAACCGCCAAAACTCAAGGACCCTGCGAGCTTCCGCATTGAGCGGAACTTCGCGGACTTTCTGAGTCTTGGGGGCGAAAACATTGAGAATGTTCCTTTCCCAATCCACACTAGACCAAAGCAGGCCAAAAATTTCCCCGATGCGCAAACCCGTATTCAAGGCAAAACGAATCAAGTCCTGAATATACGGGGCTGCATTTCGAAGAAGTTCTTCTTCCTCTTCTGGACTCAGAACCCGAAGCCCGGTGTTATATTCTCGAAAGAATTTCACCTTGCGAAAAGGATTCAAACCCAGATAGAGGTCCCATTCGATTGCCAGATTGAACATTCGCTTGAGCAAAGCCATCTCCCGATTCACCGTCGAACCGGAAACCGAGGCCCTTCTGTGCATTTTGTAGCCTTCGATATCCGCCGAAGTGATCTCGGTAAGCTGTCTTTCGCTCCCGAAGAATCTTTCTAAATGCCCAAGCATCTGTTCATCTCGCAACCAGGAACGTTTGTTGATCTTCGCGTGCTCCATATAGCGTTTGCCGAATTCGCCGAAAGCGATTTTTACAGGCCGTCTGAAAACGCCCCGCAAAATCTCAGACTTTCGGATGTTTAAGAGCGATTCGGCATCACGGCGGTTGGTGCTCCGCGACGATTCTTGGATTCGCTCACGGTTTTGGTCGAAATAATCAACCCACCACACACGACCTCTTTTGTAGATTCCCATCTGCGGCTCTCTTTTCTACCCTTTGCCAGCCGCGCGGGTATTGTAGCAAGGAATAGTGCGGCTGCCTGAATGGGAAGACTGCTGTCGTGGATATTTCTTGTTGGCCTCTACGAAAACTTGAAGATCACGCGAATCAAAGCGTAAGGCTCTTCCGATCTTTACGAAAGGAATCCGCCGTTGCCAGACCCAGCCGTAAAGCGTTGAAACGGATACGGCGAGATATTGAGCGGCTTCGCGAATCGTCAGAAGTCCCTCACGAGCTAGGGTCTCCTTTGCGAAATCCGCTTGGGATTCGTTAGTCAGCAAGGTTTTGCTCACTCGGGGCTGCTTGAATTACTGGTGCCTGCCCAGGTAGTGGTTCGGGCTTCTGTTGCTTCTGCAAATACGAAATAAAAAGGAAGACCGCGAGTCCGATTCCGGCAATTTCGAGCCAGCCAACAACTGTTATTTTCATTGTTTGCCTCTCCAGGGCACGATTGCCCCGCACCTTTTCTCAGGGCATCGAAATCCTTTCAGGCTTCCATCGAACGTGCTCGTCTTTGCCAACTTCGGCTCGGCCCAAAACTTATTCCCGCATTCCGGGCAAGCAAGCCGAAAGCGGCTCTCAATCTCTTGAATGCGGACAGTCAATCCTTCACGCTCTCCCTGCTCGACCAAACGCCTAAACTCTGCAATACCAGCCGGTCCGCGAACAAAGAGCTGGATTCCGCACGGATCGCACGTTATGTACGGCTTGTTCTTTCTGGTTAGCCGGACTTCACGCACGCAGAAACAAACCGGACAAGGAAATTTGAACTCTGTATTCGTCGCCATACCGTCAGGCCCTCCTACGGAGTGCTTCATTGGCTTCTCAGAACATTCCGGGCATGTACATAATACGGCCAAATTTCGAGGAACTCGGGATTTGCGGCTTACAACACTAGAAATTGACGACACACTTTCCGCAAAATTCCTACCATTTTTTCGGGGACCTTCCGTAAAATTGAGACTTGTTATTCTGGACTCTCCGCGAAAATGAAAAAACGCAAGAAAACTGCAAAAAAGCCCCAAATAGCACTTGACACATATGGTGAAAAACGAGGCAGAGGCAGGCCCCGAAGCATGCCTGCTGATGAGATTTGCGGACGCGCTGAAAACTACCGCCAGCTCTTCTGGGAACAGCAGCTAGATGCCAAGAAGAAGAAAGTGGTCCGGGATCGGCCCTGGCCGTGGGCAGAACAAATGCTTACTGCAAGCAGCGAGGATGAATTGCGCAAGGCGCTTGATGCTGCCCCACACTATGCCCAAAGTCAGTTTGGTGGATTCCTTCCGCTGATCCTTTCGATCCTTCGAGAGAAGACTTTTCCAAAAACAAAGTCAGCCCAACTTGATTACCTCGCAGATTCTCTTGCGGGGCTGGGCCATGTCACGCCGCGCAGCTCTCGTGACATTTGCTCTGATGAGCGGGCAAAACAGCGGGCCAAGTCTCCGTATAGGGTTATTCGAAAAGAGTTCTACATAGAATGTACTTGCGGGTACAAAGGCCCCGCCCTCGATAATGCCTGCCGGAAATGTAAAGCAGAAATTCCTCTGTTAGCAGAAGACTTGCACTTTCTTCAGTGACGTAACATAACGTACGTAACGTTACGTAGCAGTTCCAAAATTGAGGGTTCACGGGGTTTGCCACAGCGATGCCCGCCGGGCCGGGAGAGGACCATCTGCGCTAGATGCCATATTCGCGCGCTGGGAAATCGTAGAGGTTCTTTGTCATGTCCCCAGCGCTCCCCGTGCGAAGCACGGCTCTTCCGGTGCCCTCCGGCGCTTCCCTCTAACCAGCGGCAACCGGCCCCCGGTTGCCATGCCGAACCACAGCTACCGATCACGTTCCTTCAGTTCGTCTGAGTCGGCGCAGAAGCCACAAAATGAATGCGCTCGGAAGAAAAGTTGCCAGCCAGAGCATCAACACGATGCTCACGAACGCGCCGATTAAGCCAAATGGTCTTCCCAAGTACCCCGTATAGCCACCTGGTATTACGGCTAAAGGTAACGCCACAACGAGAGACAGGGGACTGAACACCGCGAAGCAAATGGCCACCGCAAGAGCCTCGCGTCGTTGCCAACGGTTTCGGAGCTTTCTGAAGATCCTCCAGACTCCGATTCCGACCGGGAGAACGATAACGACCACCAGCGCAATCGCCTGAGCTATCGACGGCCTGGCCGGGGGCCTCGAAGTCCCGAACACAAGGACAGCAGCAAAGGCCAACGCGAATGCCGCAACCGTAAGCACGAGCGTGCTCTCCCCGACAACGCGGATTAAGTATCCGACCTTGTACATGGCTATTGCACCCCGCAGGCGGCGAAATCGTAAATGTGGTCGGCGAAGAGGTACCACCCAAGCTGGAACGGGTTGCCGTTCTGCACGTACTGATTCAGAAGATTTCCTCGTACACAGTTACTCCATGGGCCATTCGGACTATTTGTGCAAATTTTGAAGAGCATATCCCCCGCGCCCGTTCCATCCAGGTATTCAGAGCAGCCAAGCGGGTCTGGTCCCACCCCAGGGAGCGCCGGACCGACGGTCGGTTGCGTAGACTGTGTCGGCGATTGCGGCCAAGCAGCATTCGTCCCCAACTTCCTGTTCGGAGATTTTTTGGTACTGTTGCGTCGTCCGAATATGATTCAAAAGCTCCAGCCATAGTTCAGATATCGGAGCTTTAGTTTGTACAGACGCTCGGATAATAATCTCCAAGCCCATCGCGTCAGCCTGCAACTGAAAGTACGCTCGAAGCAATTTCGTGAACTCTCGGATAATCTTTTCGATTTGTTCCGAAGCCATTCGGGTCACCCCCCCGTGCATCCGCACGGCGTCTTCGTTTTTCCACGTCCTAAATAGGGTGTAGAATCTTGCCGCGGGTGGGAAAGAGAGGGCAACTCGGAGATGACAAAAAATCAACTAAAGTGTTCAGCAGCAGAAACGGAGGACGTGATTGCGCAGCTTTTTGTTGGATGGGCGGCTCAACATCTGGGGCAGGGGCAGGCTCGTAAGATTTGCGGGGTCGAGCTTCCCTCTCGGCCCCGATTTTTTTTGGGTCAGCCCGCCCTGCCGGGGTGTGAAGCTGTTACCTTATCCTGCCGATGAGTTGTATAACTGCGGCGAGGCCAGCTATGCCCGCCGCAGCAGTTCCACAAGTTCCCCAGTAACTTAGGCTTGACGCGCCCCGCAGCGCTAAATCGAGGGAGTCTCCTGCAGGGTTTTCCCTCACTGCGCCCGAGACGTACAGTTCGTGCAACCTCTTATGTACAATCAGTGTGCGTATCCAACTACCGAGAACCGTAACGGGTACTAGCAAAATCCATGCCATTGCCAATACAGGCATCTTATTGAAAAAAATGATTAGTATGCCGACCCCCAACGCGATTGAAAGAGTTACTAGCGCTGTCACAGCAAGGAATTGTCGAGACTTATGCGGCGGCTGAGCAAACACCTCCGCTGATTCAAATGCGCCATGCTTTGTCGTAGCCCAGGAATTCATAGGCATAGCACCCCCCTATCTCAATGGCATGCAATCAAATCTATCCCGAGGCCGATACCACCGGCGGCCCAACCCACCCAACCAATGGGTGCGGTTACGACCCCGAATTGGGCCATCGTTCCCCAGGTGAACCCGTACAGCGACACAACAGCAGCTCCAGCGCAAAGGTTCCAGTTACCTTTTTGCGTGGGCGGCGGCGGGAGCGGCATTGGTGGTGGTGATTGTTGCTGCGCTTGCGGCTTTTAATGGATCGCCGTCATTAGCGCTTGGACGATTCCCCAGGCAATAATCGTCACCCCGAGGGTAAGACTCCAATGCAGCCTAGCGAGCCGCGCGTAGTGCATCCGCACGAGCTGCGGATCACTTGGCGTGCCATTGGTTTGTTCGACTATAGCGCGAATTTCCCAATGCGAGAGCAACGATAGGACCCAAACCGCCACAGGAAGCAGTACTAATCCAAAAACCGCTGCGCTGGCCTTGAGGGTCGGTGACTGCACGCGCATTGTCCTTATACCCGAGAATACGAAAAGTGTTAGGACGGCGGTTGTCACGTCGAAATTCAGAGAACGGAACGGAGACCTGCGAAAGTAGCTCGTGATTGAAGAAACATCGCTCATGGCAAATGCACCTGTGGCCCCCCACAAAGTTTGTTGTTTATATACTGGTTCGTTTTGCTAATTCCATAACCTTCGGCAAAACTCAATAGTGGGAACTGCGTTCCTTGCACAAACAGCCAAATGTCCGCTAGATCGGTCATCTGGTTCAACCCTTCATTCAGTAGATTGCATTGCTGCTGGGTCAGCGGCGGCGGCTGCGGTGTTGGTGCCTGCGATTGCGGCAACAACTCAATCTCGCATGGATGAGTCACTCGAAGGCCTACCGTGGTGCTTCTTGTCTTTGTCTAGAAACCAACTGAGGAACAGCATCGTCGCGAACAATTCAAACCCCATAATGAAGTCGAGGTGCCACATGCTCAGTTTGCGGATTTCATCAAATAGGGTTTCTACACAAGCCGCGTCAAGCAAAATCACGAATACGACTGGAACCCAAAATCGCCAATTCGAAAGAAATCTCCAGAATGTTGCAATAAGGATTGCGATGCAAAATATCCCGCCCACAACAATCATCCGCCCGAGCGGTTCAGGAGCGTTGGGGAACCAAATCGCCATCACGATTGTTGCAACAACTATCCCGCCGCCCATTACAAATCCTATGAACCAGGGATTCGGTTTCTCCTTCATTGTCTTCTGTCCACTAGTTACCAAATACGGTCGAACAAGTTCCCGCGCGGTTTGCGTTGAACTCTGCCGCCAAACCTTTACTGCCCGCGATGATAACGGGTATGCCGACGATAGCAACAGATGCAGTCTCGCCGAGGTCCAAAATCCCTCGTACGATTGATGATTTCAGCGGGTAGGCTAATCCTTGGCTAATCGTATACTGCATCGCGCCAGCTGTCGCTGTCGCCGTTGCTGCGGCTTCCGGTCCCTGACCGAAAGGAAAGAAGACCTCGTTTTTCAAATCGTCGAAAGCCGTACTAAAAAATACCGAGGCGCAGCTTGGTTTCGTTGGCTGTGGAGATAGTTGAAATTGTGGCCCCGGCGTTTGCGGCATTAAACGGGCGCACTATGACGCGAATTTCTATCGTGAAATTTTTCGACAACTCGAATAATCCCCACAGTGAGCAAGCAGTCTGGAATCACTATCGGCAGCATGGCAACCGAATGAAACCATGCTGGAGGAATTCGAACAAAATAGAAGAAGGGAATGTGTAACACCAACACAAAGCCGATGGTCTCCCAAAACCATAGCTGCCGCCTCAAATCCCAACGGATTCTAATGGCAACCATTACTGCCGCTAAAGCAATGAAAACGGTCCAGCCCAAATCCTCATTACCGAAGTACATGAACAGAAGGAGCACGGGTACCAGAATGGCGGCAATGATGAGCCCTGTGTAGTCAGTAGGCTTCTTTTCACGATTTTCCGCCATTTAGTGCCCCCCGGATAAACAAGCCTTGTAAGACGATATTACGC
>JBAVGI010000089.1:0-16000 GCA_049684755.1 Candidatus Sulfotelmatobacter sp.
GCCGTCGCTCCCTCGCGCAAGGCCACTTCCACCTGATGTTTCGCGATCACCGGACGCGCCAGCGATGTGCCCAGCAAATATTTATGTTCGTACACCGCACCCGCGCGTAGCGCCGGAAAAACGTATCCCGTCAAAAACTCTTCGCGCAAATCTTCCACCACGACCTTGCTCGCACCAGTCGCGTAAGCCTTCTCGACCACCGCTTCAATGTCGTCGCCTTGTCCTACATCGCCGACCATCGCAATCACGTTGTAGGCGTAATTTTCCTTGAGCCATGGAATGATGATCGATGTATCGAGTCCGCCAGAATAAGCAAGAACAATTTTGTCAGGCATGAGCACTCCTCGCAGGCAGACGATCACCGCCGCCCAGCAGTAAATAAAGAATAGCCTTTTGTGCGTGCAGCCGGTTTTCCGCCTGCTCAAAAATCACGGACTGTTCCGAATCCATCACCTCGTCGGTCACTTCCAAACCCCGGTGCGCCGGAAGACAATGCATGAACACCGCATGTGGCGCGGCTTCCGCCATGAGTTCCGCATTCACCTGATACGGCGGGAAAATCTGCGACCGGTCCGATTCTTCCCCCTCCTGACCCATGCTTACCCACGCATCCGTATAAACCGCATCAGCCCCGGCCACTGCCTCATGCGGATCGTTCAGCAACGCAATCTCAGCGCCGGTCTCCTCCGCAATCTCCCGTGCATCCGCAACAATCTGCGGATCAGGCTCATATCCCGGTGGCGTGGCCACACGAATCGACGACCCCAAACAAGCGCATGTAAGCAACAACGAATGCGCCACGTTATTTCCATCACCCACGTAGGCGAGACAGCGAGTCTTCATATCGCCGAAGCGCTCCATCAAAGTTAAATAATCCGCCAGCGCCTGGCAGGGATGCTCGCGATCGCTCAGCGCGTTAATCACCGGAACCCGCGCGTACTTCGCCATGCCCTCGATTGTTTCCTGCGAGAAGGTACGCAGCACAATCACATCCACCCACCGCTCCAGATTATGGGCCACATCGCTTAACGTCTCGCGGGCATCGAGCCGTTCCTGCCGCTGGTCGACAAACATGGCCGTCCCGCCCAGGCCGGCCATTCCCGCCTCGAAGGTCAACCGGGTGCGCAAGGAAGGCTTTTCGAAGAACATCACCATCTGCCTTCCGTTCAGCGCTTTTCGAAAATCGGCCGGGCGCGCCTTCATAACTCCGGCGAGATTCAAAACCGCATCGACCCCGGCAGCGCCGAGATCGCGCGTCGAAACCAAATCCGGACACCAGAACGCTTGCGGCGCTCTCGCCGAAGCGGTCGCCACTCGACCTTGCACGTGACTATTCAACTTTGTCTCCTCTTTTTGTATTTGCGTATTTGTCGGTCGCAATTTCGGACGGGCGGCAATTGGCGAACTCATGAATATGTGACCTCCGTACCGCACGAAAGCTTGGTCAAATAAAACTGCGGCAGCACTTCCACTTCCGCCGCCGGCAAAATCCGCACTCGCCCCACGCCTTGTTTCAACGCCAGCCCGCAAGCGTGCAGCTTGGGCAACATGCCGCCGCTGATAATCGAACTAGCCTCCAGCTCGGCTGCTTTCTTCGTACTCAGCCACGGCATCACGCTTCCCGACGCGTCCCTTACTCCGGGCACGTCGGTTAAGAAAATCAGAGTATTGGCATGGCAAGCCGCCGCGCATGCCGCCGCCATCTCATCGGCATTCACGTTGTAGTACTGGCCGTCGGCTCCCAAAGCCAGCGAAGCCATCACCGGAATTCCTCCCTGATGCCACAGCGCTTCGATCCAGCACGGCTCCGCGAAACAAATCTCGCCCACAAATCCCAGGTCTTTGCCGTGAACATATTTCTTCCGGGCGCGAAACGTCATGCCATCGCCGCCGCAGAATCCAATCGCCGGCATGCCCGCCGCCTGAATCGCCGCCACAAGGTTTTTATTGACGATGCCTCCAAGCACCATCAACGCCGCATCTCGCGTCTCCGCATCGGTTACGCGCAGCCCTTCTACGAATTCACTTTTCTTCCCCAGTCGTTCCAACATGCGCGTGAGCGCGCCACCGCCGCCATGCACCACCGCCACGCGATGACCATCTTGCGCTAATTCCGCGATCGACTGCGCACACTTGCGCAGCGTTGCCGCATCCTCAATCGCCGCCCCGCCAACTTTCACCACGATCGTCACTGCAATCCCTCCCGCTCTTCCCAGCCATACATCAGATTCATGTTCTGCACCGCCTGTCCGGCTGCGCCTTTCAGCAGGTTATCCACGCAGGAAATCAGCACCAGACGCTGCCCATCCTCCGCCAGGCAAAATCCCAGATCGCAATAATTCGTGTGCAAAGAAAACTGCAACTGGGGCAACTGCGGAGTCGCAAACACCCGCACCCAATGCTTACAGGAATAACAATCACGCAGGCACGCCTCCACTTCCGCCGCTTTCATTGCTCGCTTCAGCCGCACATAGATGGTGGACAAAATTCCGCGCGGAATCGGCAGCAGATGCGGCGTGAAAGTCAGCTCGGCATCGTCCAACTCCAACTGCTCAACCATTTCCCCCAGGTGCCGGTGATTAAACACTGCATAGGCCGAAAAATTATCGGCCACAGAAACAAAATGAGTGCGCGACGTCGGCACCTTGCCCGCTCCCGATACTCCCGACTTCGAGTCAGAAATAATTCCGTGCCCGCGATCGATAAGGCCAGCTCGCAGCAGCGGCGCCAAAGCCAGAATCACTGAGGTCGCATAGCAACCTGGATTCGCCACCAACTGCGCCGCCGCAACGCCATCGCTATTCAGCTCCGGCAATCCGTACACCGCTTTCGCTGTCAACTCCGCAGCCGTAACCGCATCCGCATCCTGAAACGAATAAATCGTGCGATGCTGCTCCTGCTTCAGCCTCCAGGCACCGCTCAGGTCGATCACGCGCAGGCCGTGGGCAATCGCCTCAGGCACGAGCGATCGTGAAGCCTCATGCGGCGTAGCCAGGAAAAGCAATTCCACCCCTTGACGCTTCAGCTCACTCCACGAGAACGCCCGCAACGGATAGCCCCCGTTTTCCGACAACTCCGGAAAGACCTCTGCCAGATCCGCCGGACCATCGCCACCGCCTTCGCGCCGCAGCAACGCGGGCTTCTTCAACCGCGGGTGTCGCTCGAGAATGCGCGTCAACTCCAGCCCTGAATAGCCGCTGGCCCCGAGCACCGCGCTTTGTAACTTTGCCGGCATCAGCCGAGCATCTCCTCGATGCGCGCCGCAACCTTCCGGGCAGCATCCTTGTCGGGACAAATAATCAGGATCGTGTCGTCTCCCGCAATCGTTCCCACCATTTCCTCCCACTCCTGCTCGTCTATCGCGGCCGCCACCGGCTGCGCGCTGCCAACAATCGTTTTCAACACCAGCAAATTCTGCGCCGGACGCACATCCAGCACAAATTCTCGAACCAGCCGCTGCACCGGCGGCAAAGCCAGGGCGGTGGCACTGTCTCCTTGAGGCAGGTTGTAACCACTCGACGTCTTGCTTAAATTCAAGTCTCGAATATCGCGCGACAGCGTCGCCTGCCCCACCTTGAACCCCCGCTTGCGCAACGCCCGCTGCAAATCTTCCTGGCTGGCGACCGGGCCCTGCCTTAACGCTTCCAAAACCGCTCTCTGCCGCAACACTTTATTCATCATGAATATTTATTCATGTTGGTGAATAAATATTCTTCTATCTTACAGACCATGCCCCTGCTGTCAAGGGGAAACACCCTCAGCTCTCATACTTTTAGTTACCCTCGGCGGATGGTCGCCTCGGAGACTCTTCGGAAAAGTGAAAGGTGCGGCGCGGCCTTGAATCCTTGCTAGACTACTCGCGGTTCAAAAGCAGACTTCCTAAGATGGAATCGCCCTGAATGAACAAGCCGCCAACCTTGCTTGCCGAACTGATCGCCGAGTTCCTTGGAACCTTCGTCCTGATTCTCTTCGGCACGGGTGTCGTCGCCATGGTCGTGCTGTTTCCCGCAAATAACCCAGCGGCAACCGTTCATGGCGGCTACACCAATATCACGCTGGGTTGGGGGCTGGCCGTCACCATGGGAATTTACGTGGCGGGAAAAGTTTCCGGCGGCCATCTCAATCCCGCTGTCACGCTCACCCTCGCGGTCTTTCGTAATTTTCCCTGGCGCAAAGTCGTACCTTATTCCATTGCGCAAACCGCCGGAGCATTCTTCGCTGCGGCCCTGACATACCGCAACTATCTGCCGGCATTCCACCAGGTCGATCCCCAACTGGAAAGAACTGCCGGCATCTTCACAACTTTCCCTGCCTTTCCCGCGTGGCCGCAAGCCGGATTTCTGGATCAGGTCATCGGCACCGCTCTGCTGCTGTTGCTCGTGCTCGCGATTACGGACAAGCTCAACGTCCCGCCCGGTGCCAACCTCGCGCCTCTGATGATCGGCCTGGTCGTCGTGGCCATCGGCATGAGCTTCGGCGGCATGCATGGATATCCCATCAACCCCGCTCGTGACTTCGGCCCGCGTCTTTTCACTGTAGTAGCCGGATTCAAAAACAATGGACTCACAGGCGGTTCTCGAGTGTGGTTGGTGCCGATCCTCGCTCCGCTGCTGGGCGGACTGGTCGGCGCCGCAATCTATGATTTCGGTATTCGAAGGTTTCTGCGTGCGTCCCAGCAGTCGTCATAATTCGGCGGCGCCGGAACAGGAGGTCTCTTGCGCTACATTCTCGCTCTCGACCAGGGCACGACCAGCTCCCGAGCACTTTTGTTTGATCACGAAGGCCGCGTCCGCTCCGTCGCCCAGCGTGAGTTCACACAAATTTTTCCCCAGCCGGGATGGGTGGAACACGATCCCGAGGAAATCGCCGCATCCCAATTCGCCGTCGCTCTGCAGGCGTTAGCCCAGGCTCAAGTCCAGCCCAGCGACGTTGCCGCCATCGGCATCACCAACCAGCGCGAGACCGCAATCGTGTGGGATCGCGCCACCGGCAAGCCCATCTACAACGCCATTGTCTGGCAGGATCGCCGCACCGCTGCATTTTGCGCAGAACTCAAAGCTCAAGGCAGTGAGAGTCTGATTCAGCAACGCACCGGCCTGTTGATCGACGCATATTTCTCCGCCAGCAAGACTTCCTGGATTCTGGATCACGTTCCCAATGCTCGCTCACTCGCCGAAGCGAACCGTCTTGCATTCGGCACCGTAGATACCTGGCTCATCTGGAATTTGACTGGCGGCCGTCTGCACATCACTGACGCAAGCAACGCCTCCCGCACCATGCTCTTCAATCTTTCTTCCGGACGTTGGGATGACGATCTCCTCGCGCTCTTCCGTATTCCGCGCTCGATGCTGCCCACGGTTCATCCCTCCTGCGAACTTTATGCCGAAGTCAGCGCCGTCTCCGGACTCAACGGCATCCCTATCGCAGGCATTGCTGGAGATCAGCAAGCCGCGCTCTTTGGGCAAAAATGCTTCCGTCCCGGCATCACCAAAAACACCTACGGCACGGGATGCTTCATGTTGCAGAGCACGGGAACTCGCGCCGTTGCCTCCACGAATCGCCTGCTCACAACCATCGCCTGGAAAATAGGCGACGTCACAAATTACGCACTCGAAGGCAGCGTGTTTGTGGGCGGCGCGGTAGTGCAGTGGCTCCGTGACGGACTGGGCATCATTCGCACATCATCGGAAGTGGAAGCCCTCGCCAATTCCGTTCCCGACAACGGCGGAGTCTATTTTGTTCCTGCATTCGTCGGCCTGGGCGCGCCGCACTGGGATTCCGACGCTCGCGGCTCAATCTTCGGCCTCACCCGCGGCAGCACCGCAGGTCACATCGCGCGCGCCGCACTCGAAAGCATAGCGTTTCAAGTCGCCGATCTCATGGACGCAGTTCAAACCGATACCCGCACTCCACTCACCGAGTTGCGCGTGGATGGTGGCGCCTCTGCCAACGATGCCCTGATGCAATTTCAGGCCGACATTCTCGGTGTGCCCGTACTGCGCCCTGCGATTACAGAATCAACTGCGCTGGGCGCCGCGTTTCTGGCTGGACTGGCCGTGGAGTTCTGGAAGGATCTGCACACAATTTCTGATTTGCCGGTCGAGGCGCATCGGTTCTCACCGCGAATGCCGCAGTCGCAAGTGGACCAGTTGCGCCACCGCTGGAACGAAGCCGTCTCCCGCACTCGCGATTGGGAGCACTCATCCGCCGCAAACTCGAACGCTCGAAAATAACTGGATAAGAAATTATTGAGGCTTCCTTTGGGCAACGGCTTACATCCTACGTCTTGTCCAAAGGAGACTTTATGAGAAAAGCTTTGTCCGGGCTCCAGACAGTCTCGACAGCCCTGGGCGCGGTTGGATTGGTATTCGCCGGATATATCATTATTAATGCGCTGCCCGATTTACGCCGTTACATCAAGATCAGCACCATGTAAGATTTTCGCGCGAATTTGCCCTCATTGAAGGGCTCCGCTCGAAGTCGGCAGATCATGACGGGCGCTGCTAGTACCGTGCGCAAGCTCCTTGGAAGAGCGGCGCTTTAGCGGCGCGCAAAGCGATATCTGATCAGTTTGGGCTTCAGCCGTCATAGTCGCCCCGGACCGAACATCAAGGAATCGCCGCCGCCTTCGCCACTCCAACGTTGGCATCCGCGCCTCCGTAATAAAACCAATAATCACTTTCTTTACGCACCATCCCTTCGACGAACACCACATTCGGAACCTGCCCGACTTTCTCCCACTCTTTTTCCGGGGCAAAGATCGGCGAGTCCGTTCGCGAGATCACGCGACGAGGATCGTTTCGGTCAAACACAGCAACCCCGGTGCGATAAACCAGTTTGTCGTCAGCCCCGTTATAAATTAGAAAAATTCCTTTCGGAGTCACAATCGGCGCGGGCCCCGGCTCTACCACGCGAGAATCAAATTTTCCCTCCCGCGCCGGCAACACTGGAGTCTCGGTCGCTTCCGTCCAGTGCAGCAGATCGATCGACGTGGCCAATCCCATCTGATCCTTATTATCTTGAGTTGTCCCCAGGAAATACATCCAGTACTTGCCGCCAACTTTCTCCGGCACGATCGCTCCGGACTTCGTCCAGCGAACATTCCAGTTACCCTTATAAGCGGGAAGAATGATTCCCCGTCGCTCCCAATGGATCAAATCCTTCGAAGTCGCCAGACACAACTGTGCATCTTTTTTGTTGTAGCCGGTATAAGTCAGATAATACGTATCGCCGAACTGCACCAGCCGCGGATCTTCCACGCCACCATCTTTTTCGTAATCCTTCTCCGGCGAGAACACGGGCTGGCTGCGGCGCGTGAAGTGGATGCCGTCCACACTCTCAGCGTAACCCAGTCGCGAAGTGCCTGCTTTATCCTGCGCGCGATACAGCATGACAATCTTGCCCTCGCGTAAAACCACGGAAGGGTTGAAGGTTCCGGCCGATTCCCACCCATCGCCCAGCGGCGATATCACTGGATTCTCAGACGCACGCTGCCATGCTCCAAATGGCCAATTTGCGCTATCCTGTGAGGCCAGCGCCAGAAGCACGGCAAACAGTTTCACACAGCTTTTGACAGGAACGGAATGGATCATAGACGAAATTCTCCGCCAGTTCCCGGGTTCGTGCAACCGCGCGCCGCGCACCCGAAAATTCTCTGCTGGTTCCGGCTATGCTGAATCGGAAAAAAATCGTCGTCGGCCTGGGTGAACTCCTGTGGGACTTACTCCCCGCGGGAAAGCAACTCGGCGGAGCCCCGGCAAATTTCGCCTACATCACAACCTTGCTCGGTGACGACGGGATTCCGGCTAGCCGCCTGGGCGATGATTCTCTGGGCTCGGAAGCAATTCTTCGTTTGACGGAACTCGGCCTCTCCACCGAATTCGTACAGCAGGACGCCGATCATCCCACTGGAACCGTTAAGGTGGAAGTGGATCGCACCGGGCAGCCGTGTTTCGAAATCTCCGAATCCATCGCCTGGGATTTTCTTGCCTGGACGCCGCAGTGGCAGTCCCTGGCACAGCAAGCCGATGCTGTCTGCTTCGGATCACTGGCGCAGCGATCACCGATCAGCCACCACACCATCCGACAATTTGTCCGCGGCACGCGCCCCAGCGCGGTGCGCGTTTTCGATGTGAATCTTCGCCAGCACTTTCATACCGTGGAAGTCCTTGCAGAATCGATGAAGCTCGCCTGTGTCGTCAAACTGAATCACGAAGAGCTTCCCAGAATTATGCGGATGTTCGAAGTCGAGCATCGCAGCGAAGAAGATTCTGCCCGACACTTGCTGTCTTCACACGATCTGAAGCTGGTTTGTGTCACGCGCGGCACCAACGGCAGCCTGCTCGTCTCCGCCGATGAATCCAGCGAACATCCCGGCTTCCGCGTGAAAGTCGCCGATACTGTCGGCGCCGGCGATGCCTTCACTGCGGCCCTGGTTCACGGATATCTTCGCCACACACCATTGCCGCAAATCAATGAAACCGCCAACCGCGTCGGCGCCTGGGTAGCCAGCCAATCAGGCGGAACTCCAGCGCCAAGGCTCGGCAGTCTGAAACAAACCCTGGACAAAATCGCTTGACACGTTATGACTGTTCCGCGCTTCCTCTGTGAAACCCTGTGTCCCCCGTGGTTAAAGATTTAAAGATTTCCTCGTAAGCGCATTCCCCGTGGCTTTTAGGTTATTCTGTCAGTTTGGTTTTCGCTGTCCCAGGGGGCCTAATTGAACGTACCGTGGCTAGTCATTCGTTTATTCCTTTGCTTCTCGGTTTTCCTCCCCGTTGTATCCAGCTCAGCACAACAAATTCCCGAAAGTACTTACCAGGACCTGCACTGGCGCATGATCGGCCCATTTCGTGGAGGCCGCACCCGTGCCGCAACCGGCGTTCCCAGCGAGCCAAATGTTTTTTACATGGGCCAGGTCAACGGCGGAGTTTGGAAATCAAACGACTATGGCCGCACATGGAATCCTATCTTCGACCATGAATCCACTCAATCGATTGGTGCCATCGCCGTCGCCGCCTCTGATCCCAACATTATCTATGTCGCCAGCGGCGAAGGCCTGCATCGCCCCGATCTCTCAGTCGGCAATGGAATTTACAAATCCACCGACGCTGGAAAAACCTGGACCCACCTCAGCCTCCGCGATGGCGAGCAAATTCCCGCTCTCGCCGTCGATCCTCGCGATCCCAATCGAATCTTCGCCGCCGTGCTCGGCCATCCCTATGGTCCCAATGAAGAGCGCGGCCTCTTTCGCTCAACCGATGGCGGCCAGACCTGGCAAAAAGCAATTTACAAAGACGAGAACACCGGCGCATCTGACGTGGAAATCGATCCCTCGAATCCCGACGTTGTCTATGCCTCAATGTGGGAAGTTCGTGAAGGTCCTTGGGAAGACGGCAACGAATTCAACGGAACCGGCGGCGGATTATTCAAATCCATCGACGGCGGAAACACCTGGCGCCAATTGACCAATGGCCTGCCGAAAGACCTTTCCCAAATCTACGTCGCCATCGCCCCCAGCGATTCGAATCGTCTTTACGCCACAATCGGCGCGGCATCGGGCGCACTGGCTTTCTACCGTTCTGACGACGCCGGCGAAACCTGGAGCAAGCCCACCGATGATCCTCGCCCATCCGGCCGCATCGGCGGCGGCGATCTCGCCATCCCCCGAGTCGATCCCAAAAATGTGGACGTGGTCTATTGCGCAAGCACGGTGACCATGAAGTCCACCGACGGCGGCAAAACCTGGTTTGGTTTTCGCGGCGCTCCCGGCGGCGACGACTACCAGAATCTCTGGATCAATCCCACCGATCCCAACATTATTCTCTTAGTCAGTGATCAAGGTGCGCTTGTCACAGTCAACGACGGCGCGTCGTGGAGTTCCTGGTACAACCAGCCAACCGCGCAGATTTATCACGTCTCTATCAGCCCCACGTTCCCGTACCGCGTCTGCGGCGGCCAGCAGGAAAGCGGTTCCGTCTGCATTTCCAGCCGCGGCAACGACGGCGCCATCACCTACCGCGAGTGGCATCCCGTCGGCGTCATCGAATACGGTTACGTCGCTCCCGATCCACTCGATCCTGACATTATTTATGGCGGCGGCAGAAGCGAAGTCTCAAAATTTCATTGGTCTACCGGCCAGGCGCAGAACGTAACTCCTATCCCGCTGCGCACTTCGAAATACCGCACCGATCGCACCGAGCCAACCATGTTCTCGCCCGTCGACCCGCACACTCTGTATTATGCGAGCAATGTGCTTTTCAAAACCACCGACGGCGGAACTTCCTGGCAGATCATCAGCAAAGATCTCACTCGCGAAAATCCCGGCGTGCCCGCGAGCGTCGGGAACCTCGCCCCTAAAGGAGCCGACAAGCAGCGCGGAACCATCTATGCTCTCGCACCTTCATTCAAAAACATCAACACGCTTTGGGCTGGCACGGACGATGGCCTCATCTGGCAAACGCGCGACGGTGGCAAAAACTGGAATGACATTACGCCCAAAGATCTGACGCCGTGGAGCAAAATAACACAAATCAGCGCCTCGCACTTCGACGAGGAAACCGCCTACGCATCCGTAAGCCGCTTCCGCATCAACGACAAGCGTCCTTACATCTATCGCACTCACGATGGCGGCAAGAATTGGACCTTGATCACCACCGGCCTTCCCGACTTCGGCCCCGTCGACACAGTTCGCGGAGATCCCGTTCGCAAAGGCTTGTTGTTCGCCGGCACGGAAAATTCAGTTTGGATTTCGTTTGATGACGGCGACCACTGGCAATCTCTGCAACTCAACCTGCCGCACACTTCCATGCGCGATCTCTGGATTCACGACAACGATCTCATCGTCGGCACCCACGGCCGCTCCTTCTGGATTCTCGATGACATCACCGCGCTACGCGAAGTTAAAAATTTGTCCACCACCGAAGCGCATCTTTTCACACCGGCTCCGGCTGTCCGCATCCAGCGCGACACCTACACCGATACGCCGCTTCCTCCCGACGAGCCCTTCGCCGCCAACCCGCCCGACGGCGCAATCCTCGATTACTATCTGCCTCACGCCTCTTCTCCGGTCACTCTGGAAATTCTCGACGCTCGCGGCCAACTCGTTCGCAAGTTTTCCAGCACCGACAAGCCTTCGGTGAGCGAAGAGGAATTAAAAAAACAACTCATCCCGCTGTACTGGCTGCATCCATTCCAGGCTCTGTCTTCCGATGCCGGCATGCACCGCTGGGTCTGGCACCTGCACTATCCCGCGCCTGATTCCACGCATCACGAATATCCCATCTCCGCAATTCCAGGCGATACTCCTCGTCTGCCGCTCGGTCCCACGGCCATGCCGGGAACCTACACCGCGCGCCTCACTGTAGATGGCAAGAGCTACACCGCACCGTTTGTTTTGAAGATGGACCCGCGCGTAAAACCATCGACGACAGGCCTGGAAAGAAAATTCCAATTGGAAACGCGCCTGGCCACTCTTCTAACCCAGACTTCGCAGGCCGTGCAGCAGGCGGGTTCGATTCGCGATCCGCTACAAAAGTTAAGCGAAAAAGCCACGGGACCAATTCACGATTCTGTTCAAGCTTTCCAAAACAAATTTCTTGCGCTTCTGGGTGCCCCTGCCGGTTTCCTCGCTCCGCCAGCTAACGAAAACACTCTCACGAGAACCAACAGTCAAATCGCCGTTCTATACGGCCAGGTATGGCAGGTGGATGCTGACCCAACCACTTCGCAATCGGAAGCCCTGGCGGCAATCGAACGCGATACCGCGGAAGTGATGAAACGCTGGGATGCATTTCGGACGACGGATATCCCCGCATTGAATCATTCGCTCGGCGGCGCGAACCTGCCGGAAATCAAGATCGACGCCGACGCGCACAAAGACGAAGGCAACATGGACGAAGAATAAAATCCCGTGTTCGTCCTCGATCGCACGAATGAAGAAAGAAAATCGGCGTTCTCTACTGGTCGCATGCAGCACCGTGGAAGAGCGGCGCTTCAGCGCGGCGTAAGCCTTCAAAAGCATTCCGGCGTTAGCTGCTGCAAAAATGTCGCCACTAGACTGGCGTTCCCACAACTCACAATGCTTCCACCGCACTCTGCAACTCTCGCGCAATCTGCGCGGGATCACTGTCAGTCGCAAACTTCATTGGCCGACCGATACGAACTCCAATCTCCCCGCGCCGCGCAAATTTCCTCCCCGCTTGCTTCACCTCAAACAATCCCATAATCCGCATGGGCAACACCGGAATACCTAAATTCTTCGCCAGCAGTCCAACCCCCGCGCGAAACGGATTCATCTTCCCATCTTCCGTGTGCCTTCCCTCGGGAAACACCAGCACGCTATAACCGCGATCCACGGCGTGCCCGGCATAAGCAAAACTCTGCCGGAAGCCAGCCTCGCGCGGCAAAGGAAAAAGATTGAGCAGAGAAACTCCCAACATCCATTTCATCCGATCGTAAATTCTTCCGAATAAAGCTCTGTTCGGAAGAGGCGAATGGAGCGCCTCTAATGCCTCGCCGCGCGTCGCGATCGCCATCTGGCTCCGCAATCGCGCCGGCAAGGCCGCTTGCACAAAAGCAAAATCCACATCCGCAATATGGTTGCAAACCACCAGCAGCGGCCCGTTCCAGCCTCGCAAATTGTCTCGCCCTTCAACTTGCGGCCGGCCCAGCAACATGACCGCCGGCATCATCAATAAGTATTGCGCCAGCCATCGCTTCCACGTCACGGGCCATCGCAATACCCAGCCCGGATAATGGAACTCAACGCGCTGCTTTACCTCGCCGCGCAACATCTTTTCCACATCGCCCACGGTTCGCGCCGCGCTGAAAGTCGTCTCGCTCAGATCCACCTGATATCGATCTTCCAGCGCGCTCATCAGCTCCACGCGATCCAGCGAACTCAACCCCAAATCCGAGTCGAGCTTTGCTCCAGCATTCTGTGCTGCCGGCTTTCGCCCCGTAATGCGCCCGATCATTTCTGCGATGGGATTCTCATTCGCAACCTCCTTCCGCGAACCTTGTGAGATTTGCTTCGCCGCGAATTCCGCGATCACATTCCGCCGCGGCTTCTGCGTGCTCGTCCGCGGAAAATCCTCTTGTGGCCATTGCACCCACATTCGCATGCGCTGAAATTCGGCCAGCGATTGGTTCGCACGCCCCACCACCTCGTCTACTTTCGCATCGCCCCGCAAAATCACCACCGCACACGGCTCCGCATTCCCGCTGCGCTCAATCCCCACAACCACGCAATCTTTCACCTCCGGCTGCCGCCGCAACGCCGCTTCCAAGTCCTCCGGATAAATATTCAGCCCGGCCGGAGTAACAATCACCTCTTTCTTGCGCCCTCTGAAATAAAGATTCCCCGCCTCATCCAGCGCGCCCACATCTCCAGTGTGGTACCAGCCCTGCTCGTCGGCGACGCCATGCACACCATCCGCCCCCCAGTATCGCGACGCCACTCCGCCACCACGAATCAAAATCTCTCCATCGTGGGCCAGCTTCACATCGCGCCCCGGCAGCACCTTCCCAATCGATCCTTTCCCCAACTTGAACGGATGATTCACACTGATCAGCGACGTCGTCTCCGTCAGCCCATAACCCTGAATCGCGGCATACCCCAGGCGATCCCAGAACTGTTCCGTCTCCGCGTCAAGCGCCGCGCCGCCACAAATAAACGCCCAAAACTTCCAGCCACACTGCCGCCGGATCGCGCGAAAAATCCACCACCGGCGTAAGAAGTGTTTCCCCTCTGAAGCGCGGAATCGTCGCCGAAAGCTTTCGATCTTCCCCTCGACTTCTAAATCGCGCTCAATCTTCTGTTTCAAAGACTGCAAAACTCTCGGCACGCTCACCAGTACCGACACGCGCTCCCGCCGAATCGTGTTCATAATTTCCGAAGGCTTCAGCTCCTCCTGAAAAATCACCGTCCCGCCCAGCAGCGGAGGCAAAAACATTCCCAGAAATTGTCCGAACACATGACTCAGCGGCAACAAATTCAAAAATCGCACCGGATGCACCCACTGCTCATATTTCAAATAAGGCCGCATCGCCCGCTCCAGCGGGTCAATATTCGCCAGCACATTCCCATGCGTAATCACCACGCCCTTAGGCTCAGCCGTAGTGCCAGAAGTAAAAACAATCTGCAAAGCATCATCGCGGCCGATCGCCACAAACGGCGGGACAGGGGTGCCCCACTTCTCGCTTCCTTTGCGAGAAGTGGGGACTTTGATCTCGTCTAGATCTCTCACAGGAACTCCGCCAGCGATACTCTCCGCCGCGTGCCTCCGCGAACAAACCCAAAGCCTCGCCTCAACCTGCCGCGCTACTCGCCCCGCAAACTCCGCCGACGCCGCATCATCCATCGGCACCACAACCACGCCGCGCAAAGCACATCCAAAAAACGCCATAACCCACTGTGCGCAGTTCTCTCCCCACAACATCACCCGCTCGCCCTTGCCGATCCCACGCGTGTCCAACTCGGCGGCGAACTGCAACGCCATTTCCAGAACCTGCTGGTACGTAAACCATTCCATCCGATAGCCGCGCCGCTGCCCGTACGCGCGCTCGGCGCGGTGCGCCTGAAAGTTCGCCAGGAAAAACTCTGCTAACGATTCGGACATGATGAATAAATAGAGGTGGCAGGGAATAAATAAAAAGAAGCCTTGTCTCTAAACAAGTTTAGTAGCAGGAAGGAACAATCGCACAACCGGTGAGAAAGTCCGGCAGCCGGAGATGTCACGAGGCTTTGAACTTATGTCACTTGATGCCTGCCTATCCTACGATATCGTTTAAGAATGACGAGCGCAAAAAGCTTACGCGAGTGGCTGCCCAAGAATCCGCTAGTGGCCATTGTGTCCGTATTGGGCGCCGTTTGGTTGGTACTCATCGTGGTGAGCGTAGTATCGCGCGTGGTCACGGGCAACTGGTGCCCTTGATCTGGTCGCGTCACACGATGCCTTTGAGTTCTCAAGAATCACTCCCTACCCACTCCCAACGCATCCGCCACCCGATTGATGTAATTAAACCACGAAGCAATCAGCGTAATCTGCAGAATCCCGCGATCGTCAAAGCCCGCCGCCCGCAGCTCCTCAATATCATCCTTCCAAACGCGTGTAGCGTCCTTCGTCAGCTTGACCACATAATCCACCATCACCCGCTCCTGCGGCGTGATGGGCGCAGTTGTGTAATCCCTCTCCAGTGCCTCCACCAGCTCCCGGTCCAGAGTCACTCTACGCAGAAACTCTGCGTGTGATTCGATTCAATACACGCACCGGTTGGTCACCGAGACCATGGTCGCGATCATTTCATGCTGACGCCGGCTCAGCGGCAACTCCGGCGACATCAGCGCCCCAAATGTTCCAAACGCGTGATAGAGCGCCTGCGGAATCAACGAGTGCGACGCCACAATCGTCGACCCACCTGACTCATCCGGATGCACCGGCGTGGCATATTCCACCGGATACAGCGCCCGCTGCCCCTCCATCGCGCTGCGCAGCTTGTCATCCACTTCCGTCAACGGCACGGTTTTAATCCACGTCATAGTCCGATTTTTCCTCGATCCTGGATTTAACAGCGCGCGGATTTATCCACTCCGCAAGTTGGGGAAAAAATAACGTGCGACCGCGCGACCAGGCCCGCGCCCTTTCAAAGCGTCCCGGAAGATTACACTCCGCTCCCCCTCGCCGCCAAATAGCGCTTTTCCATTAGGAAGCCCGGAACCCCTCGTTCGGCGGCTGATTCCCAAGGTAACCCACTTGTACACTCCCTTTTGGTAACCCTTGGTAACCATGCGATTCCACTCTTCCAGCCGTACAATTGCACTTGTTCCAACCGGCCATCTCTAAAAAGGAGTTTGGCCACGTTGACGTTTCCCGGACAACGCTCCAGGAACGTCATTCGCACAACCGTCATTCGCAACCAGGGCTGGAGTTCGTAACCTTATGGCGTTCGGTTTCGGGTTCAACAAACAGAAGGTGCTCAGCGCTGCGGAGAAATATGT
>JBAVGI010000090.1:0-2198 GCA_049684755.1 Candidatus Sulfotelmatobacter sp.
CGTAATAGCTCTTGCTATCCTGCACGCCGGTGTAAGCGAGATAACCCAGCAGCAACAGGATCACAACCGTAGCCGCGCCAAACTTCAAATAAGTCTTGCCTTGACTGAACATAGAGGGCTACCCCACGGGAATGTACTTCCATGACTCTACCCTGCCCGAAGCCGGGAATCAAGATTCCGAAAGGACTGCCAAACCAAGCGATGTCATAATTGGCGTGGTATGCGTTTTCTTCTAATCGGCGGGAACGGCTTTATTGGGCGATTTGTCGCCGCCCAGCTAATCCGGCAGCGTCACGCCGTGATGGTGTTTCACCGCGGCACAAAGCCTGCCACCGCCGGTGCGCAGGAGCTTCGCGGCGACCGCAATCAACTCACCGCCAGCGCACCCGAACTCAAACGCTTCGCTCCGGATGTTGTAATCGACCTAACCATCAGCTCAGCTCCGCAAGCGGAAGAGCTGATGAATATTTTCCGCGGCGCAACTCAACGCGTGGTCATGCTGAGCAGTATCGACGTATACCGCGCCGTAGGCATCTCGCATGGCACTGAAAGCGGCCCGCTGGAAGAGTTGCCCCTTACCGAAGAATCGGAGCTGCGCCGCACCCTGCATCCGTATCCCCCCGAGAGCTTGCAGATTTTGCGTAAGACCTTCGCCTGGGTCACAGACGATTACGATAAGATTCCCGCCGAACGCGTGGTGATGAACGACCGCGATCTTCCCGCGACCGTGCTGCGCCTGCCTATGGTCTACGGACCCGGCGATCCGCTGCATCGTTTTTATCCCGTGGTGAAGCGCATCGCCGACAAGCGTCGGCATATCATTTTTCCCGAGACCCTGGCCGCTTGGCACTCACCGCGGGGCTATGTCGAAAATGTTGCCGCAGCGATTGCGCTGGCTGCTGCGGATGAACGCGCCGCCCGCCGCATCTACAATGTATGCGAGCAGCCATCCTTCAGCGAACTCGATTGGACGCGCAAGATCGCCTCCGCAATGCTGTGGAATGGTGACTTCGTCGTCCTGCCGGTTGAGCACACACCTCAACATTTGCTAACGCCAGGGAACGCCGCCCAGCATTGGACGGCAAGTTCGGCACGAATTCGCCAGGAACTCGGCTACATGGAACCGGTAGCGACCGAAGACGCGATCCGGCGGACGATAAGCTGGGAACGGGATAATCCCCCGACCCTCGTGCCACTGACGCAATTCGATTATCCGGCCGAAGATGCGGCCATAGCAGCCCACCACAGACCAGTTGATAACTTCATCCGTTAGAATGAATTCAGTCTAACAATCTTATGATCCATCCCTGGCACGATGTAACTCCCGGCGACAAACTCCCGCAGGAATTTGACTGCGTCATCGAGATCCCTTTCGGATCAAGCGTGAAATACGAACTGGACAAAGCCAGCGGCCTCATCAAACTCGACCGCATCCTCTACTCTGCCGTTTATTATCCCGCGAACTACGGCTTCATTCCGCAAACGTTCGCCGAAGATGACGATCCGCTCGATGTGCTCGTGCTCTGCCAGGAACCCGTAGTCCCGCTCACCATCATCCACGCCCGCGCAATTGGCCTGATGACGATGATCGATGGCGGCAAGCCCGACCATAAAATCGTTGCCATTGCCACGCAGGATCCAGAGTTCAACCCCTACCATGAGGCCGCCGAGATGCCTCCGCATCGCATGCTTATGCTCCGGCGTTTCTTTCAGGATTACAAACAGCTCGAGGGCAAAGCCGTCGAAGTCGACGAGATACGACCTGCGGCAGAGGCGTATCCCATCATCCTCGACGCGCTGCACCGCTACAGCGAACAACGCCGCAAAGGCTTTCAAACGAAAAAGTAATCAACTAACCCGACAACGAAGCGGCCGTGGCCTCAAGCTTGGCCGTCACCAGACGTGGCAGGCATTCTCCGCCACCATTGGCTGTCCTGCCTTGCATCCCCACGCCTTCTGAAACTCAGGCATGTTCTGCACGACGCCATTCACGCGGTATTTCCCCGGCGAATGCGGATCGGTAAGCACCCGTGCGCGGGCAATCTCCGGGCGCCGTTTTTCACACCACACTCGTCCGAATCCCAGGAAGAAGCGCTGCTCCGGCGTGTAGCCATCGATTGTCTGTGCTTCTTTTCCGTTCTTGTCATCGGCAATCATCTGCTCCAATGCCATCAGCGCGATGCGCGCTCCGCCGTTGT
>JBAVGI010000091.1:0-3527 GCA_049684755.1 Candidatus Sulfotelmatobacter sp.
GGTGTCCGTCACTCACGGCCCGGGCATTACCCAGCTCATGACCGCGCTAACCACGGCGGCGCGCGGCGACCTCTCCCTAATTGTCTTCGCCGGCGGGGCGCCGACCACCGCGGCGTGGACGATCCAGCAGATCGACCAAGCACCGCTGGTCCGGGCTTGCGGGGTGGAGTATTTGCAAATTTAGAGCGTCAACCACGCACTCGATCGCGTCCGCGAAGCATTCTGCATCGCGCGACACGAGCGACGCCCGGTGGTCATCGGAGCGCCGGATAATTTGCAGCGGGCTCGCCTGCCTGGAAACCTCTCGTACGCGCCCTCGTCCGCCTTCATTCCCCGCCCTCAGCCAATCAGCCCAGATCCGCGCACTGTGGAGGAGATTGTCCAGGTCGTCTCCGCCGCGCAGCGACCGATCATTCTCGCTGAACGCGGTCTGATGCAGTCCGGCGCGAAGCAGGAGGTGCTGGAAATAGGCAAGCGCTGTGGCGCGCTGCTAGACAAAATGCAGGGCCAGCCGGGATGAGCCTGCTTTCGGACAAGTTGGTGCTGAATCTGTCGCGCCTCACGCTATGAATGGTAATGGTAGACGCTCGATTTTCCAGCTTTGATTAGGGTCCGCCAAAGGCCGGACGCCTATCGTCCACAATCTAGAACTCGTCTCCTTGCCGCGTCGGCAATAAAACTCGCGAGTTCTTCATCGCGAAACTGAATGGAAATGGCGGTCGTCTTTAGGCCGCCGTTGATAATGTCAAATCGACTTGGATTACCGAGTCTCTCGTGATAAGCGACACGCCGATCCGGCATTAGATCAATGCCCTGCATGACAGAAGAGGCGCGTGCCGAACGGCTACCGGATCGACGATGTCCTGCGCAATGGCTCTCGCCAGTCTGGCACCCGTTGCCGTCACTGAGGTATTTTTGATGCGCGCAATCTCCATGGATCAGGCGTTGTCGATACTTCTCAACACGTTCAAGCACGCGGAGACCATGAAGGCTCACGCCCTCGCTGCGATTGTTCTGGATGCCGGTGGGCGTGTGAAAGCCTTCCTGAAACAGGATGGCGCGGCGCTCATGCGTTTTGAGCTTGCGCGCGGCAAAGCTTTTGCGGCGTTGTCCCTGCACCGATCATCACGCATGGTGTTGCACAAGTCTCGAGACAAGCCGATTTTCATGGATACGATGCGCGAACTCGCGGATGGTCCCATCTTTCTTGAAGCCGGGGGTCAGCTCATTCGGGACGAGTTCGGCGAGATTATAGGTGCGATCGGCGTTACAGGTGACGTCAACGAAGTTGACGACATCTGCTCGATCGAGGGAATCAGAGCCAGCGGCTTGAAATGCGACGACGATTTCACTGAGGAACAGTGTAAGCGTCTGAATATCAAGAAGGCGCCTCCCATCAACGACCCGCGGTAAGAACTTGGCCGGAGCTCCGACCGGCGTCGATGCCTCGGACGGAATGCTACCCGTCAGGGGGTCACGGATACGGCTTTTGAGAAGGCGGCCGACCCGATAATGGCATCAGTGACCGCGGTGCCGTGGATCATTTGATCATGCGGAATCTGAAAAGGCTCGCGCCCAATACCGCGATCGCGAGCGCATCACACAGGATGTCGGTCGTCGCCGCCGGCCATATCTTTGCCGCTCCCTTCACCGGCTGGAACTTGCACGTGCCGGCAGGCGGGTGCGCCGCTCCTCGGGTGACGCGTCGGGACCATGGATGGCTCCTTCGAGCCGCGCTGAACCCTTCGAACCATGCACCTAAAAGTTGAAGCCCGGCCCGGTTGCCATAAGGATAGCGAGACAGCCGACATACCCACCCCCATGCGAAACAGGATGGAAGTCGCAGCCTCGGCGTCGATCGCGGCTGCCCGGCGAAAGCTCTGAGCGTACACGAGGTCGATCGGGCCGCAGAGATCAATCATGGCGTCCACGGCATGGACTCGCATCGGCATCAATCCCCCGCACGGGTCTCGGCTCGGTCGGTACGCTTGGCGCGCTCAGCTGTTTATCGTCGCCGCTTTGGCTGCTGCTGGTCGTGTTGCTTTCGGTGCAAACCCAGAACACACCTTAAGTGACTTTCATTGGCCGCTATACGATTCTGAGCTGGCCGGTGGCGCACGTTGAAGCCTTTCTCAGCCTGATCGCGGCGACCGCGATGCTTCTTTACGGGCCAAAATTGCTGTCGGTAGCGCTGCTGTACGCGATGGCCACGGGCGCGCCTATATGGCTGTGAAATTGCTTGCAAGAATGACCCCACGAAGGAGCAGCGCATCTAATTGTTTGCACAAAGCAAATCATGATTTAGGTGGGGTCACGTCACGCGCGAAACGTGACCCCGCCAAATTCCTGAATTCCTTCGAATGACCAATAATATCACTGCCTCACGGGCGGGGGCACGCTTGGAAGCAATTTCACACTGCGCAGCGCAAACCTCCTCCGGCCACCTCGCCGCCGCGCCAGGGACGTTGATATTTACCTGTTCCTGGGCGGCACATTTGCGAACGCGTCTGAGCGCGAGACCATGCGCGCGCTGCGAGCGACACTTGTGCGTGGCGACCGGCTCGTGCTGGGGGTCGAATGCTTTCGCGCGCCGGGCCTGCCGGATAGACAACCGCGCGAACTTCTGGCGCCGTATCGGAGCCTCTCGTTTAAGGCTACTGGTTGGATTGCGGCCATCGAGGCGCACGATCGCGTTCACGCCCCGTCACGCGGATCAAACTATCTTACGAGTCCGATGGACGCCGGAGCAGCGTACCGGACGCAGCATCAATCCTTGTCAGAGCATCGCCCGACGATGGGACCACCGCGCCGTTGATGGTTGCGCACCGGTACGGTTATGCAAACCTCTTCGACTATATCGAAGCCTTTTCCTTTAAGCACGTCCTGTCCGTCGATTCGCCACGCAATCCTTATTATTTTCATTTCGTCTTCGCGCGGGCGTAACGTCCCGAAGGCGGGTCGACGGACATCGTCGTCACATTCGTGCGGCGAAATCGCGCTCCTCAGGGGCGTCCGTGAAGGCGACTCAAATTATTGACCCGCGCTAAAATTCGGGCACGTCGCCCGCCAATAGATAACGTGTCCTGCGGGCACAAGATCCTTGAGTAAGGCAATCGCGGCGTCGGCCACGGCCGGCTTGTCGTAGAATTCGATGACGAGGGGCAGATCCACCATCAGTCGCAAAAGATCGGCCGAATGGACCGCGCCCTTGCTGCCAAAGCCGGCAATGCCGCGAAAGACGACGACGCCATGCACCCGGTGTTGATCGTGGAGAATGTTGAGTATCTCCTCCATCAACGGCCGCTTGCGGCCGTGATCGGATTCTTTCAGATATATCCTCACCACGGTGACGTCGTCGTCCATGCGACCTCTCAAAGATTTCGTGCGATGTAGGCGCCGCCGAACGCGGCCGCAAACCCAAGGCTAATGGAAAGCGCGAGATAGAGAGCTGCCTTAAAAGCCGCGCCCTGTTCCACGAGCAACAAAAGTTCCATCTCGAACGTCGAGAACGTGGTGTATCCGCCGAT
>JBAVGI010000092.1:0-2114 GCA_049684755.1 Candidatus Sulfotelmatobacter sp.
CCCTACGGGCTGTCGGCGCTGTGGGACAATGGCGACTGGGTGGCGCGCGGCACGCTGATCGCGCTGGTCGTGATGTCGATGGGCACCTGGTACATCTTGATCACCAAGCTGATCGAGCAGACGGTGCTGCTGCGCCAGGCGAGGGAGGCGATGCGGCAAACCATGGAACGGCTGAAGTTGACGGTGAATGAGGAAAAGACACGAGTCTGTCAAATACCGCAAGAGTCCTTCGATTTCCTAGGCTATACCTTCGGACGGTGTTACTCGCCTAAGACGGGCCGGGCCTTCATAGGCTCGCGACCATCGAAGAAGAGCATACGGCGAATGGTCGCGAAGATCAGCGCCGAGACCGAACGAAGAACGACCTACCGAGACGTCAGTGAAGTCATCGAGCAACTGAATGATAGCCTGCGGGGTTGGGCGAACTATTTTCGCCTGGGGTCCGTCGGCAAGGCGTACAGACTGCTGGATGCGCACACGACGAAGCGGTTACGCCGGTGGCTGTGTCGGAAGCATCGGGTGGAAGGGGGATCAACACAGTCCCGCTATCCGGACCCCTACCTGCATGCAGGTCTGGGGCTAATCCATCTTTCCGAGCTGACGAAGAGCTTCCCGTGGGCGAAAGCATGATCTCTTGTCCGGGAGCCGGATGCCTTAATAGGGCCCGTCCGGTTCGATGAGCGGGATGTGGAAACGGAGCTATGGACCCTCGATTGAGGCACCGTCACCGAAAGGGACGGCAACGGTCGAGCGGGGACCTACCGCCACCGCGCCACATCCCGACTCCACACGGAGCTAGAGGCTGTTGGTAAGGAGAGCGCAAGTCGCTGATTTATCTTGGTGGGCGGTACTGGGATCGAACCAGTGGCCCCTGCCGTGTGAAAGCAGTCCAGTCCAATGGCACCCAGGGGTGTTTGCGCGCGTCCGCGCGTGTCGCGAGCCATCGATCTGAAAGGATGAGCGCCGATTCGCGGAGAAACCTGCCGATCGGGTCGAGTCCAGCTACGCACCCCTGTCGGCCAGAAGCGGACGTCGAGCACGGCGCACTTTGCCCTCGCAGATTTTTACATCGAACTTTTTGAAGTAGCGACCTAAACACGAGACCAGTGCGAAGGTGATGTATGTCTACTCGTCAAGCGAAATTCGGCCCGCGATATCCTTCTTTCCTTCTCTCTCATTCCCTTAGATACTCGGAATCTGGCGCAAGCAGGCCCGGTAAAGGTGCCGCAACGATTGGCTCGAGCAACGAGGCGTCCAATTGCAGCTGCAGAACTTCATCATCGTCGATGATCATCCTACCGAACAATCGTCCTATGGCGCTGAACTTTACTCTGTACTCAGGTGCAACGGATGTCCAAGCCGATCGCATGTCGAGATAGGCTTGCTTTTCATAGATGTATGTTCGGAAAGCCATCTGATCAAAGTAGCTGTGCTCACGTAGAACCGTAGCCAAGATGATCTCAGCCAACCTCGTTACACGCAGTGGGTCGACGTCTCGCAGTTCCTTGAGAATGTGGGGTACGCTCAAGAATCGGTCGGCCCGCAGCCTGTCAAGCGCCTTATGCAGTAGCGTTCTATCGATTCCGGCAACGCTAAAGTCGTTCAGCAGGCTTTCCACCGGATACTCCCCGTATGAAGACTTGGACTGCACCTGCTGAAGCAGGCGAATTCCCAGGGTATACGGCACGCGAAGCTGTGCTTCGACATTGAAGACGTTCGGGATAAGCTTCGTCTGTTCGGGAATCCCAGCATCGTCTTTCATAAGCGCCCGCAGGATATGCGCAACAGATAGCCTTGCTTGCCCCTTTTCGTACTGCTCGGTCACCAGTCGATCCATTGCCCCTGGAGACGATCGAAAGATTGCAGCGACAGCTCGCAAGCTATCGCGAAGACTTCCATTTCCAGCAGCCTCGACCAGCTGAAACGCTTCGCTACCAAGCCCAGCTTCCAGATTGAGCGTCTCCATGAGTACAGTAATTCTGTCTTTCGCAACCTTCATCGGCGAAGCAAGTTCTGTCGCTGGAAGCTGGCTCAAGATCCGGGCAAAACGGCGCTGAAGCACTACAGCTAGTGGCGCCTTGTTTATGAGGTGCTGCTCACGAATTGAGGCGAGG
>JBAVGI010000093.1:0-1961 GCA_049684755.1 Candidatus Sulfotelmatobacter sp.
GACCCCGGGTGCATGATGTCATCGCCGCCGAACAGCCAAACATATTGCCCGCGCGTGGCCGCCACCGCGCTCGCCATATCCCGGTCAATGCCGCCCTTCTCCGGCAGGCGATTATAAATGATGTTCGGATATTTGGCGCAAAACTCCCCCATCACCTGCGGAGTCCGGTCCGTTGACGCGCCATCGGCAACGACGATCTCGACCGACGCGCCATGCTCTTGCGAGACGATCGAATTCAGCGTTTCGGGGATAAAATCCGCAAAATTGTAAACGGGAATGGCTATGGATAACGAGGGCGGCTGCGAAGGGGCAAAAATGACTGATCGAAAGTTATCCAGGATGTTCGGAGGAACCGAAAATGCGCGACGGAGGTCTGCATGCTCGGCCGCTATATAAAAACGATTCAATCCGTCGAAATAAACGAAGTCATACTTTGCGGAAAGTATGTGCGGTTCCCAGGCCGAATGGCTTTCCTCATTGGATAAGGGTGCAATCGACTCGACCAGAATGATCCAGGGACGATGGCGGCGCAGATCGAAAGCATTGATGACATCTGCTTCCGCACCTTCGCAATCGATCTTAAGGAAGTGCACCTGCTCCGGGGCATGTTCATCGAAAATGCTGTTGAGCGTCCTCACCTCGACTTCGATTTGTCTTTGTGGGAATGGATGCGCGGATGCCTGATCGGCTATGCTGCGGTTAAGCGTTGACATGCCTGTGCCTTCGATCATCGTGATCTTGGCCCGGCCGTTCTCTTTCCCGGCGGCCACAAAGAGATTTATATCTCGCGGCCGCGACGTTTCGAGCAGGAACCGATAGGTGGGAATGGGTTCGACGTTTATCCCGCGCCACCCGTTTTCATAGAAGTGCCGGGTGACGGTCTCGACGTTAGGATCCCACGCTCCGATGTCTACATAGAATCCCTGCTCGACATGCCCCAGCGCACGACGCAGCATGACGTCCTCGAAGTTCTGAGCATAGGAAATCATCAGCGCCATGTTTTGGGCCCGTTCTTCCAGTTGGCCAGATGATCGTTTATGCTGGCCAACAGCAACGATCAACCCTTCTGCCCCGCAGGGCGAGATCGTGGTCGAACGGCGGACAGTTCGCCGTGGGAGTTGCATACTCGATGTCGGAGGAGGTCAGGTTGAACACATGCCCGGCATTTGAGCCGGCATCCTCGTCGTCCGGCTTGCCGTGAAGTCCGCCTTGGTGCTCGGCGTGAACGGCCAGGACGGCAGTTATCTTGCCGAGGTCCTTATTGCGCGCGGCTATGCGGTCACGGGCGCGGCCCGTCAGGCCTCTTCGCGCTGGGTCGATCCCACCAGGTTCCGCTACACCGCTCTCGACGTGTCCGGCGTGGCGCGTCTCGATCAGTTGCTGAGCGAAGTTCGGCCGGACGAGATCTATCATATGGCGGCGATCCACGGCTCGGCCGGGCGCGCCTATGAGGCCGATTGGCGCGAGGCTCTGGCGCTGAATGTAGGCAGCGTCCACACCTGCCTCGAGCACATGCGCCGGCATTGCCCCGAGACGCGGCTGTTCTATCCGAGTTCCGTGAAGGCGTTCGGCGCCAATCCACCGCCTGTTATTGACGAAAAAACGCCGCGTGTCTCCGACTGTCTCTATGGCATTACCAAGAATGCAGCTGCCGAGCTGATCCATTATTACCGCGCCCGACACGGCATTTTTGCCGCGATCGGCTATTACTTCAACCACGATTCCCCGCGCCGTTCCGACAGCTATTTCCTCCCGCGGCTTGCGGGACGGATCGCGGCGCAACCCGGACAACGCGAGGACGCGCCTGAGATCGCGACTCTGGATTTCTGGTGCGATTGGGGGAGCAGCGGGGAGTTCATGGAGCTGACGGCGGACCTTCTTCAGACCGATAGCGCTTGCGACGCGATCTTCGCGACAGGCAGGCCCGTCTATGCCACGGCGCTCGCCGCCGATCTTGCCGC
>JBAVGI010000094.1:0-2951 GCA_049684755.1 Candidatus Sulfotelmatobacter sp.
GCGAACATCCTGACCGATGTTCGCGTATAGTTCGCGCGACCCAAACCTGAGTTTTCTGGCTGCTGCTAAGTGCTTAAGAATGTGGTGGCCAGGGACGGAGTTGAACCGCCGACGCCAGCCTTTTCAGGGCTGCGCTCTACCACCTGAGCTACCTGGCCACATTTTTCGAGATCCGCTCACGATGCGGACCACGAGAGCTGTTCGCTTCACGCCGATCGTCGCGGAGTTGCTAACTGGAAAACAGCAGAACGCGGAATGCGTGCGGAACGTTGTTGATTATAGCAAAGCGTTGCATTGCCACGGCGAGCGAAGCGGCTTATTGTCTCTGATCCTTATCCCTCTTCAGCGGTCGATCGGTGACACTGCAGGCAACAAACGCAAGGGCGGGCCGGTCCGCTCTTGGCCATTCTTTGTTTACCTTCACATTCATATATAACAGCGGGTCGTTATCGGCTCTACTGTCCTCCCAACACGGAGCCGTGCCCTCCCAGCCACGACGCGAGCCTCGGTTCCTGCTGCGATCTCAGTTCGATGCAGTCATTGATGCGTTCGATCGACTGACGGTAGGTTCGTTCCGCGGATTCGATCTTGTGAGCGCTGAAGAAATCGGCCACTTGGTCGCGCATGTGAGCGTCGCAGAAGGAACTGGTGGCTCCAACAATTTCGGCGCTGGCAAAAGGTCCGCCGGCTTTTTGCACCGAACTCCAGTGGTTGAGAACGAAATCCCATGCCAATTTTTCCCCCGCCGGATTTTGCATCACGTTTCTGACTAGTCGCAGCGCGTCCTGCGAACGAACGTCCGGGGAAATCGCAAAGTCCAGTGTCCGCTGCAAAAGTTTCGGATCGTCAAAGTGAGGCAGAGCAAAAAGCGCCATGTAATACTCCTCGGGCGACTTTGCATTCTTCACAAGGACCAGCAACTTGTCGTAGAGTGCGTCGTCACCGTTCAGGGCAGCGAGTCGAAACGCATTGGCCGCCATTTCGTGGCTCACGGACGCGGGGTTCGCCAAAGCTTCTTCCGCAAGTTTGCGCGCCTCGGCCAGCGCCCCGGGATCGCGAGCGTCGTAGCCTAATGCGTAGAAGACCCGAGCCCGCAGCGTTTTCTGCTCGTCACTCTCGCCCGGCTTCGATTCCCATCCCACATCCTTCATCATGGGCGAGAGATACTGGCGCAGCCACGCGCGATACGACTCGCGGTCGCCATCGGTTACGAGGTATTCGCCAATATAGTCGAGGCGGGTGAGAACATCTTCGATGACGGCGCGATTGCGATCCGGTCCGAGGCCTTGGGCCAAAGCAAGATAGTCGCCTACCGGTTCGCGCCCCACCCGCACCGACGCCCAGATATCGGTCTGCAGTGCGATCCGTTCCGCGGGAGAAAGCTTGTTCTCAGCATCAATTGCGAGACCCCGCACGGCATCGGGTTGATAGCCGACGCGATAATAACCAGTGGCTCCGGCGTTTCCCAAAACCCAATTCGAACAACCAGGCAAGTTGAAAGTCTGCTCCCGTTTGGTGAGAAGTCTGCATTCCGGCGTTTCCTTCCCAGCCGATCCTTTCATGCAGATGGGGACCTGCCAGAGTTGATCATTCGGCGTCTGGAATTTTTCCCGATCGTAGAAAAAACGACGCTGATCGAGCGTCACGTTCGTCGAGTTTCCGGAGCACGCCTGCTTCACACTGATAATTGGGACGCCCGCCTGATCCACGAATGTCGGCATGATCTGATCGACCGGCTTCTCCGAAGTCTTGGTTTGCGCCTCCCAGAAGTCCGTCGCGGTGGCGTTCGCATATTGATGCTGTTGAATGTATGCGTTCACACCCGCGCGGAAAGTTTCCTCGCCAAGATAGGATTCCAGCATTCTTAAAACCGCTGCAGCCTTGCCGTACGCAATCCCATCGAACAGTTCCATGATTTGCCCGGGCGTGGTGGCAGGCTGATGGATGGGGCGTGTGTTGGCTAGCGAATCCGTGTTGAGAGTTCTGCCATCGTCAATTACGTCGTCGAGCTTAAAATTCCATTCGGGCTTCCAGGCTTCGATCGGCTTGCTCGACATCCAGGTTGCGAAACCCTCATTGAGCCAAATGTCGTCCCACCATTGCATTGTGACCAGATCGCCGAACCACTGGTGAGCCATTTCATGCGCAATCACTGACGCGATCTCTTTCTTCAATTCGATCGCACCCTGCTGTTCGTTGATCAACAGGATGACTTCGCGGAACGTAATGCAGCCGGTATTCTCCATCGCGCCCGCGGAAAAATCCGGCAAGCCAATCAGGTCGAGTTTCCCATAGGGATATTTGATGCTGAAATATTTATCGTAATAACTGAGGACATGCTCCGCCGTTTCCAGCGCAAATCTCCCCATTTCTTTTTTGCCGGGAGTTGCATAGACGCGGATCGGAATGCCGTCGGCCTCGCCTTCGATGTATTCAAAATTGCCGACAACCAGAGCTGCAAGATAGGAGGACATCTTCACCGTGGTGGCAAAGCGAACGGTGTGTTTGTCGCCGGGCCCGGGAGTATCGGAGGCGACTTTCTGATTTGAAATTGCCACCTGCCCCTTATCGGCGACCGCAGTGATATCAAACGTGGCTTTGTACGCGGGTTCGTCGAATGAGGGAAACGCGCGCCGCGCGTCCGTGGCCTCAAACTGGGTGGCGGCGTACTTGCGTCCCTGGTCATCCTTTCCGATGTAAAAGCCACGCATCTCATCGTTCAGAATTCCGGTGTAAGTGATGTGGATGGTAGCCGCTCCAGCTGCTAACGGCTTGCCGACCGCCAGCACTACCATCTCTTTGTCTTTCTCGGGGGTGACCGTGGCCTTTTGTGTTGTTCCACCGCTGGTGATGGCGACGTCGTTGAAAGTAATGTCGACCGCATTCAGCGTGATTTCGGAAGTCGGCTTCAATATCCGGATGGAAATGGTTTCATCGCCGCCGAACGTGGC
>JBAVGI010000095.1:0-6467 GCA_049684755.1 Candidatus Sulfotelmatobacter sp.
TCCCAGCCCTCGAAGTGAGTCATCCAATACGGAATGTCGATGTAGATGCCATCAATTCCGGTGGCGGCAATCTGCCGGACGCGCTCCATATAGGTTTTGCGCCACTCCGGGGCATAGGGACTAACCCACACATCCTCATCGCCGGGCGCAATCCAAAAAGCCGTGCCGCCCCCGAAGATCGCTGGTTCGCCTGTGATCTTGCGTTGCAACCAGTCGGGATGATCCTTTGCCAGAGTGTGAGCTACTTTATCGCCGTGCGCAGTAATGCACTCCGTCCCGGCGATGTAGACGAAGGCGTAATTCCCCACCGCGTGCGCTTTTTCCGCCACGGCCCGAATCGCCTCCAGCTTGGCTTTCGGATCGAGAAGACTCTCGTACCGGCCCGGGATGTCATTGTCCACTTCAATTCCGAAGACGCCGGTTTCCTGCGCGTCGGCCACGATCTTATCCGCGCTGTTCCTCGCAAGGCCATACGCGCCGATGCGCACGTAATTGGTCCAATTCTGCTCAACAGAGGTTGGAGAGGCCATCGCGACCATGAACAAAATCAGAACTAAAGAGAATGCAATTCTGTGCTGATGCATGGGACCCTTCATTTTTTGAGAAGTAGCAACGCGTTCTCCCGGTATATCCAGCGCAGCACATCATCAGGAAGAAACAAGCCGTAAATGTTCCAGCGTCCCTGACGAGAGGCGTGCGACGGATACTCGAAATATTCATCGCGGGTTTCCAGAAAACGATAGTGAAGGCGATACATGTTTACATCAGGAATCAGGTCCGTTCCGAAGAGAATGCGGCCCGAATGTTTCAGGACAAATTCGCGAGCGGTGTAAGGTTGGCGCCCCAGTTCCGCGCAACGCGCCCCGATATCGACATAGAGATTCGAATGCAAATCCAGCAGCCGGCTGACATAGGAGAGATCCTCCGGATGTTCGGCAACGTGCGCCGCCACAAAGGTAGTGTTTGGATGCCGTGCAAACACCCTATCGCGCTGGTCCAGCAATTGTGATTTGTCGAAATGCGAGCCGTGAAAACTCCACTCCGGATGAGCCGCCAGTTCCTCATAGCGCTCGTTGTGATTGTCGATGGGCTGAAAGAAAGCATCCGGGTCCGCAATGTGGAACATGATGGGGACATGCAGCTCGGCAGCTTTTTCAAATAGCGGCGCGAGACGTTCATCGTCCACTCGCAACAAATCTCCGTCTGCTTCGCGGACGCTGGTTCCCAGATCCTTCCACAACTTCAAGCCGCAAGCGCCGTGCTCCACCAACTCTTCCAGGCGATCGACGCAACGTTCAAAGAAGCCGACAGACCGCAGGTCGCTCCAGTCCATCCAGCCGTAAGTGGAGAAGCGGTCCCGATCAGCCTGATGAAATTTACGAATCATTTGCAACGCAGCCTCGCCGGTGCGCATAGTGATATTTACAATCCGCTCGATTCCGCACTGGTCCATCACTCGAAGAATGTCAGCAGGGTCCAGAGCGTCCAGGTGATTGTGGTAGTCGATGACGGGAAACTTCGGTCTAAGGACCTCGTGGACAGGAGAGACCAGCATGGAGCGCGGCTGAAACTCGCTAAGCCGCAAATCAACTTCGGCCTTCGCGGTCACCATGGCAACGAAAGGATCTTGTCCGGGTCCTTTGCTGCTCATGCCGATCTCTCCCCACGTGTCCGGCAGGAGGTCAGAAGGCAGCTCACGTTTCGTTTTGTTATGCGCATGGTTTCCATTTATTACGAAATGCTTCACTCGCGATCAGAGTCTAATATAATATCGCGCTGCGCGGAAGCAGAATGCTTGGCACAATTATGCGGCTAACAATCGGCACTCTATTCTTTTGTTTGGCTTTGGCTTCGCTGATCTTCACGGCTGGAGTCGGCACCGCAAGTCAATCTTCGAACACCTACGGCGTGGAGGCCGGTAAAGCGCGATCGAGCATCCCCTCGGATCGAATTATCCTGGAAAACGACCTCTTGGCGGCACGATGGTCGTTCATTCACGGTAAAGTTGGCGGAATGGATCTGATCGAGCATCCCTCAGAGAAACATATTCCGCTCTCGAATGCTCTCTTTGTTCTCAAGTTCCGTGACGGGGAGATTCTGCGCTCGTCGACAATGCAACCTCAGGGCGATCCACACATGGAGAGTTTGCGCACTGAACCCGACGCCTTAAAGTCTGCCGAACGCTCTCCAGGGCAGCAAGTGATCCTGAAGTTCAAAGATCGCAAGAAAGAATTGTCGGTGACATGGAAAGCAATTCTACGAGATGGATCCAATTACCTAAGACAGGAGATCTCGCTCAACGCCACGACCGACCAACCCATTACCGAAATCGAACTCTTCGACTTCAAGGCGCCAACCGCACGCGTCGATGGGAAAGTGAAAGGTTCTCCCGTAATCGTCGAACACATCTTTCTTGGTGTTGAACATCCTCTCTCTATCTGCCAGGTGAACAGCGAGGTCGTAACCTGTTCCATACATCGCGAATTACCTCTGCGCGCCGGCCAGACAGTAACTTACTCTTCTGTGATTGGCGTAAGCGCACCGGGGCAGATGCGGCGCGGCTTCCTCAGCTACATTGAGCGCGAGCGGGCGCGTCCTTACTCGCCATTCCTTACCTACAACTCATGGTATGACATTGGCTTTAACAATCCATACGACGAGGCGGCCGCTCTCGATGTAATTCATTCATTCGGCGAAGAGCTGGTCGAAAAACGCAATGTAAAACTGGACTCGTTCCTATTCGACGATGGTTGGGATGATCCTCATACCCTATGGAGTTTTGGTCCGGGATTTCCCAAAGGCTTTACCCCTCTGAAAGCTGCTGCCGAAGAATACGGAGCTGCGCCGGGGGTTTGGCTCTCGCCCTGGGGCGGATACGACAAAGCCAAGGAAGAGCGTCTCAAGTACGGACGTCAGCAAGGTCTCGAAACCAACCCCGGCGGATTTGCCCTGTCCGGTCCGAAATACTTTGCTCGCTTCCGCGAAGTCACATTAAAGTTCATCCGTGATTATGGGGTAAACCAATTCAAGATCGACGGCACCGGAAATGTGAATAGCGTGTTGCCAGGAAGCCAGTTTGACAGCGACTTTCAGGCGGCCATCAGTCTTATGCGCGAATGGCGATCGGTGAATCCGAAGCTTTTCATCAATCTGACCACCGGCACTTATCCTTCGCCTTTCTGGCTTCAGTATTCCGATTCCATCTGGAGGAGCGGGGACGATACCGCATTTGCGGGCGTCGGTTCATGGCGCGAACGTTGGATCACTTATCGGGACGCGGCAACATACCACGGCATCGTGCAAGCCGGGCCGCTGTTCCCCTTGAACTCTCTCATGCTGCACGGGATGGTTTATGCCCGGCAGGCGGAACATCTTGATTCGGATCCCGAAAGAGATTTCTCGAACGAAGTGCACTCTTATTTCGGCAGTGGTACGCAATTGCAGGAGCTTTACGTTACACATTCACTCTTATTGAAAGAAGATTGGGACATGCTGGCGGAAGCAGCGCAATGGGGGCGCCACAACGCGGACGTCCTGATCGACACTCATTGGATCGGAGGCGATCCCGGTGAACTGCAAGTTTATGGTTGGGCGGCATGGTCGCCCGAGAAGGCCATCATCACGTTGCGCAATCCAAGTGACAAGAGGCAGAACTATGCGCTCGATGTGGCGAAAGCTTTCGAGTTGCCGCAAGGCGCTCCGCGACGATATCAGGCGCGCAGCCCATGGCTCAAAGACCGCGACAACAAACCTTTCTCTCTTACCGCGGGCCAGCTGAAGACACTGACGCTTGCACCTTTCGAAGTAATGAACCTGGAAGCAACGCCGGAGAAGTAGATCGTTGTGTTTCATCCGGCAGGCTGCGGCGCTTCCAAATTGTTGCGCGACCGTGCGGTGCAGCAGACTCCAGTCCTTGTGCTTGAGAACGATGAGTTCTAGAATGGCCACGTCGCGTGGGAGGATTCATAGTGTCGAGCAGAATCGGCTTTGTCCTGGTTGCTACAGTGTTTTGCGGTTTGTTCGTTGGTGCCGGTCAAGAAAGCTCGAATCCTCCGAAGCAAGTCACCTACGACCGGGATGTCGCTCCGATTCTGTACAAGAATTGCGTTGTATGCCATCGCGAGAACAACATCGCCCCCATGTCTTTGATGACGTATAAGGATGCGCGCCTTTGGGCGCCGGCTATTCGCGAAGCCGTAGTCCAACGCAAGATGCCGCCCTGGCACGCCGACCCTAAAATAGGCGATTTCATCAATGATCCCAGGCTGACAGAAGAGGACATCAAGACGATCGACGCATGGGTCAGAACCGGCACACCGGAAGGCGACGCCAAAGACCTGCCTCCGGCTCCCGTGTTCCCCGTGGGCTGGCACATCAAGCCAGACGCCGTATTTACGATTCCCGAGTTCACAGTAAGCGGCGGCAGCCAGGATGATTACGAATACATTTATGTTCCCACGAATTTCACCGAGGACAAGTGGATCCAGGCCGCCGAGGTGCTTCCCGGAGACCGGCGCGTAGTTCATCACGCAACCGTGTCAGTAATTGCTGCCGATAAAGTCGCGAAAGAAGTAGCGGAGCATGGCAAAGCGGATGCCGGAGTCGACAAATATCATTACCGCACCGGCAAGGTTTTGCACATGAGACCGGATGCACCAGTCATCGACGATGGCTGCTCGGCGCCTGATGGTGGTGGAGTTCCGGGCAAGGGGTCCGGGTATCTGAACATCGTCCCTGGAATCTATTTGCCGGGACACCTGGCCGAGACTCGCCCTGCTGGTTACGCGCTGAGGATTCCGGCAGGTTCGTATCTGCAGTTTCAGGTTCACTACAGCAACCATACCGGCGACGACGTGAAAGATCGAACCAGCATCGGCCTGGTGTTTGCCACAGAACCCGTGAAGCACGAGATTGCGCAATACGAAATCTGGAATGATCTCTTTCTGATCCCGCCCAACGACAACAATCACCGGGTGACCTCGTGTTACACGTTGCCTAAGGATGTAACCGTTTTGGCCTACACCGCACACATGCATTTTCGCGGAAAAAGTATGACCACGGAAGCGATCTTCCCTGACGGCCATCACGAAGTCCTATTAAATGTGCCGCACTATAACTTCCGCTGGCAGGAGACTTATTTCCTGAAGCACCAGTTCTTGTTACCCAAAGGTACAAAGCTGGTGACCACCGCATATTTCGACAACTCGTTCGATAATGCCCAGAATCCCGATCCCTCGAAAGCGATTCGCTGGGGTGAGCCCAGCGATGAAGAGATGATGGGCTTCTGGTTGCAATTCGCCGATCCTAAACTGGTGGACGAAAAGGCTGCGGTTGCGAGCAAGTAAAGTGAGCCGGCGCCGCGAAGTCTCTTTCTTAACCAAATTTATTCCTAGATTTTCCCGTCAATCTATTTGGAGCGCTTGATCATGGAAGTCACGCGTCGCAATTTTCTCGTCTCCGCCGCAACCGTAGCCTGCGCTCCTTCACTGTTGGGAGCAACGGACAAGAGCGGCGCTAAACCGCCAATCCTTGGACAGGACGATCATCAGTACGAGGCCATTCATGACTGGGGTGAGTTGCCGCGAACCATCAAGTACGGCAATACGCACGGTGTCTGCGAAGATTCGCAAGGCAATATCTACATCCATCACACAGTGAATGCGACCAGCGAGAGCCTGGACACGATGGTAGTGTTCGATCGCGACGGGAAGTTCGTCCGTTCCTGGGGACGGCAGTTCAAAGGTGGAGCGCACGGACTGACCATCCGCAGAGAAGGAAGCGAAGACTTCCTCTACCTTTGCGATTTCCAACATGGCATCGTGACCAAGCGAACACTGAAGGGGGAAGAAGTATTTACCCTGGGCTATCCGGCGGAATCGGAAGCCTATAAGCCCAAAGACAAAAACTCGGCGGTGCCGTATCGCCCCACGAATGTGGCCATCGCTCCGAATGGAGATATTTACGTGGGCGATGGATACGGATCGAGCTTTATCAATCAGTACAACCAGAAAGCCGAGTTTATTCGCTCCTTTGGCGGCCTCGGCACAGGCGACGATCAACTCGATTGTCCGCACGGGTTGTTGATCGATACCCGCGAACAGACACCGCTTCTGGTGGTCGCCGACCGGGGCAACAGCCGATTGCACCGATTTAGCCTGGATGGCAAACACGTTGACTTCATTCTGGGCACCACGAAGATGCCATGTTATTTTCACGAACGAAATGGCGAAGTCGTAATTCCAGATCTTTTAAGCAAAGTCGTGATTCTTGACCGCAAGAACACGGTCGTCGCGAGCCTGGGCCAGGGGGAATTTTCGAAGGCGGACTGGAGCACGGTTCGAAATCAGGAACACGGAACATTTGTTCCCGGAAGGTTCGTTTGTCCACATAGCGCCTGCTTCGACCACGAGGGCAACATTTTTGTGGTGGAGTGGGTTGAAGCGGGCAGAGTCACAAAACTGCGCCGC
>JBAVGI010000096.1:0-1895 GCA_049684755.1 Candidatus Sulfotelmatobacter sp.
CTGGGCCTCCGCCGATAGTCAGGATCGGCGGAGGCCACTCATTCATGCCAAGTTATTCATGCCCGACCGACCGGACATCGAGAGTGACTGGCGTAGTGTGGCCAAGGATCGCGATCCGATCACCGACGCAACTCACGCTGCTGCCGTGGCTGACGCGGAGGTAGCAGCCTCTTCGATGAGATTGGCCGCTTCCTTCGGATGAGACATGTAGGCCACATGGCTGGAATTCACTTCGACCGTCTTGGCGTTGGCGCGCTTCGCCATCATCCTTTCTTGGTCCGGATTGATCGATCGGTCTAGGGTGGCCACCATGTACCAGGTGGGCTTGTGCTTCCAGGCGGGATTCTTAACCTGATGGGTGAACGAGTCGGTAGAGATCGGCACCTGCGATATAGCCATGAACTCCGCCTCATCCCGTGGGATGTCCGCTGCGAAGTCGGCGACGAAGTGCGCCTCGTCTATCCACCAAAGTCCATTGCTGTCCGCTTTGAACGCCTTGGATGCTTGCGGCAAGGCCTGTTCGATCGACGCACAACTCTCACCTTCATCGAGAGCAAATGCAGCAATATAGACCAGCGCCGCAACGTTTGGATGATTTCCAGCCTCGGTGATGATGGAGCCGCCATAACTGTGACCGACCAGAACCACTGGGCCGCCCATGGCGTCGATGGCGGCCTTTGTGTATTTTTGATCGTCGGCGTACGAAGTCTCGGGAGGTTGCGCCACCGACACCTTGTAGCCATCATTCTTGAGGATGTCAGCTACGCTCTTCCGGCCGGATCCATCAGCGAAAGCTCCATGCACCAGAACTACATTCTTAATATGCTGTTTCACGATTATTCTCCTTTTTAAAGATCCACATGGATCATTTGATTTTCGATTTCAATCTTGCGCGCCTTCGCGTCAAATCGCTCTTGCTTCACGCGCGGGCTGTACATTTCTCTTGCAACTAAACATTTACTGGCTACTAGTTGGCGTGTGCGGAGGTGGCAGCCTCTTCGATGAGCTTGGCTGCTTCCTTCGGATGAGACATATAGGCCACGTGGCTCGCATTCACTTCGACCGTCTTGGCATTGGCGCGCTTCGCCATCATGCGTTCCTGTATCGGATTGATCGACCGGTCTGAGCTGGCCACCATGTACCACGTCGGCTTGTTCTTCCAGGCGGGATTCGTGACCTTATGGGTGAATGAATCGGTGGAGATCGGCACCTGCGCTATAGCCATGAAGTGAGCCTGTGCCGGGGGGATATCGGCTGCGAAGTCGGCAGCGAAATGCTCCTGTTCTATCCACCAGTTTCCATTGCTATCCGGTTTGAATGCCTTGGAGGCTTGCGGCACCGCCGTTTCAATTGACGCACAGCTCTCGCCTTCATCGAGCGCAAAGGCGGCAATGTATACCAGTGCCGCAACGTTTGTATCGTTGCCAGCTTCGCTGATGATAGACCCGCCGTAGCTATGGCCGACCAGCAGGACCGGCCCGCCCATGGCGTCGATTGCGGCCCTCGTGTATTTCTGGTCGTCGGCGTACGACGTCTCGGGGGGTTGCGCAACCGATACCGTGTAGCCGTCCTTCTCAAGGATCTTGGCGACGGCGTCCCAACCAGAGCCATCGGCAAAGGCACCATGCACCAGAACCACGTTTTTGATGCCAGTCGGCGCAGGACCCGCCGCGGCGGCGTTTAGAGCCGCGCCCATCAGCGCAGCAACGACAGTTACGACCCGATAAACTTTCTTCATGATTATTCTCCTCTCCGGTTTGAGCTGCAGCGAATCGTTCATTAAGCCTCGAACTTGCAATGGACGATATCCGGAACGGGCACGACTCTATTGAAAGCTCAGACCACTTTTGTGGAATCCTGCTGCAAATGTGGAGCGGAGCCGGGCGAAAAGACCA
>JBAVGI010000097.1:0-1878 GCA_049684755.1 Candidatus Sulfotelmatobacter sp.
CGAGTTGGGGGCGGCCTTAGCCATGACCAGATAAGTATAGTTTACTGCACCCGAGAAACATACACGTTCGACATGCCAAAAGTCATGCACCTTTAGGTTACGAAGGCCGTTTCGCGGGCAAGAGTGCGTGCTCCACACCAGTTACTTCGCTTCTTCCGGCAGGATCTTCAACTCCAGCTTCTCCGTATGCCGCAGCACCGTCAGCGAGCAGCTTACGCCAACGCGAACGTCGGTCAGCACGCGGTGCAGATCGTCCACTCCGGCTACTGGCTGACCCTCCAGCGCAATGATTACATCGTTCTCGCGCAGCCCACCGCGTTGCGCCGGACTCTTCTCCTCCACTGAAAGAACCAGAGCGCCCGATTCCTTGAGCAGATCGTAGAAGCGCACCACGCGCCGGTGAATCGGAACCGTTTGCGCGGAGACGCCGATGAAGCTGCGGCGAATTCGCCCATCGCGCAGCAGGCGGCTGGCTATGAACTTCGCAGTGTTAATGCCAATGGCGAAGCAGATTCCTTGTGCAGGCTGAATCGTAGCCGTGTTCACCCCAACCACCCGGCCGGCCGAATCGACTAACGGTCCGCCAGAATTGCCGGGATTGAGTGCGGCATCGGTCTGGATCACGTCATCAATCAGGCGTCCGGAATACGACCGCAGCGAACGTCCCAGTGCGCTCACCACTCCTGCCGTCACCGTGGACTGAAATCCGTAAGGATTCCCAATGGCCACGACAAGCTGGCCTACGCGCAACTGCTGCGAATCGCCCAGAGCGGCCATGGTAAGTCCGGGCTCATCCACTCGCACTACAGCCAGGTCACTCGCAGGATCGTCGCCGATCGCAGTCGATGGCATACGCCGGCCATCGGCTAACGTGACTTCGATGCGCCGCGCATCGTGCACCACATGGCTGTTGGTAAGAATCAAACCATCGGGTGTAAAAATGAACCCCGACCCTCCACCGCGCCGTTCGCGCGGCTCGCCTGAACGCGTGCGGCCAGTGGATTGATGCACTTCTATGTTCACCACCGAAGGGCTGACGGCTTCTACCACTCCAGTTACCGCGCGAGAGTATGCATCCATCAACCCGGCGTCCGCAGATGGATTCGTTGCCGACGGGACTGCAATGCGCGGGGTGTCGCCTCCCCAGGCATTCACTTCAGACTGATTCAAGGCGGGCAAAGCCGAAACCAATTTCCCGGATTCTTCTAAATTCATAATGCATAGATGACTGTCGATCTTCTTGCGATTCATCTGGCAACGCGCATGAAAAAAGCCGGGACCAAGGTTTTGGTCCCGGCCGTGAGTTGGCTGGTTTGCCCGGATAAACTCGGAAGAGGACGGCCGCGCTGCGCGCCGCGGACAGCCGGGGACGGCTGTCCCCACACAACTGCGTCTACGCGGTCCTTCGCGGCCGCAACGTCAAATCCCGCACTTGAGTCAGGATGCTCGACATTTGCATACCGTTCAGCTGCGAAACAAACGGCAGAATCTCCGCGATGAACTGATCTTTCATCAGTTCGCTGATTTCGTCCTGGCGGTTCTTTTCACCGCCACTAAGCAACTCCGGCACGGTCACCTCCAGGGCTCGAGCCAGCCGCTCCAGGGAAGACAGCGTGGGCGTGGCTTTCTCGTTTTCAATTTTGGAAACGTAGGTTCGCGGCACGGACATGCGTCCGGCCAGTTGCCGCTGGCTCAACCCGCTGCGCAGGCGCAGCGAGCGGATGGAGGTCGCGAGGTTCAAATGCCCACGGCCCATCCCGGGCATCGGCATCATTACTGGCGGCGTCATCACCACCGGTTCGGGCTCGGGTTCCTCGTCCAGGGACGAGTGGCAGCGCCGGCAATTGTTATTGACCGTACGGAATTGAACCAACAGGC
>JBAVGI010000098.1:0-15710 GCA_049684755.1 Candidatus Sulfotelmatobacter sp.
GCAGCGGGGCATGTTGCGAGTGCTCACACGATTTTGAAGGCCTTGCAAGAGAAGATTGGAACGCATCCGGAACTCGGCGCCGCTATTACCAAGCTGGAGATGGCACTTAATATTCTGGCGGTGAAGACCGGCGGAGTGCTTTAGACGAGCGTGAGAACTCTGGTAAGTGGTTCGCAGCGAGTTCGCAAAGTTTCCGCTACAATCATTTCCGTCTAGAATCGTCCCGCCCATGTTGCGCACTGATCTTTACGCTGATCCCACAAATATTTTTGTCCACGATGCGATTCTGGCCTCGTGCCGGCAGCATGCGCAGAAAACGGCGCTGGTGGATACTTCGTGCGCGCGGCGGATGACTTATGCCGAGTATGGCGACACCGTCGAAACGCTGGCGCGAGGTTTGGCTGCTGCTGGGGTTAAGGCGGGTGAAGTCCTCGCTATTTTCTTGCCGAACTCTTGGGAATTCTGCGTGGCTTATCATGCGGCAACGTTAGCGGGCGCGATCCCTACGCTGCTGAATCCTACCTACCGCGAGCGTGAAGTCCGATATCAGTTGGAGAATTCGGGAGCGGTGTTGCTCATCACCGACGCGCCGAATATTGCTGGAATTAATCTGGCGGGGCTGCCGAATCTGCGGCGAGTGTATTGCACGCGGGAACAAGCAAGTGGGAGCGAACCGTTCTCGAATTTACTGAAGCTGGTGAGCGCAAAATTGGCGCGTCCGGAGCGTGGATCGAAGGAGACATTGGCGGCCCTGCCTTATTCCAGCGGCACGACGGGCCTGCCCAAAGGCGTAATGCTTTCGCACTACAATCTGGTGGCAAATGTGTATCAGTTGATAGGCCCGCGTGCGGCGCTGCTGAAGTCGACCGACAAGCTGCTTTGCTTTCTGCCGCTGTATCACATCTACGGGCTGAACGTGGCGCTGAATCCGATGTTGATGATGAGCGCGACTCTGGTGCTGATACCGCGTTTTAACGTGGCTCAAGTTTGTTCGCTGCTGGTGGAAGAATCGATCACCACGATGCTCATGGTGCCTCCGGCGATGAATGCGTTGTGCCTGGCGGCGGAGGCAGGACAGTTTCCAAAAAATCATAAGTTGCACTGGGTGAAGTCCGGGGCAGCGCCGCTGGCTCCGGAGTTGCCGCGAAGGTTCACGGCTCTGACGGGGATTCTGGTTTGCCAGGGTTACGGGATGACGGAAGCTTCGCCGGTAACGCACGTTGGATATCTGGAGCCGGAGCTTTACCGGCCAGATTCGATTGGGCATCCTCTGGTGAAGACGGAGTGCCGAGTGGTGGGGACGGAGAATTTTGCCGCGTCGGAGAACGGCGCGAGTGAGGTTGCGACGGGTCAGCCGGGAGAGCTAGTGATGCGCGGTCCGCAGTTCATGCGTGGGTATTGGAAAGAGCCCGATGCGACCGCGGCCGTGCTGCGCGACGGATGGTATTGGTCGGGTGACATTGTCACGCGGGATCGCGAGGGTTTTTACCGTGTGGTTGACCGGCGCAAAGAAATGATCAAGTACAAAGGTTTTCCTGTGGCACCCGCGGAGGTGGAAGCGGTATTGCTGGAGCATCCCGCCGTGCGGGAGTGTGGAGTGGTGGGACGTCCAGATGCCGCGGCTGGGGAAATTCCAGTGGCGTTCATCGCGCTGCGCGAGGGATTTGCGAACGGCAAGAAGATGGAAGAAGAATTGTGCGCCTTCGTCGGCGAACGGCTGACTCACTACAAGCAACCGCGCGAAGTGCTCTTTGTGGAGGTCGTACCCAAAACGGCCTCGGGGAAAATTCTGCGGCGTGAGTTAAGACAATTCATTCGTTGATCGCGGAAGCGCGGCGACGGATTCCAATCTTAAGAAATGACAGGGAATTGACAATTTCCTGACAATCGCCTGCAACGCGCGTCCCAGACTGATCCTCGCGCAGTAGCGGTCATGCCACTCGCTTCTGCCTCAACCCAGGTTTTCACTCGAAGGAGGATCATCATGAATGCATTCGACAAAGTCAAAGCTTGCAGCGCGGCCCTAGTGCTGATTCTTGCTTGCGGCTCGTCCGCAAGCGCACAGGCTTCTCCCGGCGGCACCAGCGTGATTGCATCGACTGTTCCGGCGAACGGGGATGTGAACCCGTACGGAGTGGCTCTGGTGACAAACAGTAAAGGCTCGCTCACCAAGGGAAATATTCTCGTAAGCAATTTCAATAACAGCGCGAATCTGCAGGGTACGGGCACGACGATTGTGCAGATTTCGCCCGAAGGGGTGGTCACTCTATTTGCTCAAATTGATGCCGCTAAGCTGCCGGGGCCTTGTCCGGGCGGCATTGGCTTGACCACGGCGTTGGCTGTGCTCCGCAGCGGATGGGTGATCGTAGGCAGTTTGCCGACCACCGATGGTACGTCGGCGACCGTGCAGGCTGGATGCTTGCTGCTGCTCAATAGTGACGGAGTGGTGGTTCAGACGTTCTATGGTTCGTTGATTAATGGTCCATGGGATATGACGGCTCTTGATTCTGGAAGCAGTGCGGATCTTTTTGTGACCAATGTTTTAAATGGCACGCAGGCAGCGGGCGGGAAAGTGGTTCACGAAGGGACAGTGGTGAGGCTCATTCTGACCGGTTTGTATGGCGCCATGCCTAGCTTGCAATCGATTACCGTGATTGCCTCAGGTTTCTCGGAACGGACGGATCCCGCAGCTTTGGTAATTGGGCCGACCGGAGTCGCATTGAGTGGCAACGCACAAACATTGTATGTGGCGGACAGTCTGAACAATCGCATCGTGGCCATTTCCGATCCGGCGACTCGGGTGATGTCAGCCGGAACGGGCACTACGATCACGAGAAATGGCTTCCTCAATGATCCTTTGGGGCTGACGGTGGCGCCAGACAGCAGCATCCTCGCAGTCAACGGAAACAACGGCTTCCTGGTTACGATTAAACCGGGCGGTGAACAGCTCACCGAAGATCTGTTGGACAACAATGGAAAACCGCCAGGAGCAGGCGCTTTGTTCGGATTGGTGGTTGAGGCGCACAGTCTTTACTACGTGGATGATGCCACCAACACGTTGAATCTGTTTCAGTGAGGGTGTTTCAGTAATGAAGAGAGTGGCGCACTCTCGCCCACCTTTCGGAAAGTCAGCGGAAGGTGGGTTTTTGTTTGTGCAAATTCAAGGAATCGATTCGGTTGATCGGTTTATGCAAATCCGCATTTCCATTGTTCGCGGTGTACACTTCCTGTAGTATTCCTGCCTCATGTTTCGAATCCTGCTGCTGTTCTTACGGCGGTTGTGGCTGCCGTTTGTGGTGTTTGCCGCATTCAGCCTGATGTGTGTGCTGGTGTACAGGCAACTGGAGGGGCTGAGCTGGCAGGATGCGCTGTTCTGGATGATCCAGCCGCATGCGATCGATGCCCGGCGCGTACACACTTCGACCAAGCTGTTTTCTATTTTTGTGTATTGCGGTGTGTTCGCATTTCAGATTTGGGTAGCCGAACGGGTTGCGGTCACGATTTTCAACCGGCAGGGAATGGAGGCCTGGAGAACCATGGTGAACGATGTGAGCATCGAAAAATTACGCGATCACTTCATCATCTGCGGCTACGGGCAAGTGGGAAGAACGGTGGTGGACCAACTGAACCGTCTGAAGATTCCTTTTGTGTTGATCGAGACCAGCGAAGGATTATGCCGAGAACTGCTGAAGGATAAAGTCCTTGCTATCCAGGGCGACGCCAAACGGCATGACGTCTTGCAGTCGGCTGGAATCGAGCGGGCGCGCGGGGTCTGCATTGTGATCGATAATGATGCGGACAATCTTTACATCACGGTTACCGCGAAGTCGTTGAACCCGAAGGCACGCATTATTACGCGGGCTGGACAGTCCCGCTATGCACAGGCGATGCGCAACTCGGGAGCGGATGAGGTGATCATTCCGGAGTACGAGGGCGGGTTGATGACAGGACGCATGATTGCCAAGTTCTATCCCGATGCGCAGTCGCATCTGGAGTGAGCCCTATTTTTGCACGCCGCTATCGCCGGCGATTTTCTTTGTGACCAGGAAACCCCAGATGGCGTCGTTGGCGTTGAGAGCGTTGCTGGTCTTGCCGACCTCTTTTTCGCTCATGTATTGCTCGCCGCCGGGCCATGTGTTGCCGCCATTCTTTACGCTGTAAAGCACGACCAGAGCGTTATCCTGGCAGCCGCTGTAGGTATAGGCTTTCGTTTCCTTACCGCCTTTTTCCGCCGATGGCAACTTCGCCTGCTCTGGCTTTTCGCCGCAGTGGTCGAACTTCGCCCAGGTTTTCGCGCTATCTTCCGCGGAGAGCACATGGAATCGACCGGGCTTGTAATTGCCGCCGTTGTCGGGAACGATAGGGTCGTCCGTACCACTGATGAACAGCGCTGACGCGGCACGTGCCGGAAGGCAGATCATGGTTTTGGGCATCGCGGCGCCGACTGCGGCGATTGCCGCTACGCGATCCGCCATGTTGCAACCTACGCGCAGAGCCATGAAACCTCCATCGCCCAGGCCGGTGGCGTAGATGCGGCGAGCATCTACCGAATACTTCATGGGAAGCTGATCGAGCATTTGATTGAGGAAGGCTACGTCGTCCGGGGGCTCGGATTTATTCCGGTTCTCGCTGGGATTCTCTCCTCCACTTTGGCCGCCACCCTGTCCGCCGCCCGGATAACCGCCTCCACCACCGCCGGGATAGCCACCGCCACCTCCTGGGTATCCGCCGCCACCGCCGGGATAGCCTCCCCATCCTCCACGACGACCTCCGCGGCGGGGCTGCATTGCCTGATTTACTTGTTCCGCGCGCACTCCTACATTCCATGAGCCATGCGCGGCATTAGGATAAACAGCGATAATGCTGTCTTTGTCGGCAAGACGATTGAAGTGAGTGATCCCCGCCATATCGGCGGCATCCTGATTTCGTCCATGGAAAAGAATGACAACCGGATAGTGTTGATCCTGCTTGTAGCCTTGGGGCAGATGCACGACGTAGGTGCGGGTGACGTCGTTGACGTCTACTTTCTCCTGGGAGTCCTGCGCCGGCGCCGCTTTTTCCTGTGAACCATTTTGCTGGGAGGTCTGTTGTTGAGAGTCTTGCGCGGGCAAAGGGAGTAAGAAGAGAAATCCCAGAAGACACGCTTCTAGCAGGAGGGGCGAACGATTCATCGAGGAGACTTTCAATTTCATTCTTGCAATTCCTCTTTAGTTTCAGCGGAAGCGCCGAAGTGGCTTCCCTAGATAGAGAACGGCCTGAGGCCGTTACTGGCTAAGAACACCTAGGATGTCACAGGGTTGCTAGCGAGCGGCAGGGAGTTTTGCAAAGTTTTGTAAGTCCTGAAACGGGGAACTTTTTTGGTGGCCCACCGTAACTACGTTTGACCAGACCGTGGGACTGAACCCGCGCTGGATCAGGAGGCATGTATGGACGGTAATTTGGTTGGACTGGCGGCAGTGGTGATGTCCCTGGGGATTCCGATGGCGGCCATGTATACATTTTTCCGGGTGCGCAAGCTGCGCAGCGAAGAACGCATGGCGGCGATCGCGCGCGGCGTGGACATACCCATGCAACCGGAACTTTCAGAATCGGCTCGTTCGCGTCGATCGGGAGTTCTTCTGGTCGCCGGAGCGATCGGTTACATCGCGACGTTTGTTTTGATCGCCAGGGTCGAGCCCGATGCGATGATCGCGGCTACGTTTGGGATCATTCCGCTGGCGGTAGGCATTGGATTTTTTGTGGATCACGCGCTGATTCGGCGGGACGCGAAAGCTTAACCTATGAGCCGGTAATGAACTTATGCTGCGCGCCCGTCAAAGGGACAACGCTCAGTCGTCCTTGATGCACCAGAGGAGAATCGGCGAATAGTTTGTTGGCTTTCATCTCCGCCAGGGTCACGGGCTTGGCGATAGGTTTGCCAAATTTGATTTTTATTTGTGGATTTTTAGGATCGCCGGTTTCCACCGAGACGACTGAGGCGGTTCCCACAGCGCTCTTTTCGTCTCCCGTGTGGTAGATCACCAACTGATCTCCCGGCTTCATGCCGCGGAGATTTCTGACGGCGACGGGGTTGGTGACGCCGTCCCAGGTCGTGGTCTGGTCACGCTGCAGATCGGCGAAGGAATATACGGTAGGTTCGGTTTTCAGAAGATAGGACATAAGCAAAGTTTTACTCGTTTCAGTTATTGCGGCTTCGCGTTTGGATCTGGAGGGGACGATGGTTTGTCGTCCTTCTTTTCCTCCGGATGGTTCTCGTAGATTGAGTATTGCCCCTGCGGGCGTTTCAGTTTGATGGTCAAGTCCAGCTTGGCTTTGTCGATATCGTAATCTTCGCCGAAGGTTTGGAACCCGGTGGCTAAAACCTGCACGCGTAATTTGCCGTAGGGAACATCGTCGAAGCTGGTTCTGCCGTCGTTATTGGTTTTGAGTTCGAGTCCGCCGCGGCTTTGTTTGCCGTCCGCGCTGACGGGGTGCATGATCACGGCGGCGTTGCGAATGGGTTTGCCGTTGTCATCTTTGATGACGAGAAAAGTCAGAGTCGCAACCGGTCCCTCTTCATCCTTCTGTGCCGCGGCAGCGCCAGCTAGCGCAAGAATCAAGAGCAGGCAACCGATGGTTCGCCATTTCACTTCGGCCATAGACATTCGCCCTTCACTAACTCGACATTGAGAATTGCCGATCTTCTTCGTTCCTGAACATTCTAGCGATTGCGAAGTCGGTGCGGAAGAGAGGAAATAAATTAAGCCTTCTCCGAGGGTCCGGCCTTGCGCTCGCTCGCGGGTTGAGATCCAAGCTGCACCAAATCGCTGGCCACGCGGGCGGTATTGTGGCGCGCGACTCCGGCCTCTTCCAAATAATCCCCTAGCACGGGGATGACGCCCAGAGATTCAATGGCATCGAGATCAGCGACGATTTGACAGGCGCCTTCGAGCGCGTACTTTGCCTTTAGCTCATCCGAGACCGGCGTACGGTTGATCAGAGCGTAGTCGAAAATTTGCTGACCGGCATGGCGATTGAGCGCGCGGATGTGATCGGCGGCGGTAAGGCCAAGGCTCTCGTTGGCCTGCGTCATCAGATTGCAGATGTAAACCTTGGTGGCGGGTGAACTCACGATAGCCTCGGCGATACCGCGGACCAGCAAGTTTGGAATCAGGCTGGTGAAGAGCGAGCCTGGTCCGATGCTGATGATATCGGCGCCGGCAATGGCGTCGAGTGTTTGCGGCAGAGGTTCGACATCAGGAGGAACCAGAAACAATTCCTGGATGCGGCCTTTGCTGGCGGTGATTTTGGTCTCGCCGCGTACGCGGGTGCCGTCTTCCATCAGAGCTTCGAGTTCGATATTCGACGTTGTTGCGGGATGGATGTGGCCACGTGTGACGAGAATTTCCGAGGAGAGCCGCACCGCTTCGGCAAAATCCTCAGTGATGGAAGTTAACGCCGCCAGGAATAAATTGCCGAAGCTGTGGCCTTCGAGACCGGAGCCTTTGTTGAAGCGATGCTGGAAGAGCTGGGAGAGCAGAGCTTCGTCCTCGCTGAGGGCGACGATGCAATTGCGAATATCGCCCGGCGGAAGCATGTTGAGTTCTTTGCGCAAGCGTCCGCTGGAGCCACCGTCATCGCTTACGGTGACCACGGCGCAGAGATCGCGAATGACCTGCGCGCCGGGGTGTGCCGCTGGCAGTTCTCCGGGAGTGAGCGCGAAGCGTTTGAGTCCCTTGAGCAGAGTAGAGAGACCGGTGCCCCCGCCAATGGCCACAACGCGAAGGCCACGCTCGCGGGTGGTCCTCTCCAGGGGCGAGAATGTCGCTGTTTTGGTTTCCATCGAGGGAAGCTCGATTGCCCGCCTCGCTAATACGATTCGTCTTCGCGGAATGAACTTTCCGGCGAAGCCAGGTCGGCAGCGGGATCTGGGTACAACAACTCAGTGAACCGGGGATCTTCGGCCAGATTGTGAAAATCAGAATCGTTGCGCGCCTGGTAGCGCAGACTGGCATTCAGGCGAAGAGCTTCATCCAGATGCCTGAGCGAATCTTCCACGTGTCCGGTGAGACAGTCGAGGGCAGCCAGGCCATAGATAACAAAATCGGTCTTAGGCGCCTGCTTGACAAGTTTTTCAATGTGCTCGCGGGCGGTGACGTAGTCGCCGACATTCATGAGCGAAACGGAGTAATCGAAATGCTCCTCGATCGTCTTGAACTGCGTAGTGGCGGAGCGTTCGAGATGCTGGTTGCAGATGCTGAGATGGATGGCCGCGCGGTCGCCCAGCTCCTTGCTGCCCCCGGCCAGCACTTTCTGAAACAAAGGCTTGGCCTTGTCGAACTTGTGCTCCTGCAAGGCGCGCAGCCCGGCTTCGTAATTCTGCAGTGCTTGTGAAGCGCGTGGATCGTCCGCGACAGAAGATTTTTTGGGATTAGCCTTTTGAGCCATGTGAAGAATTTTTCCTGTGCTCGTCGTAATAAGTACTCCTTAGCATGAACCTCGATGAACTGATTCTCAAGTATCACTCAAGTGGCGGGTATAGGGCAATTCGGGGAGGTGGTAGCGACAACCGAGTTGCGGGTACGGAAGAAATGAGCTATCTATTGCGGTCGCCGAGCTAGCACGCGAACCGTCCGGCCTTCGCAAGTCCAGCGCAAAATTCATCTGCTGAATCGCTCACTCAGAATTCCGAAACGGGAAGCTGCGGACCACAATACGCCCATCAGTGTGCCCGAAATCCTTGTGTTCAGGGCTGCGCGAAGACTAGTTTGCGAAAAGAGGCAAGCAATCGCGGCAACCGCCGAGAGGAAATAAAGATGAGCGTCACGCGTCGATACAACAATTCAGCAATCTGCTTTGCGGCATTTCTATTGCTCATTTTCACCACCGCATGCAGTGATTACGACAAGGCCGGCACAAATCCAACCGTAAGTTCGCCGGTCGCGAGTTCCCTAACCCCTCCCAGTGGGGCAGTGGGTGCGTGCCCCAACTCGATCGTGACGGCAACATTCAGCAAGCCGATGAATCCGGCATCAATCGATGGCTCGACCTTTACGGTTACGGGTCCGGGCTCGGCGGCGGTCACGGGAGTGGTCACTTTCGATGCCTCCAGTGATACCGCGATCTTCACACCGGCAAGCACTCTCGCATTGAGCACGCTGTATACGGCTACGATCACCACCGGCGCACAGGACATGTACGGCAATGGTCTGGCCAGTAATGCGGTATGGACTTTCACCACCAGCGCGACAGCTTGTGTAGCCCCCGCTGCGCCGATCTCCGTGACTCCGCCCAACGTCTCGACTGGAATCTGTCCCAACACAGTAATCGCGGCCACTTTCCCGCAGGCGATGGATCCGACGACGATCAACGCTACAACCTTTACCGTGTCGCCCGGTGTAACCGGGACAGTAACTCACGATTCAACCAACAAGATTTTTACTTTTACGCCGTCCAGTAATCTCGCGCTGAACAAAGCCTATACCGCGACGATAACTACTGGCGCCAAGAACCCAGCGGGCAACGCGCTGGCCAGCAACTTCACGTGGACCTTCACCACGGCAGCCACATCGTGTGCTGCGCCTCCCCCTCCGGCTGTGATTTCTGTAACTCCTCCCAATGGAGCGATCGGCGTGTGCCCCAACACGGTGGTCACGGCGACATTCAATGAAGCCATGAATCCTGTCACCATCAATACGACAACGTTCACAGTGGCGACGGGGGTGACCGGAGTTGTGACACTGGACGGCACCGGCAAAATTGCCACCTTTACGCCGACCGCCAATCTCGCGCTGAACACAACCTACACCGGGAAGATCACCACTGGCGCTCAGGATCTGGCGGGCAACGCGTTGGCTGCTAATTATCTCTGGAGCTTCACCACCGCGACTCTGGCGTGTCAAGCACCGGTGCCCATGGGATCAGCTGCGAGCTTTGAAGCACTGGCTGGTTCCACGGTTACCAATACCGGTCCAACCATTATTACGGGCGGTGATCTGGGACTGAGTCCGGGAAGTGCCGTCACCGGCTTTCCCCCGGGAACACTGACTCCACCGGCCGTGATGCATGTAACCGATCCGACTGCGGCACAGGCTGAACTCGATTTGACCACGGCATACCTCTACGCTGCTGGCTTACCTGGAGGTGCGGTGCTGCCAGGAAACTTGAGCGGGCTGACTTTTCCGCCCGGGCTGTATACGAACTCCAGCACCGTGATGTTAACCGCAGGCAACGTTACCCTCGACGCACGGGGCAACGCGAATGCAGTTTTCATTTTCCAGATCGGATCCACGCTTACCACGATCGGAAGCACGCAGGTGATCCTGGCCGGTGGAGCGCAAGCCAAGAACGTTTTCTGGCAGGTTTCCAGCTCAGCGACGCTGGGGACCAACTCAATCTTCCAGGGAACCATACTGTCGCTGCAATCGATCACGCTCGATACCGGCGCCACGCTGACGGGCAGAGCACTGGCCCGCAATGGCGCAGTCACTTTGGACAGCAATACGGTTACGGCCCCGTAAGCAAGATGCATTTGGCGGGAGGGCCAGTTCGAGGCTGGCTCTCCGCCGGACCGGCTGGTCAGCATTCAAGTCATCAATTTCTTGGAGGAGTTTTCGTATGTCATCTCGCTTTCAGATGCACAGTGGGCTGGTTCCAGTTTCCACGTTGATATTACTTGTTGTCTTTTGCAGCCTGGGCACGGTCGCGGCAGCGCAGGATCAAGCTCCTCCCAAGTGGGAGCTTTATGGCGGCTATTCTTTCTTCTATCCCGGCGCAGACATTCACGGTTTGCTGCCCGGAGGACTGCTCCCGGTGAGAAGTCCGCTCGAATCGAATCCCCGCGGCCTAGGGGCCAGCGTCACCTATGACTTCAACCGGTGGCTCGGATTGACGGGAGACCTGAGTGGACAGAAGGCCAGCGGCGAGTCTGGGGTCGCTATGCGAATTGACGATGCTTCTCTTTTTAACGGCTCACTGGGACCGAAGCTGACTCTTCGCACGCATTACTTTTCTCCGTTTGTCGAAGGCCTGGTGGGCTGGCATCGCCTCACATCTGACCTGTTCCAGCGAGATGACCGGTTCGGATTCATGGCGGGCGGCGGTCTTGATCTGAAGTTGACCCGGCGCTTCTATTGGCGCGCGATCCGGGCCGACTACGTATTCTCCAATCATCAGTATGGCCCATCGTCGATCGTTCCCGCCACGGATGTCAGAGGCGCAAGGCTGCAGAGTGGCTTGGTATTCATGTGGGGCGGCAAGCAGGTTATAGCTGTGCCCAGCGCGGTGTGCTCTGTACTGCCAGCTGAAGTTCTTGCCGGCGACGGGGTGACCGCGACGGCGTCCGGATCTAATTTCAACCCGAAGCGCACGCTGCAATACAGCTGGAGCGGCTCAGGAGTTAAACCTGGCGAGACTCGCGCGTCCACGCAAATCGACACCACCGGCTTGCAGCCGGGCTCCTATCAGGTCACGGCCAGCTTGAGCGATGGCAGTGCCAGTGGTGTTGCGACTTGCGGTGCCAGATTCACCGTGAAAGAGCCGCGTCCACCGGTGATTTCGTGTTCGGCAGATCCAGCGAGCTTGCCCATGGGTGGTTCTTCAACCATTACTTCGACCGCGACCAGCCCTGATGGGCGCATGCTGACTTATACCTATACCACTAGCGCCGGGAACATTAGCGGCAATACCTCAACCGCAGTCCTGGCGGCTACGGGCGCTCAGCCGGGGACAATTACCGTGACCTGCAACGTAGCCGATGACCGCAACCAGCCCCTCACGGCTTCGGCCACGACCACGGTGAACCTGCAAGCGCCACCTCCTCCACCTCCGGTGCCCGATGTTGCGGCCATTGAGAAAAGGCTCGCGCTTCACAGCGTCTATTTTGCGACGGCGAAGCCGACGGTAGAAAAGCCTGATGCTGGTCTGCTTAGCAGCCAGGAGACGACTCTCACTACGCTCGCCAGCGATTTCCAGACCTATCTTCAAAACAAGCCGGATGCGCGCTTGACGCTCGAAGGCCATGCGGATCCGCGCGGTTCGGCGGAATACAATCAGGCGCTTTCCCAACGGCGAGTGGAGCGAGTGAAGGGCTTCCTTGTGGCACTTGGGATTCCCGCCGCCAGCATCCAGACCGAGGCGTTCGGGGAACAAGAAAACCTTACCGACAAACAAGTGAAGGATGCGGTCGAAAAAAATCCCGAGTTGAGCCCGGAAGATCGGCAGAAGGTGCTCAAGAATATGAGAATGATTATCCTGGCCAGCAATCGCCGTGTCGACATTACGCTCAGTAATGTTGGGCAGACGTCGCAGAAGTCCGTCCGCGAGTATCCCTTCAATGCCGCGGATTCTTTGACGCTGCTGCGGGAAGAGGAAACGAAAAAAGCGACCGGGTCGAGAGCTAAGCAAAAGACAAAGCCCGAGACACATTAATACGCCGCGCTGAAAGGCAGGAAAGGCCAGCCGAATTACTCATTTGGCTGGCCTTTTAGTTTCTTCAATGACTCAATTCAGACCGATCTGCGTCAGGCGAGAGGCGGAAGATATTTCCAACTAGTCTCCCGTGCTAGTTGATCGCCGCAGCCGATTCCAAATCAATCTGCTTCCAATTTCCCTTGATAATGCCGGCGCGAATCTGAGCGGCGGTCTTGCCAGCTTTGTGCTGCTGATAAGAATAATAGAGTTCCTTCAGGCAGGTGGCGCAGCGGGCGCCGTGCGTGCTTTCAAAGCAGCTATGCAGGCTGTTATGGCCCATGCGATCGCAATAGCAATAGCAGGGCTGTTGATGCAGGACAATTGGAATCTTCGACGCCAGATCATAGGCGTGGGTCTGGTACGGGTACTGCGCGTCGGCTCCCCAGAGTTGATCCTTCGTAAGGATGGCAGGAAGCTTCGTCCCTTTCGGCGGCGGCCCGGCGTTGTAGGCAGGAATGCCGCTCTCTTCTTCCTCGCCTTGAGGTGCCGCCCACATCGAAGTCATGGTGAGGGTTACTAACAAGAGCAGAGTTAGAGTAAGTGCACGGTGCATAACCTTGCGGCGAAAGAATCGACTCGCTGGCATAGCTTTCTCCTGAACCGTTATTCTACCCTGCTTAAGCAATATTGTGAGTGAAGCATTCGTTGCCTCTTCGGAATTGCTGTGACGCTGCTGCCGCGGGATAGTGATCTGTATACAATAGAAATCACATGTCAGAGGTCCCGACCACCGAGCCAAAAGCAATTTCTGTACGGCCGCTTCCGCAGGCTGCGGAGAGCGAAGCGGTGGGCGCAGGGGCGCGTCCGCGTCCGGCTTTAGGGGTATGGCTGCGCGACCTGGTGGTGTCGCTGGCGATTTCGGCGTTCATTATTGTTTTCATTTATCAGCCGGTGAAAGTAGAAGGCACCAGCATGATGCCGTCCCTCGAAGATCAGGAGCGAATCTTCGTTAATAAGTTTGTCTACCGGCTGGAACCCATTTCACGCGGAGATATTGTGGTTTTTCGTTATCCCCGCGATCCCTCGAAAAGCTACATCAAGCGCGTGATTGGCGTGGCTGGCGACCGCATTCGTATAGATGGCGGCCAGGTTTATGTGAATGACGAAGCTCTCGAAGAAGATTATGTTCCCCCCGCCTATGCCGATTCGCGGTCCTATCCCGAGACGGTAGTCCCGCCGCACTCTTATCTTGTACTGGGGGATCACCGGTCGATGTCGAACGACAGCCGCGATTTCGGGCCGGTCGATCAAAGTTATATTTACGGCAAAGCCGTGTTTGGCTATTGGCCGATGGATAAGCTGGGTAGAGTTCGGTAGGGCATTGTTGATTGCTGATTTCTGATTGTTGATTAAAAACCTTGAGGCGGGTGCTTAATCATCAATCATCAATCATCAATCAACAATTTGCGAAACCTTCTATGATTTCCACAGCCCAAGCGCGTTCCGTGCTTGGTCCAGACAGCAATCCCTGATAAAATTTTGTAAATCCACACATCGGAGCGAGAATGCAGGCTATCCTTGCGCTGGAAGACGGGCGAGTCTTCCGTGGCAAAGGTTACGGCGCCAAAGGCGAATGCTACGGCGAAGTCGTTTTTAATACTTCTATTACTGGCTATCAGGAAATTTTCACAGATCCCTCCTACTCGGGACAAATTGTTGTCCTGACCAATCCTCAGATCGGCAATTACGGAACTAATCACGAAGACAACGAGGCCACGCGTCCGTGGATCGAAGGGCTGATCGTCCGCGAGTTTTCGAAAGTGAGTTCGAACTGGCGTTCGCAGCAGGTCGCCGAAGAATATCTCGAACAGTTTAAGGTGCCGGTGCTTTCGGATATCGACACGCGAGCATTGGTACGGCATCTGCGCGACCATGGCGTGATGCGCGGAGTCGTCTCGACTTTGGAGAGTGACGCAGAGAAGTTGGTCGCGAAGGCGAATTCGATTCCTAAGATGGACGGCACCGACCTCGCGAAAGAAGTGAGCACGAAGCGGCCTTATGTGTGGGAAGTGGGGGAGCGCTCGCACGAGCCAGTGGCCATGGTCGGCGTGAAAGACGAGCCGGCGCGATTTCACGTAGTGGCTTATGACTTTGGGATTAAACAAAACATTCTACGCAAGTTACGCGGTGAAGGATGCCGCGTGACCGTCGTCCCGGCGCAGACCTTGGCGGAAGATGTGCTGGCTTTGAAACCGGATGGAGTCTTCTTGTCGAATGGTCCGGGCGATCCTGAACCGTGCACCTATGCTGTGGATTCGATCCGGCGGTTGATGGGGCGACAGCCGATCTTTGGGATTTGTCTGGGGCATCAGCTCACCGGCATCGCGCTCGGCGGAAGAACTTTCAAGCTGAAGTTTGGACATCATGGCGGGAATCATCCGGTGAAGCAGTTGTCCTCGGGGAAGATCGAGATTACGGCGCATAACCACAACTTCGCGGTGGATCCGGATTCGCTCCCGGAGAGCGAAGTTGAACTCACGCACATCGATTTGAACGATTCAACTTTGGAAGGATTGCGGCATCGGAATCTACCGCTGTTCAGTGTGCAGTATCATCCCGAAGCTGCGCCGGGGCCGCATGATTCGCATTATCTGTTCAAGGATTTTGTGAAGATGATGGAGGAGTGGAAAGGGTGAAGGGAGTTACGCGCAATCTCGCGATGTCCCTTTTGATTGCGATCATCTCGACCCTCGTCGGAGCATGCTCGCTCGCGGTTGTGCACAGCTATTTTCATCAAGTGACCGCAATTCGAGGAGAGGTTGTTGGCCGGAGCTTGGGGCCGTTGCAATTCAGGTGGCTACGTCAATCGTTCCGAGTCGTCGGTGCGAATTTGGCACTGTATGAGTATCGTTGGCCAGCCAAGCAGACGGACCTGAAGCTGGTTGCATCCATCAAAACGGATCCTCATGGAAACTTCGATTTTGGTCCGATCGCTCGAGGTCATTACGTCCTGGAAATTCGTGGCAGCGACCCGGACCTGAGGGGCGAATTCGACGTTGAAGTGACCGACGCGGTGAAGGCGACAGACCGCATCACTATAGACGTTTCACCCATTCAACCTGATTGCACGGGTGGCCACGAATTCATTGAGAGCAAGAAATCGTAAATGCCTAAACGCACTGACATCTCGAAGATCCTGATCCTCGGCTCCGGGCCCATCGTCATCGGGCAGTCGGCGGAGTTTGATTACTCTGGCACGCAGGCTTGCAAGGCACTCAAGTCGGAGGGTTATGAAGTGGTGCTGGCCAACTCGAACCCAG
>JBAVGI010000099.1:0-1632 GCA_049684755.1 Candidatus Sulfotelmatobacter sp.
TCGATGGGGTTCGTGCTATCCCACCCTTGCCGCGATGAAGCTGCAGCAAGGATGGGGCACCCTGATTCTGTGGCTGACTTGCTGACTCGCTAACTTACTGCTCCTACGCCATTGCTTCGCGCCCCAACGGCTCGAAGCGCAACTGGTTGCTGTTGCGGTCGGCGTCGATTCTTACATGCGAGCCGCGGAGCACTTCTCCGTCGAGAATATTGATTGCCGGCCGCTCTCGGAGCTTGTGCTGCGAGCCTCAAATTCCCTTGAGAATCGTCTCTTTTTCTACGGCCTTATGCGCGGCGATTGCGGAAAGGATTGCGTTCAGAGTTCCAATGCGCAAGGGGTCGTGCGCGGGGACGGCAACTCGATGGTGGGTGGGATCGGACGTTTGCAGAATCACATGACTGCCAACCTGATGGACTTGTTCGTAGCGCCATTGTTTGCAAAGGTGCTTCACAAGCTTGATTCCGCTGAGGTCGCGCGGCAATTTCATGCGACCGCCAGCACCTCGTCGCGGACAAGGCGCAGCCGGACGGATGTGGGCGGAGCCGAATCGAAATAGAACGCCGCAACAGCCTCGCGGACGTTGGCCCTCAATTCCTCCCAGGTGTCGGCCTGTGTGAAGATACTTTCGCCGAGGGCTTCAGCCGTGTAGCCGCCGTCTGCCTCCTGCGCGACTTCAAATACGAGTTCCTTCATCGACCTGCCTCCCACGTCCCTCGATTTTACCGCATCCTCAGGCCATTGCTTCGCGGCCCATCGGCTCGAAGCGCAACTGGTTGCTGTTGCGGTCGGCGTCGATTCTTACGTGCGAGCCGTGCAGCACTTCGCCGTCGAGGATCTTCATCGCCAGCGGGTCCTGCACCATGCGCTGCAGCGCGCGCTTCAAGGGCCGCGCACCGTAGGCAGCATCGGATCCTGCGGCAAGGACCAACTGCCGTGCGGGCTCGGTGAGCTCGAGCGAGATCTGCCGGTCTTCAAGCAGCTTGCTTACCTCATTCAGGCGCAGGTCGAGAATCTGGCTCAACTGCGCATGGGTGAGCGGACGGAAGATGACCATGTCGTCGACGCGGTTCAGGAACTCTGGCCTGAAGTGCTCGCGCAGCACGCGCATCACGCTCTCGCGAGCCATTTCAAAATCATGCTCGTTCTTGAGCGTGTCGGCGGCGAGCATGGCCGCGCCCAGGTTCGAGGTCATGATGAGCACCGTGTTCTTGAAGTCAACTGTGCGGCCCTTGGCGTCGGTCAGGCGCCCGTCGTCCATCACCTGTAACAGGATGTTGAAGACGTCGGGGTGCGCCTTCTCGATTTCGTCGAAGAGGATCACCGCGTAAGGCCTTCTGCGGATCGCTTCGGTAAGCTGACCACCCTCGTCGTAACCCACGTAGCCCGGAGGCGCGCCGATCAAGCGAGCCACGGCATGTTTTTCCATGTACTCGCTCATGTCGATGCGGATCATGGAGTGCTCGTCGTCGAATAGAAACTCGGCAAGGGCGCGCGCGGTTTCGGTTTTGCCTACGCCGGTTGGTCCAAGGAAAATGAATGAACCGATGGGGCGGCGCGGTCGGGAGCGGTCGAAGCCCCCTCCAGAATGGCGCGCAGATACTTCAGGTTGTCTTCGTAAAGCTTGCCGTAGAC
>JBAVGI010000100.1:0-1913 GCA_049684755.1 Candidatus Sulfotelmatobacter sp.
CAGACCGAAGACCCTCAAGCGAGCTAGGTATGGCCGCGCCGGGGTTGAGTTGCTCCGCGCTCGGATGATCCCGCTGCAGGGAGGCGATGTGCACCAAGAGTCAATCAGACCCTAGACCCTATGTTCGCCCTGTAAGAGCGCTGGCGGCCCGCCCCACTGCATGTCCCTAATCGAGGATTGCGCTGGGCTGGCCGGCGCCGAGCCTCAGACATGGGGGACGGGCCTGATGAACAATATCGTTTTCGTGGGATTGGATGTCCATAAGGCGACGATCGCGGTCGCGGTCGCAGAGGGCGCCCGCGGCGGTGAAGTCCGTGGACTCGGCAATTTTATCAACCACCCCGATCACATCAAAAAATTGGTTGAGCGCCTGGCGAAAGGCGGCCGTGTCTTATCCTTCTGTTACGAAGCTGGGCCCTTCGGCTATGGCCTTTATCGTCAGCTGGTCGGCCTTGGCCATGAATGCGTGGTGGTGGCGCCGTCGCTTATTCCGATCAAGCCAGGCGGCCGGGTCAAGACCGACCGGCGTGACGCTGTGATGTTGGCCAAACTCCATCGGGCCGGAGAGCTGACAGCGGTGTGGGTTCCCGATGACTCCCATGAGGCCATGCGCGATCTCATTCGCGCGCGTTCGACAGCCGTGCGGGTATTGGTCAAAGCGCGGCAACATCTGCAAGGTTTTCTTCTTCGGCATGGTCGCATCTATGCGGGCAAAAAGGGATGGACCCTGGCCTATCGCCGCTGGCTGACCACAGTCCGCTTCGACCATTCCGCGCAGCAAGTGGTGCTTCAGGATTACATTCATGCGGTCACGGACGGTGAAGAGAGAGTTGAGCGACTGACCCAGCAGATCGCAGACTTGGCGCAAACCTGGTCGCAGGCTCCGGTCGTCGCGGCATTGCAGGCTATGCGGGGGGTTGCTTTCGTGGTCGCGGTGACGCTGGTCGCCGAGGTCGGCGATTTCACGCGTTTCGCCAATCCCAGACAATTGATGGCCTATCTCGGCCTGGTTCCCTCCGAGCATTCCAGCGGCTGCACTGTCCACCGGGCCGGCATCACCAAAGCCGGAAACGCTTTGGCGCGACGGGCCTTGATTGAAGGCGCCTGGACGTATCGCATGCAGCCGCGCGTCAGCCGCAAGCTGCACGACCGGATTGACGGCTTGTCGAAAACCGTGCGCGACATCGCCTGGAAGGCGCAGGTCCGGCTTTGCGCTCGCTATCGCCGCCTTGCCGCGGCGGGAAAGCCCAAGGTCGTCGTCACCACCGCCATCGCCCGCGAGATGCTCGGGTTTGTCTGGGCGATCGCCCAAACCGTCCAGGCCTCTCGCGCAATTTAACGTCTGCTCAGATAATGCCCACGGCTGGAGGCGGGGCGCGGTTCGGGAATCCTCGCGCGCTGTTATGAGCCGGCTCCGCCGACGCTCGCCCCTAGACCGAGGCAGCCCAAGACGAAACCACGGTCATGCGGTATCCAACCCGCGCATGAGAGCTTGCTCAACCGTCGTCTCTGGCCCCGCCTCCTGCCGTGGGCATTCTGAAATCAGCGCCTGGGCCTAACCAGTGCAATCCCCTGTGCTCAAAACGGTTGACTGCGAACATGAGAGCAGCCTGTCGGACTGAGGTCTTGGATTTGTGGCGGGGCTGGGTTTGCAGCCTTGCCGGGTCGTTTTGCCTGCCGAGAGCGCGGTGAGACTGCCCTGACCGCTTTCGCCAGGACGATCTGAGGCGCAATCGGGGGACCGGTTCCGGCTCAGGCGGGGCAAACATTCGCTTGATGTTCCAGGCCGTGGTGACGAGACTCCACTCGCCGCGCGCCTTTTTCAGTCCGCGCATCGAAAACTGACGGAACCCGAGCACAGATTTGATGACGCCGAACACCGGCTCGGGGGTTTGTTTGCGCAGAGCGTAGAG
>JBAVGI010000101.1:0-3012 GCA_049684755.1 Candidatus Sulfotelmatobacter sp.
GGAGTTCGGCGTGCGGCTTTTCGACATGGATTCCCCGGAGCAGGGAATCGTCCATGTGATCGGGCCGGAACTGGGACTGACCCAGCCGGGAATGACAATCGTCTGCGGCGATAGCCACACCAGCACCCATGGCGCGTTCGGCGCGTTAGCCTTTGGCATTGGAACCTCTGAGGTCGAACATGTTCTCGCCACGCAGTGCCTCGCGCAACAGAAACCGAAGACGATGAAGATTGACGTACGCGGTCGTTTGCCAGAAGGCGTGGCGGCGAAAGATCTGGCTCTTGGAATCATCGGACAAATCGGCGCCGACGGCGCCAGCGGTCATGTCATTGAATACGCAGGCGAGGCTGTGCGCGGTCTTTCGATGGAAGGCCGCATGACGCTTTGCAACATGAGCATCGAAGCTGGCGCCCGTGCAGGAATGGTCGCGCCCGACGAAATCACGTTTGCTTATGTTCGCGGAAAGAAGTTCTCTCCGAAAGATGGCGAATGGCAACAAGCGGTCGAATACTGGCGAAGCCTCGCCAGCGACCAGGACGCGACCTTCGACAAGGTTGTGGACATCGATGCGGCGCAACTCTCTCCGTTCGTCACCTGGGGAACGAATCCGGGGATGGTGGCTCCGGTGACCGGTCGCGTGCCCGAGACCAGCGCCTTAAAAGAATCCGACCGCCGCGCGACTGAATTAGCCTTGCAATATATGGGATTGGAGCCCGGGAAGCGTATCGAGGATATCGGAATCGAGCGCGTGTTTATCGGGTCATGCACAAATTCGCGCCTCGAGGATTTGCGCGCCGCTGCGCGCGTTGCCAAAGGCCATCACGTGAGTGCGAAAGTCCGGGCGATGGTGGTGCCGGGATCACAGGCCGTGAAGCGCGCGGCCGAGCAGGAAGGCTTGCATCAGATTTTTCTGGACGCCGGCTTCGAGTGGCGCGAGTCAGGTTGCTCGATGTGTCTGGGCATGAATCCAGACATTTTGCAGCCGGGCGAGCGCTGTGCCTCCACCAGCAACCGGAACTTCGAGGGCCGGCAAGGACGGGGCGGTCGAACCCATCTGGTTAGTCCTATGATGGCCGCAGCAGCGGCGATTGCCGGACACTTCACAGATATCCGGAACTGGAAGTTTCAATAAAACGGGCATCAACGAAGCTAACAATGAAAATGAGTCCAGGGAATTTTCAATGAATCCATTTCGCATCCATCGCGGCCGCGTAGCTCCTCTCGACCGCGTCAACGTCGATACCGACCAGATCATTCCCAAGCAATTCCTGAAGCGAATCGAGCGCACCGGCTTCGGACAGTTTTTGTTTTATGACTGGCGATTCGCCGCGGACGGAAAGAAAACGTCGGCTTTCGTGCTGGACGATCCGCGTTACGCAGGCGCCAGCATTCTGGTGGCGGGAAAGAATTTTGGCTGCGGCTCCTCGCGAGAGCATGCAGTCTGGGCCCTCGCTGACTTCGGCTTTCGCGCAGTGATTTCGTCTTCCTTCGCAGACATCTTCGCCAACAACAGCACAAAGAACGGATTCCTTACCGTACGGGTGACCGACGACGAAGTGGCGGAATTGATGCGACGCGCTCGCGAAACGCAGAACTACCACTTAACCATCGACCTGGAACAATGCGAAGTCCGCGACGACCAGGGATTTTCTGCGAGGTTTCCCGTCGACGACTTTGTGCGGCAGTGCCTGCTTAATGGGCTCGATGATATCGGACTGACTCTGCAACATGAAGCGGAGATCACGGCCTACGAGAAGCTTCATCCCGCGCCCTCCGCAATGCAATCGCCGTAAATCGGCAAGGCGCGGGCGAAAGCGAGTAAAGATTTGTAAAATCCAGGGCTTAGGCTTGACCAGTTGCGACACCGGAGTTGATGCTTGATCTGTAGAGTTCTACATCTGCGTTCCGGTTCCTGACTGCGTCCTCCAGCCGGAAGATCTTGGCGTAAGACACTCTGTCGCTTTTCCGTGCAGAGGTGCCGCGACCGTTTCCGAATGAGAACGTCTAATAAATGGCACTCTGTTCTTGTGAAGTCGCACCCGAACGTGAAAATGTGAATATGATTGCTTCGAGCTTTTGTCAAGCTACATCTCTACTCTCGCGGCGCATCCGCTTTTTTCTTTTGCTCGCCCTGCTGGGCATTGGCGCGTCTTTCACCGGCTGCAGCGCCGCCGACTCCAAACAGCAAAAGGCGCAAGCCGCGGGCAACCGCTCAGAGTCGGTTTCGGTCGCAAAGGTAGAGCAGCAGGACGTTCCCGTTTATCTGGTTGGATTGGGTTCGGTGACTGCGTTTTACACGGCAAACATCAAGAGCCGTGTGGACGGGCAAATCATGCGGGTCAATTTTCAGGAGGGCCAGACCGTCAAGCAAGGCGATTTATTAATCGTCATCGATCCCCGGCCTTATCAAGTCCAGCTCGAACAGATGCAAGCTCAGATCTTCAAGGATCAAGCGTCCCTTCGCGATGCGCGATTAAATCTGGAGCGCTACACCACGCTTATTCCCTCTGGCAGCATTGCCCAGCAGCAAGTCGACACGCAGAAATCCACAGTCGATCAGCTCGATGGACAGGTGCGCACCGATCAAGCGCAGATCGATAACGCAAAGCTGCAGCTCGTGTATTGCAATATCACGGCGCCCTTCACCGGCCGCGTCGGCCTGCGGCAGGTGGACCCAGGAAATATCGTTCACGCGACCGATACCACTCCCATGTTGATCCTCACGCAATTGCAACCGATCGGGGTGATTTTCACCCTGCCCGAGGACCAGCTGCCCATCGTTGCGCAGCACATGAAAAATTCCACGCTGGCGGTAGAAGCTTACAGCCGCGACAATCAAACCAAGCTTGCCACCGGAAAACTTCTGACCATCGATAACCAGATCGATCAGACAACCGGAACCGCCAAGCTGAAAGCCGTCTTCGATAACAAAGACAACCAGCTTTGGCCCAACCAGTTCGTGAATGCAAACCTGCTGCTTGAGACTCGCAAACACAGCACGGTATTGCCAAG
>JBAVGI010000102.1:0-13046 GCA_049684755.1 Candidatus Sulfotelmatobacter sp.
GAGGATCTAATTAAGGTTCCGCAGAACGCGCAGTATTTTGCCGCGATGGGCGCTATTGAGTTTGGCAAGAGCGAAGAAGATTGCGTGGGTTGCTACCAAGGTTACGAAAAGCTGGTGCACTACATCGATTACGGACGGCAGGAAGAGAAAGCTAAGTCCGGCGCGAAAGGCTTGACCACGACGGATACGGAACTCGACGAGTTCAAAGTTTCCTACCGCCGCAAGAAGTTCACGCCGGTGGCATTCAATACCAATCAGACAGTCGCCGGGTTCATTGGCATCGATGGCGGTTCGACTTCGACGAAGGCCGTATTGATCGACGAGAAGGGTGACATTCTTTGCAAGGCGTACCAGCTCTCGAACGGAAATCCGATCCAGGACACGATTGAAATGTTCGAGAATCTGCGCGGCCAGGTGGAGGCGCAAAAAGCAAAGCTGGAAGTTTTAGGAGTTGCTACCACCGGTTACGCGAAGGATATTTTGAAGGACGTTTTACACGCGGATGTTGCGCTGGTAGAGACGGTGGCTCATACGGAATCGGCCCTGAAATTTTATGACGATCCGCATGTGATCGTTGATGTGGGTGGCCAGGACATAAAAATCATTATTCTGCACAACGGCCGCGTGAAAGACTTCAAACTCAACACGCAGTGTTCGGCGGGCAACGGATATTTTCTGCAATCAACCGCGGAAGGCTTTGGCTTGGGCGTTGAGCAGTATGCCGATCTGGCTTTCTCCGCGAAGTCGATGCCGGTTTTCGGCTATGGCTGCGCCGTGTTCATGCAATCGGACATCGTGAATTTCCAGCGTCAAGGCTGGCGGGCTGAGGAAATTCTTGCGGGGTTGGCGGCGGTCCTTCCCAAGAACGTGTTTCTTTACGTGGCCAGCATTCCCAATCTCGCGGCGCTGGGAACGCGTTTCGTTCTGCAAGGTGGAACGCAAAATAATATGGCAGTGGTGAAGGCGGAAGTGGATTTCATTCACAACAGCTTCCGCGCGGCGGGCAAGAAGCCGGAAATTATTGTGCACGAGTTCTGCGGTGAATCGGGAGCGATCGGAGCGGCGGTTGAGTCTTTGCGCCTGTGGCGCAACGGACTGCAGACTTCGTTCGTAGGATTAGAGGCGGTTCGGAAGATTCAATACCGCACCACGCGCAATGAAAGCACGCGCTGCAATTTCTGCAAGAACAACTGCCTGCGAACTTTTATCGATATTCGTACCGCGCCCAAAGACGATCTGGCGTTTGTGCCGATCCAAAAAGTCACCAAGGTTCCCCTGATGCACGGGGAGCAGCGCTTGATTATCGCTACCTGCGAAAAGGGCTTGGTCGAAGATATCAATGACATGAAGGACATTAAAGCGGGGATCGACGAGATTAAGGATAAGTATCCTAACTTCGTCGATTTCGCCGCTCATGAAGTTTTTCGTCCGGTGAATGCGAAGAGTGTGGCTGATCCGATTCCGGTGACGAGCTTCTGGGAAAAAACCGGTAAGGAGCGCATTCCGCTGATGCAGGGCCGCAAAAAGATTCGAGTAGGCATTCCGCGGGTGCTTAATATTTACACTTACGCGCCGCTCTTTAACGGATATCTGGAAAGCCTGGGCGTGCAGCCGGAAAATATCGTTTATTCCGATTACACGAGTTCTGATCTCTATCGCGCCGGTGCGAGCCGTGGCGCGATCGATCCCTGCTTCCCGGCGAAGATCGGAATTTCGCATGTTTACAACCTGATCCAGGAGAAGCATCGGAAGAGGCCGCTGAATGTGATTTTCTTCCCGATGTACGATGTGCTGACTTCTCCGTTGGTAAAAATTGTTGGGGCAAACGCGTGCCCGACAGTGACAGCGACTCCGGAAACGGTGAAGGCTGCATTCACGAAAGAGAACGATGTATTCGCCGAGCACAATGTGAAGTATCTTGATCCGGTTCTTAACTTTGCCGATCGTAGACTATTCGCTCATCAAATGTTGCAGGCGTGGCAGCCGATTCTCGGGTTGTCGCAGGAAGAAAACGATCGAGCGGCGGAAACCGGCTATAAAGCGCTGGAGGACTACGAGGCAAGCATTCGACGGCGCGCGCGCCAGGTTCTCGATCAACTGGAACGCGAAGATCGCATTGGCATTGTGATGCTGGGGCGGCCGTATCATCATGACCCAGGACTGAATCACGAGATCATGGAGGAATTCCAGAAGCTTGGATATCCCATTTTTTCGCAGAACACGCTGCCGCTGGATGAAGACATGCTGGAGCGTTTGTTCGGAGAGGAAGTTCGCGCGGGGGTGATCAGTCATCCGCTCGATATCACGGATGCGTGGAAGAATTCGTACTCGTGCAGCACGAACCACAAGGTATGGGCAGCGAAATTTACGGCGCGGCATCCGAATCTTGTGGCACTGGAAATTTCCAGCTTCAAGTGCGGTCACGATGCGCCGATTTATGGCGTGATCGAGGGCATTATTGAGCAATCGGGAACGCCGTATTTCTGCTTCAAAGATCTGGACGAGAACAAGCCTTCCGGCTCGATCAAGATTCGGGTTGAGACCATCGATTATTTCCTGCGACGGTACCGCGAAGAAGTCATCCGGAAGCGCAAAGCGGCGGACGATATTGAAGCTCAACTGGCGGCTCTGGAAGCGGAACTGCGCGGGCAGGTGGCGTCCGAGGTTGAGCTTGCGCAGCCGCTACAAGTTGAGTGCGAAGCACAGGGGATGGCGGCGGACTAGCTTTTCGGTTCGGTGCGGATTAACAACGCAAGCCGCGAAAACAGGAAGTGTCCGCCTGCATCGTCGATCACATTTACCTGGCAGGTATAGAATCCCGGCTTGAGTGACGTGAGTGGCACGTCTAACTGGAACACCGCAGCCTTGCGTTCGCGCGCATTCAATTCCGTCACTTCCACCAGCGAACTCTCGTAAGTTTTCGCTTTCCCCTGAAAGAATGCGACGTTGGTCAAGAGCCGAATGCCGGGCTTGGACGCGCCGGCTCTGGCGGAGTCTGTGGCGGCGGGCCGCGCCGGATCGTACACCTCATAATAAAGAAGCAGGTGTTGCGTGGCGGAGAAGACATGCGTGATGTTCGGAACAATCTCCGAACCGTCGCGAATCAGGGGATTCAGATTCGTCCCCTTCTTAGCGGTTTGAGTCCGGCTGGCGAGCACTACTGAACTCATTTTTAATGGCTGTGATTTCAAGTCAGGCACGTCGATATCAGCTTCGAACGATCCCATGCGGCCAGTCTGATTTTCGCGCACCACGAACTTCAGGTGATACTTACCGCTCAGCAGGCTCATCCCGGTGTCGTATTGCACGTTCTTTTTTCGCACTTCGGATGTTGTGTTCACAGCGAGTTTCACGGTGTCGCGAATTCGGTTCAGCGGATGATGTTCACTGTCGAGCACCATGCCGATGACATCGAGCGTGGCTTTGTCGCGGTCGCTGCTGCGGACAAATGGAATTTGCGATCCTGGCACGACAAGCGAAATGGGGACAAAGAATTTATTGTTCTCCAGGCGGAAGTAGGCGACGCCGAGATACAGAGGTAAATCCGTGGCGGGGAGTTCGGAAGCGAGCTCCTCTTCGAGTTGCCGCTCCTTGTCGTCTTTCGTAGAATGCTGATAATCGGCCGGGGCGTAGTAGCCACGGCGATAGTCGATCTTCACTCCGGGAAGATTCATCTTCACAACGATGCGGCGGTAATGGCCGTTCCGGGCGGGATTTGTGCTGTGATAGCCGAGCAGATAGTAAGTCGATGTATCCTGCTGCACGCCTCGGAAAATCTTGGTAAAGTCGTTGGAATCGAGAAAGGCACGGCCACCGGTGTCACTGGCCAGCGTAACCAGCGTTTCCTGCGTGGTGAAATTCGAGTTCAACGCGTTGAGAGTTGACTGTCCGGAGTATGCGGAAACGCCGCGCAGACTGGCATTCTGCGCTTCTCCGCCCGCCACCAGCGCCTGCAGGCCGCGCATGTCCATGGTGTAGATGGCCAGGTTGGAACGCACTGCGGCGTTTACGGTGGCACGCAGCTCCGATTCATTCTCAATGCCGGTGCGATCCATACCGCTGGAAAAATAAATCAGTGATTTCTTCTGTTGTACGTAGGAGAGCTTTTCCGCCACGGACCGCAAAGCTTCCAGCCGCCGATCGGTATTGAAAATGTTGAATTCGGTGTCATCAGCTGTGAATGGCTGACCTGTGTCGGGCGTCCCTTCCGTAGTTCCTGTGGTGCCTTCTTCAAAACCCTGGCCGCTGCCCGAACTGAATTGGTCTAATTGTTTTTTCAGCAGCGCGTCGTCGGTGGTGAAGTCCTGATTCACCAGCAGCGAACTTCCCAGCGAAACAATTGAAACCAGATCAGCGGGCGCCATTTGGGTATCGACATAGTGTTCGGCTGACGTGACCGCATGATCGATTTCATCCGGCTCCATCGCGGAGAGGTCGAAAAATAGGACAATCAGACGGCGATCTTTGAACTGTGCCGTAAGCTGGGCCGCCACGTTCGCGGCAGCGGGAGCCGGATTCGTTTGCCCTGGAGTTGGCGCTGGCAGCGGCTTTGCCTGAGTTACATCCGGGGGCGGGACCGCATCGACGTTTTCAACATCAAAGGAGACGACCTTCTGCGGTTTGTTGTCTTCGAGGATGGTGAAATTTTCCGGCTTCAGACCCTGAACGAATTTCCCGCTTTTGTCCCGCACCGTGACATTCACGAGCACGAGATCGGATTGCACGTGAATCAGATAGTCCGATTGCTCTTGCGAAGGCAGAGACGGACAAAAGAGCACGAGCGCGAGCAGCAGCGCGAGTGTTTTATCGGCGAACCGCCTTGGCGCGGAAGCCATAGCGAACCTCTTTGCGAATCTTCCTCTCAGATAATCTTCCTCTCAGCATCTCATTAGAAGCGAAAACGTCCGGTCATGGTGAGCGCCCGCATAGCGCCGACGCCAGTAACCCGGCCAAACGTCGGCGAAGTCACGCTGGTATCGATCGACGAATAATTTGGAATATTGAAAATATTGGTGGCCTGCGCGCGGAACTCCAGTAAGCGTGATTCTTTCAAGGGAATGACTTTTGTGAAGGCCATGTCGAAAGCTTTTGTACCCGGGCCGATGATGCTGTTGCGGCGCGCATCGCCGTAAGGGCCTGAGGGCAGATCGAAAGCAGCAGTGTTGAACCACTCCCGGACTGAAGGGTTCGGCAGGCTTACCGATTCGCCGGGAACCAGATCTGGCCGCTGGGTGCCGTTAATTCCCGCGTTTAAGTTTCCGATGTTGCCGACTATGCGCGGCGTAAACGGCAGGCCGGATGCGATGGTCCAGTCGCCGCTCCATTGCCAGTCACCGAGAATGGCGCGCCACGGAGTATTGTCCGTGAGCCAGCGTTTGTCATGGCCAAAAGGGAGTTCCCACAAATAATCCGCGGTGAATTTGTGCGTCTGGTTGAAACTGGATAGGCCACGCTCGGCAGAGAGATTGAAAGGATTCTGCGCGACGTTGGATGCTCCCGCTGAGGAGGCGCTGCTTGTGCCCGAGGAACTTCCGCCGCCTCCGCCGCCGCTCGCTCCGGTGCCGCCCGCGCCCAGTCCGGGAGTGTTCGAGCCCGAGGTTGCTCCCGCGCCGATGGAAGAGGCATCGTCCAGCGCCTCCGAAAACGTATAGATGCCGCCGATCGCAAATCCTTTCGCGAGTCGCTTGCTCAAGCGTACCGATGCCGCATTCGCTTCCGAATCCGCCACGGAGCTCTCGTAAGTGAAGGCTTGAACTCCCGCAATTCGAATTGCGGTCGAAGTTGCGTTCCGGTTCGGGGCTTCGAGAATATCGAGATCGGTTCCCTTGGTTCCGGTGTAATCGATATTCAGCAGTAAGGTGGGACGAATCTGCTGCTGAATATCGAGGTTGCGAATCTGCACATAGCCGAGCCGGTAGTTTGGATTCACCGCGTAATTGTCGGTGATATCGGTGGGAGGGGGAAATCCGCTTTGCAGCGTGAGAGTTGGAATCGCGGACCGCGATGAGGGCTCGATGTTGGTGGCGGTGGTGGCGAATGGCGGCTGCAAGGCAAGCTGCTGCGCGATGCCTGGATAGGCGCCGGTGTTGTAGTTAATGCCATACCCGCCGCGGACCACAGTGGTGGAAAACGGCTTCCAGGCAAATCCGAGTCGTGGCGCAAAGTTGTTGCGATCCGGACGCATCAGGCTGACGGGCAAGCGGCCATAGTATGGTCCCGCGTGGCCGGGAAGAACCGGCGTTACCGCCGCCGGGCCCAGCGCGGGATTCAGCACTCCCGGAGAAAGATCGAGATTTGCGAGGCGATTATTTTCTTCGGTGAGTGGAGAAACATATTCATAGCGCACACCAAGATTGAGCGTCAGGTTGGCGCGCATTTTCCATTCGTCCTGCGCGTACAGATCCCAGTAGTTGCCGTGAAAGTGTTCGCTCTGGCCGAACTGCTCGGAAGTTTGCTGTGGCAATCCGAGAAGAAAATCAGCGAAGTCGTATCCGGTGCCGGCCACCGGGCTTCCGGAACTATTGAGTTGCTCGGTATCAAAACCGCTGAAGATGAACGAGCCACGCGGGTTTCCGTCAGTTTCCGTGTTCACCTGCACGCGGCGGAAGTCTCCGCCCCAGCGCGCAGTCTGCTTGCCGTGATTCCAGATCACGTTGTCGGAGAAGGTGTAAGTTTGTGGGCGGCTGAGTTGCGGAGTCGTGTCCTGAAGGCTGGCGAAATTTGTGAAGGAAAGATTCGGCAAGCCCCAGTCGAATGGGTTCTGAGAAACTCCGGTGATCCCCAGCGCGCCGGTGATGTCGTCGCTGAAGGCGTAGAGATTCTGGGTGCGTGTGCGACTGCGGTTGAAATCGGCGCGCACGATGTTGGTGAGCTTGCCGATGCTGCGCGTGTAGGAGACTGGAATGTCAAAGCTGCGGACGGAGGTGTTGCCGCCCACGCTGGGAAACGGATTGGTCAGGGTGGCGCTGGATTCGTGGTAGTGAAAGCCAAATGTCAGATTGTTGCGCGGAGCATTGCGCCCCCCGCCGCGGCGGCCGCGCACCGGGGCGGCGCCAAAGCTGCGGTTCACGCGTATGTTCAGATCATCACTATCGCTGTTGGCGGATGTTACGTAGTGGAAGTTTTGATAACTGCCCGGCAAGTTCGGCAGCGGAATGTATTGCAGTAGAGCCTGGGCAGCAGGATTGATTTGGGGAATAGTATTGTTGGCGTATTGGGTATTTGTCGCGGGATTAAAAATTCTCACTGGCAGCACTCCCGCGCTGGAAGTGAAAGTAGTCTGTGAGAAATTTCCTTGACGCTCGGGCAGCGTTGGCACGGTTGAAAATTGATCAAAGGGATTTTCCGCACGCTTGCCGTTGTAGTTGATGAAATAAAAAGTCTTGGCGCCGCCGTGATAAATGTGTGGGACATTCAGCGGCCCGCCAACGGAACCACCAAAACTATTTTGCAGATAGGACGGTTTTTCAGTCGGCTGGCCGGTCAGAGAATAGGGTGAAGCGTTCAGGGCCGAATCGCCGACGCCGTAATAGAGCGATCCGTGGGGACGGTTGCTGTCGAAACCGCGACGGCCGAAGATCATCGGACCGCCTCCACCTCCACCGAATCCGCCGCCGCGTCCACCGACCGGACCGCCGAATCCCCCGCCTCCTCCGAACCCACCTCCCTGTTGGCGGGCATCGTTAAAGCGCTGTTGCATTTCGTCAACGCTCATGGCATTGAAGGAATTGGAAGTATTTCCCGCAATCGCCACGGATTCAGTCGCACTGTCCGACGAAAGTCCGGGAACTGGCATACCGGATGGCACAACATCGCTCATGGAGCTGTTAGACGAATCTTGTCCTGATGCAGCTTGAAAGACAGAAAGATTCTGGAAGCCACGTCCTCCCGCATTCGCCTGCCGCTGTTCGCTGGTGGCCTGGCGCACCCGCGATAGCAAAACCAATTCAAAATTGGCCTGCACATCCCGATGCGTAGTATCGAACACTACATCCTGCTTGCCGGCGGCAAAGGCGGCCATCTGCACCTGGACGGCATAGCGGCCGTCAGCAGGAATGATCAGGCGGTACGTGCCATCCACATCCGTCGAGGTATTTACCTGCTGCTTTGTGGCAGGATTCACTACGGAGACCGTGGCGCCGGGAATCGGCATATTCCCTGACTTCACCAGACCGTGGAGGATTTTGACTCCGATGCTCGGGACGGGAGCAGACGTTTGTTGCGCGATGGAAACGCCGGGACAAAGCATGGCGCCGCAGAGTATGGAAATGAAAACGTGACAGACGAACCGCGAACCAAGCCTGATCTCCCCCTCTGAAATGTGAAGACTGAGAACCTTCATAATCTGGCGCGGCCGCTCGCTTCCATCTTGCTCGGATCATAACCCGCGTTTCGGCACGAAACCTGTAAAGTTTTGTCGCGATTCAGTAGTGAAACCTCCGGGACTTAGGCTTCGTAAAGTTATGCAAAGGTTAGGGGAAACTTGTTTTCGACCGCAACTTTCGGCGCATAATTCCATTTATACCTGCAGACAGATCGCGTTCGAAAAAGGAGATTTCCCCATGTTGAAGAAATGGTTGTTAGTTTCAGTTGCTGCCGGAGCGATTGCTATCGCCGCGCCTTTCGCGGCCGCGCAGGATAACCAGTCCAACGATCAGCAAGCGCCGCCTGCGCAGGAGAACGGCGGCCACCACCACGGTCCTCCCGACCCAGCCAAGCGCACGGCGGAACTGACGAAGAAGCTTAACCTGACCTCCGATCAGCAATCCAAAGTGCAGGAGGCACTGCAGTCCGAGCATTCTCAGATGGAGAGCGTGCACCAGGATAGTTCGCTTTCGCAACCGGATCGCCGGGCCAAAATGATGGACATCCGCAAAACAACTGACTCGCAGATCCGCGCAGTGCTGGACTCGAACCAGCAAAAGAAATGGGACGAAATGCAAGCCAATCGTGAGCAGTGGGGGCATCGAGGCCATTCGGGGTCACCGGACTCTGGCCAGCAGGCACCGCCGCAACAATAGTTAATTTTCACCGGCAAATTGGCCACGGGTTGGGCGACCGTGGCCATTGTCGTCACTACTGCTTTCCATGAGATTTCAAACTCGAAGAGGATGCCTGGCAGAGTTCTTTACTCTTTTCTAGGGAGACTTTGCAGTCGCCGGGGTGCGAGTCGTCATCCAAGTAATCCGGGTGGAACGGCTCGACGGAATGATGCGAAACTTAAAATCGACCTGCAAATCATCGACCTGTAGATCATCGACCTGCAAATCATCGATCTGCAAATCGATGTGCAAGGGATTTCACGCAGTACGGACGCACTCGGGAATCCTGCTGCTTCTGGCGGCTGCAATTTTTGTGCAGGGCTGCTCGCGGAAGCAGGCTTCCACGCCGCCCGATGGTGCGGCACTTTTTACGAAGAAATGCGCCAGTTGTCACCGGCCGGGCAATGACATGCGAGCTCCGGAACCGGCGGCGCTGCACGAAATGACAACGTCCTCCATCGTCGCTGCCCTTGAATCCGGCAGGATGAAATGGGAAGCCAAATTTCTTTCCAAAACGCAAAAGGTTGCAATCGCAGATTATCTGGGCGTAGCAAATGTCTCCACGGCGGCAAATACATCGGGGATGTGCGCGCGAGATCTGGATCCGCCGCCAAATCCGCCAGTGTGGGCGGGCTGGGGAGGTGATTCGCAGAATAGCCGTTTTCAGCCGGCGGTTGCCGCTGGGATCAGCCGCGAGCAGATCAAGAATTTGAAATTGAAGTGGACGTTCGGTTTTCCGGGAGCAGCAGCGACCTTCGGTCAACCGACTTCGGTTGCGGGAAAATTATTTGTCGGCAGTGAAGATGGAACGGTCTACGCGCTCGATTCAGCGACGGGCTGCATGTGGTGGAGTTTTAAAGCGTCGGCTACGGTCAAGACCGCAATTTCCATCGCCAACAAAGGCGAGGCGGCTCTGTTCGGCGATACCAATGGATTTGTGTATGCACTGAAAGTTGCGGATGGTTCGGTGATCTGGAAAGTGCGGCCAGAAGAGCATCCGGCGGCGCGGATCACGGGATCTCCATTACTGGTGGGCACGCGATTATATGTTCCCATTTCTTCGGGAGAAGAAGGAGCGGCCGCCGATCCGAGCTACCCCTGCTGCACATTTCGGGGCAGCGTTGTAGCGCTGGACACAACTTCCGGAAAGCAGATTTGGCAGGCTTACACCCTGACCGAATCTCCTAAGCCGACGCGCAAGAACTCCGCGGGGGTGCAGTATTGGGGACCTTCGGGATCTCCGGTATGGTCGGCGCCGACGGCTGATCTGAAGCGCCATGCCATTTATGTGGCCACAGGAAATAATTATTCCGCTCCGGCAACTGATTCCTCGGACGCTGTGATCGCGTTCGATATGAAGTCGGGGAAAAAGTTATGGTCCCGGCAATTCACGCCAAAGGATGTTTGGAACAGCGGTTGTGTGGCGGAGAAGAAAGAAAATTGTCCGGACCGCCACGGGGATGACTACGATTTTGGGGCGCCGCCAGTGTTGAAGTCGCTGGCAAGCGGAGAGGATGTTCTGCTGCTGGCGCAAAAGTCGGGTGTGGTTTACGCGGTGGATCCAGCGCGCCAAGGTAAGCTGCTATGGAAAAGCCGCATTGGGAAGGGCGGCCCGTTGGGTGGAATTGAATGGGGCGGCGCAGCCGACAAACGCTACGGTTATTTCCCGCTATCGGATTACGATTTTGACAATCCCTTGGTGGGCGGCGGATTGTTTGCGCTTGACCTGCGCACGGGGAAACAGGTTTGGCATGCCGATCCGCCGAAACCAGCTTGCGCCGGGCAGTATGGCTGCAGCGCGGCGCAAATGGCGCCGCCAACGCTAATTCCTGGCGCGGTTTTTGCCGGCTCGCTGGATGGTCATTTGCGCGCGTATGATACGCGGGATGGCAGCGTCCTTTGGGATTTCGATACAGTTCAGGAATTTCATACCACCAACGGCCTGCGCGCGCACGGGGGTTCGCTGAACGGAGCCGGGCCGGCAATTGTGAGCGGGATGGTGTATGTGAATACGGGGTACACCAACGCGATGGCGGGGAACGTGCTACTAGCTTTTTCAGTCGACACAAAATGAGGATTAACTCATCGTCCGTTTTATGCCCTGGCGAGCCTATGGCGTTACGAATTTTTACCTTGCGTGACTGACTCTTTACCCCTCCTGAAAGCTGGAAATGGTTCTATAAAGGAGGATAATTGCAGCCTGTTCAAAACTGGTTGTGGCAGCAACGATCGGCGCTGCAAAAGCAACTAAGTACGGATTCCCGTGGGCGTGGGCATATCATGTTGAAGTTCGTCATACAGCGCCTGGCCGGATTTTCTTAATGGTTCGACGACTATCATTCGATTTCAGTGCGACTTTGCGGGATATGGAACTGCATTTATGATGACCCGCGCAATTTATTATGTTTGGCGCGTGGCCCTGTCGGGCCGGCGCAAAGATGTGGTCTGGAGATCGATATCGTCTCGCAGCACAAATCGAATCGTTTGACGTAAGAAACTGACGTAAGAAAATTCGGATGGAAAATCAACCTCCTGCTTCAGCTATCGACCCGCGGCACCAGTTGCCTCCAGCAAGTAACTCCGAGAAACCCAAGTGGCGGCGCTATCTGGTGTGGGCATTCGCGCTCATCGCCATGGCCGTGATTCTCATTTTAGTTTTGCGCCACCATGACGAAAGCCAGAGCGCTCCGGCTGCGTCGCGACGCGGGGTTACAGGCCCGGTCACGATTACCGAAGCCACCGCGCAAAAAGGAAATATTGGAGTTTATCTGGAAGCGATTGGGACCGTGACGCCAGTTTATACGGCCTCGATTACCAGTGAAGTCATGGGCATGGTAACTCAGGTGCATTACAAGGAAGGGGAACTGGTTCGCAAAGGCGAGCCCTTGATCGATATCGATCCGCGGCCTTACGAAGCGCAACTTCTGCAGGCTCAGGGGGCGTTCGAGCGCGATACGAACATCTTAGCCGAAGCCAGAATGGACTTGCAGCGTTACCAGGAAGCGTGGGCGAAAAACAGTATTCCGAAGCAGACGCTCGACGATCAGGAAAAGATTGTGCTGCAGGATGAAGGCACAGTAAAGAACGACCAGGGCACGGTGAAGTACGAGGAAGTGCAAGTCGCCTTCTGCCACATCACGTCGCCGATTACGGGGCGAGTGGGGCTGCGGCTGGTGGACCCCGGAAACGTGGTGCAATCGACGGGGAACACGATCCTTGCCGTCATCACGCAGGTGCAGCCCATCACCGTTATTTTCACTGTGGCAGAAGACAGCCTGGCACAGGTGCAGGCGCAGACCCGGCATGGGAAAAGGTTATCGGTGGATGCTTTTGACCGGGCACAACAGACCAAGCTGGCCAGTGGGAAACTGCTGACCTACGACAATCAGATCGACACTACCACCGGGACGGTGAAGATGCGGGCGCTCTTCGATAACAAGAACGATGCGCTTTTTCCCAACCAGTTCGTAAATACCCGGTTGTTGGTGAACACGGAGCAAGGCGTCACTCTGATTCCAACCTCTGCGATTCAACACAATGGGCAGACTGCGTTCGTCTATGTAATTCAGAATGACACGGCGCAGATCCGCAACATCAAGACCGGCGTAACGGATGCGGGGCAGACGGCGGTAACCGGTATCAACCCGGGCGATGTTGTGGCCAACAGCAGTTTTGATAAGCTGCAAAATAATTCGAAGGTCGTCATTTCCAACCAGGCGCAGCCCGCCGCCGCGTCGTCGGAAGGTCAAGCTCCGTGAGTCCGTCCCGCCCATTCATCATGCGGCCGGTCGCGACCGCGCTGTTGATGGCGGCAATCTTGCTGGTGGGGATCGTTGCCTACACGCAGTTGCCGGTTTCCGCATTACCGGAAGTAGATTATCCAACCATCCAGGTGCTCACGTTTTATCCCGGCGCCAGCCCTTACGTGATGGCAACCACGGTGACGGCGCCGCTGGAGCGACAGTTCGGAGAACTGCAAGGGCTCAGCCAGATGACCTCCACCAG
>JBAVGI010000103.1:0-18127 GCA_049684755.1 Candidatus Sulfotelmatobacter sp.
GCCCAGCCCGCTCTTTACAATGCCGATCACAAATCCAAGATTTACATGTTTTATGAGGACACCAATCCGACTTCACATCACGTGGCCGCGGTTTCAACCGATGGGGTGCACTTCACGCTTCAAGGAACACTTACGCTCGACGGATTAGATCCAGACGATCCGAATCCGAGTTGGGGGGACATGGCTTATGATTCGAAGACGGGGGAGTGGTACGCTATCTTCGACCGCCCGAATCGACCGCCGTCGTCTACGGGGGGCGTACTAGAGCTCTCGCCTTACGGCGTTGAACTTTACAAGATTCCTCAGGATGCGCTCCTGACGGCATCCTCGCCCTGGCAGCAACTCGTCACTATGGACACGAATTCGACTGGCTTCGAACAGGGTTTCCTTGCCGGTTTCGTGCGCAATCTGTACGGCGATATTAATGTCGCATCGTACCCCGCAGTCGAGATGTACACTTCGATTTCGTACCCGCCTCCTAGCTGGGAAGCAGGTCCGGCCGAAGCAGGAATGTCCGCGACGGGTTCAAGCTGGATTCTCATGCCTATGAAGTGGAAACCAGATGCCATCGCAACGGTTCCCTTCAATCGTTATTTCAACGGAAGTGTGCATGAAGTCACCACGGGGTGGGTTAGTCCGAACAGCGGGTTTCGGTTGGAATCGCTTCTCGGCCATCTTTACGCGAATCCGGTCCACGGAGCCACGCTGCCACTCTACGGCTGCAAACGAGATCAGAAAGATTACTTTGTGTCGCTCGATGTTGCTTGCGAGGGGCAGCTGAGCCTCGGCAAAGACGGATATGCTTTCTCGCAACCGGTTCCCGGACTCGACCTGGTCGCGCTTTACCGTTGCCGGACCGGCCACGATCACTTCGTTAGCAAAGACCCGAAATGCGAAGGTCAGACCACGGATAGGCTTCTGGGTTACGTTCTTCCCTGAGGGCTCCAAAGGTCTTGCAAGAAGACGACGTGACGGAGCATCAGGTGCGGATGCTCACGCTAACGGCGGCGCAAAGAAACTTTTAGCTGCTCTAGCAGTGAAACCCGAGTCTCGGCGGCCAGTCTTACCGTTGTGCCACGACCGCGATCTTCCACGCAATGCGTTGAAGGCCGGGAATCCTAAGTACTAGCGAATCCAAAGGTGACGTCCACTTGAACGCAGACTCAGTAAATCGAAAGATTGATGAATGAGGGTTCTTCCAAATGCGCTCGAATCCAATCAGGCCCACTGATAGCAGGTACATACCTCGCCACTCCACTTTGTCGAAATGTTCCCGCAGAAATCGCAGATCGCGCACCCGCAACGGCGTCTCTCTCGAGGTCGCTTCGCGAGAGAAAATTTGGCCAATGCGTCGGTACAGCCAGGCAGGTGGGTTGCTGGCAAATGGGTCAATCATTACCAGACGGCCACCCCGCCTCAGAACACGGGCAAACTCAGATGCCGCTCGATTCTGGTCCATGTGGTGATACGCGGACACGCACAGAATTCCGTCAAAAGTATCTTTCGTGAAACGCAGGTCCTCTCCCGGCATTTCCTGTAAATCTAAATCGACACCGTAGCGTTGCGCCAATGTCTCCGCACGAGCGAGCGCCACAGATGACACCTCGATTCCGGTCACTTGTGCGCCCGCCAAAGCCATCAAAATCGAAGTTAGACCGTCACCAATACCGACGTCCAAAATCCGCGCACCTCTCAAATTACCCATTTGCCTGATCGCCCAATCCACCATTTCGGAGTGAAAATAGTGGACGTGTGATAAATCAAGTGTGTCGGTGGAACGACGCCGATAAATCTCGTCGTTTTCCGCAGCCTCTTCCCGTATGCGCTCGGCGAGTTCAGGTGGTAACCCTGACAATTCACGGTCGTGCACTTTTGAATCTCCTGCCATAGTTTCGGGTTCGGAATCTCGAAATGCGCATCACCGAGGCAAACTCATTCAAACCGCACTCCCCGCGCCCATCTCGTTTCGCTCGGTACCTGATAGCGGCGCTTTGATCATGCCACCGGTCATTCCTTGTGACGCTAACGCCCAGCTTAAAAAGAGTTATGAACATTCAGCGAGCTGTCGATCCCCGAGCTTCGGAAGGAACGCAAACCATCGAAGCGCCGGTGAGCCCCTCCGCTCATATGACCAAAGAAGCGCAAGAGCCAGCCAAAATACTGGCTCGGTCTGAGACTGATAACTTACGTTAAAGACCATGATGGCGGCCATGCAAGGTACAGCTCCCTTCCTGGCAACCACGGGATAACCAAAGAGGAACATCAGAACAAAAAACGCAGGTAAACCCATTTCAGCCAAAACTGTGACATATATATCGTGAAAGTTTCCGCGCTTATCGTTTCCAAACAAATCTTCCAAGACTTTGGGGGCCGCTGCGTATCCGATACCCATAATAATCGTTTTTGTTGAGGACAACCAGGTTTCAAAACCTCGTTGTATTAAGAGAATATGACTCTCTCCCGAGCTACCCTGGTCCATGGACATCTTGGCAGAAAAGGCATCTGCCACTTCCCACGCTTCCGCCACGTTAATAATTTCCTTTCGGTACACCACGAAAAGGAGCGAACCAACAATGGCAATCGCAGCTATCCGTACCAGCACTCGCCTCGATGCCAAACGCGTCCAGAACTTCTTTGAAAACAGGTAATAGGCCAGCCAACAGAGCGCAGCGGATCTCGACAAAGTTAACAGTACAAGAATCCCGATCGCGAAACGAAAGACAGGTGTGTACCGCGATTTCGCAGCAAACCTGTCTAGCAAGGCTAAGTACATCGTTAACACAAAACCGGAGCGGTTGGAGTCGAAAGTTGTTCCGGCCAGCGTCGGCACCCAAGGTCCTAATGTACTGGGCGCAAACATCGATTCTAGCCATGGACCAGTCCTTTCTGCATTTATAAGAATCCCATGGCTCCACGCGATACACTCTCCGACACAAAAAATTACATAGACAAGCAAGGCGAATCTGACAGAGCGAACAATCAGTAGCTCCTGCCCCGGCTCCCTTAATACCTGCACTGAAATGTAATATCCCAGAACAGCCACAACCAACAGATCACAAAAAGCCACTACGCTCCGTTCCGGGTCTAGACCGAACGGAATAGAAGCAAAGCAAAAAAGCAGGAACAGGCTGCACGCAGCAACGAAAGGCACTTGTCTCCGAATGGGCGGCGTAATTATAAATCGCAACAACTGGTCCGGCGGCGTGCGCACGAGATGCAGCAAAAGAACCAGTGATGCGAGAACCAGGAACGGGGTCAGGATAAAAGGAAGATGTCCGGCTGCCAGGTCGATGCGGTCGGCGCCTATCAATCCGATGCAACCGACCAAGCAGACATATTCTAGTTTTCGCAACATAGCACTAACGCCATGGTCATCTTCTGTTGTTCTAGCCCTTCGTAGGCTGTCAGCTACGACCAGGAACCGCGCCACAGGAACCGCGGAGCCATCCTTGCGCGCTTCACGCAGAACACCAGCAACCCCAGGACAAGTAGAGACCTCACCTTTAATCTCGTGTAAGCACTTAACCTCGTCCGGCCAGTTACATTTGTTGCGTGTCGCCGGTATGCGACAAGCGGTTCAGAGATATATTTTGTTTTACCACCGATCAGCGCGTTGATGCACCCGATCCAGGTGTCATGATGCACTTCTTTCCGTGGCGGAAAAGGCAATGCACTTCGCAGCAGGGTCGAGCGAAATGCCATCGTACATCCATGGAATTTGCCAATTAGTAAGTTCGACCATAGTCCTGGCCGGAATCTCCCTCGCTGAGCGTAAAAGGAATCCCCGATCTTATTTCCGTTCTCGTCAATGAGTATCGCGTCGCTTGCTACCAATACCAAATCCGGGTCATGCAGGAACACTTCCAAGACCGTTTCTACTTTTTTCGGCAGCCAGAGATCATCCTGATCGCTGAGAAATATGATCTCTCCCGAGGAGCAGGAAAGCGCAGTTTCAAAGGAACGGAGGACACCTTGATTCTTAATGTTCCGTATCACCCGAAGACGAGGATCCTGCAAAGCGAATATTTTGTCGCAGGTGCCGTCCTCGGAACCGTCATCGACGAGAATGACTTCATCGTCGGCAGACAACTGTCCAAGGATCGAGCGCAGTTGCGGTGAAATATAGCGCTCACCCTGGTACGACGCAATGCACACTGAGACCTTTGGCCTAGAGTTGGATTGCCTCGTCCATTTTTCGCTAATATTGTCTGCCGTCTCCGCTACCAAGCCCCGAACTTCTCCACTTGTTACCATTCCCCTCATGCGCCGCTTAATAGACCGTTTCCAGCTATGACTATCGCATTTATTGTGCACTCACCGCGCCCGCCAAGGCGGGAATCCCAATTCTTGCGTCCAACATTTTGAACGTATGAATGTTTGAATACAACGGATTGTCCCAATCTCGAAACTTGTCCATGTTCGCGATCAAATCGTCAACAATGGACCGAATGCTGCCGGTCGGATGAAAACTCAACACGTTTGCCGCTTTATCTGTATTCACCTTATAGTTCCGAAAATCCTGGATATGTTTTATTGTCAGGTTAATACGAGTATTGAGCCGCTCCTCAATCCTGTTTCTTACCACATCGGCCACTTCCCCGACCGTGTAATTGCCCGAAGCCAAATTAAATACTCCTGAGATGTTCGCGTTCGCTTCTAGTGCCCGAACGTACGCGGTTGCGGCATCTTCAATGCTTAGAACTGGACGCCAAATTGAGGGATTATTGACGGTTATGACCCCATCGCGCAGTGCCGTCTTGAACATCGCATTCACAATCAGGTCCAGGCGCATCCGCGGGCTGTACCCTGAAATCGTGCCCTTTCGTAAGCAGATCACAGAAAATTCGTCATTCGTTAGTTGCAAAGCTGCTTGCTCGCCTTGAAGCTTCGAAATCCCGTACGGATAACTTGAACCCACCGGCCGCGTCTCGTCGTAAAGTTCGTTCTCCGTATAACCGTATACTGAACAGGAGGAAGCGTAGATGTATCGTTTGACTTTGGCAATTTTGGCGATGTAGCCAAGATATGCCGGTGCTGCTGCATTCAAAACGAAGTTTTTGCTTGGCGAATACTCGGCCATCGGATCATTGGAGAGACCCGCAAGAAATATCACCTGATCATAAGTCTCGAGATCCGCAGCGGTCAGGTGAAAGATGTCTTTGTTAAGAATGCCAACTTGGTTCGGCAAGTGATTGCCGAACCAGAATAACTCCACTACATCGATGTGATAGCCCCGATCCAGGAGTCTTGGAATCAATACCGATCCCAAATACCCTGCGCCTCCGGCAATCAGCAATTTCATTCTCGGCTCCCGTTCATCCTCGAAATTACAGTTCTACCGGATTATTGAAAACTCTCCGATTTCGACGAAACCGGCGGTCTGCCGCCCGATGCGACCTGACCGCTGGCAGAAATTAGCCAGACCATTCCAAAGGATCGGTGCTTCTGCCTGCAAATTATACATCCCCATCTCGCCATATAAAATCCGTCCGGCCGCGAGAATGTAGAACCCACGCCCGATCACCGAAGTACCGAAACCATTCGCCGATTCTTGGTCGAGCCTTTACTTCCAAAAGGTCCAAGAGGTCGCGCAATTTCTTGCGCGGATTATGTGGCCAGTGAATCGGCAAAAAGCAGTCCTTAGAACGACAGGATCACTTGATGGCGTGGATGGAGTCCAACGAGTGCGGGTGTCCAACTTTCCCCGGCAGGAAACGTATTCCGAGCCTACCCGCCCGACCGTCCAGGAAGCCGCGGCACATCATCCTCAGGCAGGCCGGTTTTTGCTTGCCGAGCAGAATAATACCAAGCGCGTGGTGCGCAAACTTGTACACGACGGAGAGTTTGGTTATTAGTTGTGGGTAGTGTTGCCAGATCGTAAAGGTTTCATTGCGCGCCATGTAATATTCACGCCACGGAGCATGGACAGCCCAGGACTTTTTCCTGCCGAGAATGTTGAAAGTTGTTTGCGCCCCGATTTCGTGGTCGAGAATGCTGTCACGCACAACAGCGATGCGGAATCCGTTACGTCTAAGGCGAAGGCAGTACTCGTAATCTACAAAGTCCATAAAAAAATCGACGCGCGGCATTCCTACGGCCTCCACCGCCTCCCTCCGCACCAGGCTTCCGGAGGAGATCACGCAATCAACAAAAGTTAGAGGCTGACTGGGATCGCCCCGGGTTGGCACAAGACGTCCACCCTGCCACGACAACCCGGGATATGACGTGGAGCTCTTCGAATCGATACACAGCGGCGCTAGAATCGCGGTTGGAGCTGTACTTTCGTCCAGATATTGCAGCCCCTCGAAAAGCTTTTGAAGAGCGTCAGGGGGCGGCACACTGTCGTCGTCGAGGAGCCAAGCCCAGTTGTGTTTTTTGGTGATCGCGGCATACGTAAGTCCCGCGGCATATCCGCCCCCGACCCCGCCGTTCTCGGGCAAACTGAGTACTTTCACTTCGGGATATTGCGTCGCAAGCATATTTCTTGTGCCATCAGTGGATGCGTTATCCACAACGACAATTTCGTCGAGCTTCCGGCTTTGCTGCTTGAGAGCATCCAATTGCCGCGGCAGTATGTGGGCAGCGTTGGTGGCCACTGTTACGCTCGCCACGGAACAAGCTTTTGTCATGGCACCTTGCATCCCTCTTAAGCTAAGCGGTTAGCGGTCACCGGTCTGGGCGAGATCCGTCGGGTAGTAGGTCCAGCTTCCGGACATTTGCTTAGAGGTATATGCACCGGAGCTGGAGTGATGTCTTGGATGATCGCTGAGTTCGTCGACCGGCCCGACATAGTAATTGCCGATCGCAAGACCGGTCCCGGCTCCGATTAAGCCTGGCGGCGTACAATCGAAATTCATTCGCCACCAGCGCTCCGAATAAAATAGTGCGCAATAGTTCGGCGAAAGGCACTCATCAATAAATATGAATCCGCGGTTCGAGAGGCGCGGCCATAGGTTTTTGATGCAGGTATCAAGACTGGCTTCAAGGTCCACATCCACGTAGGCAAGGACGATCTCGCGATCGAATCGTGGCAAGGTCTTGTCAAACCATCCGCGAACCAATGTGCAGCGGCTGGAGTCTCCGCCTTTTCGGATGTTGTTCGAAACTTCTTCAAAGGTGCCTGCCCAATCGCCTTTGCCATAATGCCGCGCCTCCCGGTCGAGCGGCGACCCCTCTGGTAATCCCTCAAAGGAATCAAATACGAACAATTCCCGTCCAACTGTCCTACATGCGACTGAAAGATTCGCCGCCGTCCCACCCTTAAAGGTGCCGCACTCGACCACTACACCCGGGAGGTCCGGTGGCATCTCGAGAAGTTTTAGCGCCATCGCCAATTGGACACGCACATCGGTCGCGGAGGCAATGGTCATCCTGTTCCAATAGAATTTCCAACCGAGCCTAAGCTTTCGCCACGTAGTCATCCGATAGGCCGGATGAATCCGTTTCGACGACAGCATCGCTAAAATCGCTACTGGACTGAGTATTGCCTTGAACAAAGCGCGACGACTCACCATCTCTACCCTCGTTTTCACTCCTCATTCTTTTGTGTTCAAGCGCGAGTCGCTAAAGTTTCCGCTACCATATTTTCTGCGCGGATTTAGCACTGGTGTAAGGAATAGAACAAATGCCGGGTGAGCGCGGTCGGATTGGAATCTGCGACCTACGCTTGAAAGGCATTGCTTCACCACCCAACCCATGCGCTGATTCTGAATCTAGCATAAAAAAAACGATTGCTGTGCCCGAGCGAAACAACCATCGCCTCTCCAGAAAGGACGGCAGTTGAATCGTATCCAGAATCTCATCCAGTAAAGGTTCAGTGTCGGAGGAGGATTTCGTGGGTGACAAACCCTCCAATGGGCGATCATTCCCCACTTCCGTTGATAGTGGACCAATTCTTCTTTACCACGATCGGAAGCTGACAAATTCCGAAGAAGGAACACGTCGTGTCATATTATGCTGAACGAATGAGAGCATCTTGTCTCGTGGGCACTTGAATGAACAACCGCTTCTTACCGAACGCTTGATGTTTTTGATATTTGCTACGTTTTGGGGCTAATGAATAATACGCGCCAACCAAAGTCACCTGCGCAATGGAAGGAACCAATATCGTGGACGCGAAGATGACAATGCGAGTGCTATCTAGTTGCCTGGTGCTGGCCGTAGCAATGCTCACGCAGAAAGCGGGGAGCGTCTTGCATGGCTCATTGATCGACGGAATAACTGGGCCGGCGATCATCGGAGCTTTGAATCCCTCCACGTGCGGGTCTGCTTCTCCTCCATCCTGGTGTTCGGGTGTCGATATCGGCGCATGGATGAATGCTTGTATTGCCCAGTTCTCTGCGAATCAACCTGGCATCTGCTGCCTTAGCACCGGCACTTACGAGCTGAAAACTACTATCGTGAAGCCGCAGTGGGTGACCATCGACGGCAATAACGCCGTCCTCAGAGCGAGTTCACTGACAACGCCTGCGATCATCGCCGCGACAAAAGTCGCGCTCGCTCCATCGTATCCTGGCTCCTATGCGCGGCGGGGAATCCGCGACCTCACATTGCTGGGAAATGGCCTCACGAACACTCCATACGGCATATGGCTGGGCGGGGATTACAAAAACAAATTTATTGCTTCCTCAGCGGTCGATTTCCTGGAGCAATTCGACAACGTGCAGGTGCAGAACTTTGGAACTCAGTACGAGATTGGAACTCACACCTACCAGGATACGTGGATAGGCGGGACGATCATGGGCGGATACAATTCCGCTGAGAACGGGGTCACGATGGAAACGCACGCCACGGGCGCGGAGAATATGACATTCGTGAGCACGATGTTCGTAAGCGGCGGGGGAAACACCGGCTATGCGCTCTATATACCCGATGCCTACGGCTCGACGATCAATCTGGATCATGCGAGCATCGACTATTGGGGAGCCGATAATCTCCACGGCTGCCCGAACCGCAATGGGACGGGCCAGGTGCTCTTTAACCATGGGCACCTGACCGCTACTGGAACGCATTTCGAGACGTGCTCGGGTCCGCACATAGTTTCCAACTCAAGCGCGGGGGTTGTCATCACTATCGGCGGCGGCACTGAGTTTACGAACGTCGATGAGACGCACTCATTGACGACGCCTGGCATTATCGAGGTCACGGGTAACGCACCGCAGGTGTATATCGATGCCGGAACGCTCGTCTCAGCCGCCACTCGACAGAGAATCAAGGCGTATGTGGCGAACAACGGAGCCGGCGGCCAAATCTGGGTTGGTCCGTATGTGCAGGGGAGCGGCAACTACCAGATTCCGGCGTGGTCAGGGGTGTGGAACGCTGGCGTTCAGCCATCGTTCGCAGGTGGCTCAATCTCGGGGTTCTCTGTCACCGGGGAATTGGCTGTAACGGGATCGCTCACTGGGCATAGCCTCAGTCAGAAAGCCGCCAACAATTTTGCCGGCAAGTGCACAATGGCGTCGGGCACGAGTTGCACATTTGCGATTGGATCGACCTATAAAGACTATGTGTCCTTCGTTTCGATGGATCAGGCATCGACCCCACCACCAGCGGCAATTTCAGCAAAGTGCAGTGTGGCGGGGACGACTGCAACGATCACGGCCGGAGCCAGCAACTCGCTGACGTGGGACTGCATGCTGGTTGGCAACCCGAATTGAAACTTTCCATTACATGTTTCGGAGCTTCAAATTGTCCGGCCGGCGGGCATGCCTCAGTTTGATTTAGACCGGATCTATTCTTTCGGGCTGCCGGTTGGCGGAGGATGAACAACGTTGAAAGCGGTACAAAATCCTACGATCTCTGTTGCCATGTGCACCTACAACGGAGAGCGGTTTCTCAAGGCGCAGCTCGAGAGTATCGCCGCTCAAGAGAGACCTCCCGACGAACTCGTGATCTGTGATGACCGCTCGTCAGACGCTTGCCCAGAGATCATAAAGGAGTTTGCTCGGCGCGCGCCATTCCCCGTCCAAGTTGTGGTCAACTCCGAGAATCTGGGGTCGACCAGGAATTTTGAGGAAGCCATTTCACTTTGCCAGGGTGAGATTGTGGCACTCGCGGATCAAGACGATATCTGGTATCGACACAAACTCGAGCGCATTGAGAAGGCATTTCTGCGGTCAAGCACAGTCGTCGCCGCTTTCAGCGATGCTGATTTGATTGATAACGATTCCCGGCTGTTGAGGCTGCGACTTTGGAAGGCCTTCTCGTTCGATGCTGCAGAGCAACGCCAGTTTAGGAAAGGTCGCGGGATAAAAGTTCTGGTGAAACATCCCGTTGTGACCGGGGCGACCATGGCGTTTCGCAGGAATCTTTTCGATATCCTGACTCCTATCCCTACGAAGGATATTCACGACAGATGGATTTCTTTCCTGCTCGCAGCACGCGGCCCCTTCGAGGTGATTTCCGATACGCTTATGCAGTATCGCCGGCATGAAACACAACAAGCGGGTCTGCCGCCTCAAACCACGACGGGATTGATCGCACAGGCCCGGACCAGGGGAGCAGACTATCACTTTGAGGAGATTGAGGGGTTCCATCGCTTGTACGATAAGCTTGGAACGTGTCAGGCGCACTTCCCCGGCGCGGAGTACGCACGAAAGGAAATTGAGGGAAAGGTGTCTCATCTTACGAATCGAGCGAAGTTGCCGTCTTCGAGAGTTGCACGTATCCCGAGAGTTCTACAGGAGGCTTTCAATCGCGGCTACTGGCGTTACTCGGCCGGGTGGAGCAGTATCGCGAAGGACCTCGTGATTCCCTAAGGTGCGCGCCTGGCGCTCTGCTGAGAGTGTCGGTAGTCGTTGAAATGTGCGTTTTCGGCGACTACCAGACCGCAAAAGAATTGGCATTTCGCATCCTGCGTGACATTCGCCGTACTCAGGGTAGTGGGTCAGACTGACCTACTACCGTACTCAGATGGATATGGACTGCGAGGCGGAACACGATTACATTCGAAGAAATGAGTGCGCCATGGAGTCGACCCCTCACCAGATCGAGACGGAATCTACAACCATAAAACTGTCGAGTGTTTTCTCTGGGTTTGCGGTTCTCGCCTTAGGATTCGGTATTCAGTTGGCTCAGGGCTTCTTCGAGACCAAGGCTCTTGCGGCGGTTCTGGTTGCTATCGCTCTATCCGCCATCGCAGTCGCCAGCCCCCGAATTTCTCTTGCACTACCACTCGGCCCACGCGTAATTCGCTGGGGGAGTTTACCTGGCGATTTCAATCGTATATCTTCTGCTGGGTTTCTATTCCCTACACACTCATCATCCGTCGATCGATGTTTTGGTTTACGAAAACGATAGCGTGCACTCCTTGCTTCTGGGCCAGGACCCTTACGCAACCAGCGTTACCCACCAGGTTTTTGGGGGGTCGCCAGGAGTCGTCTACTATGGTCAAGGAATTTTCATGGACGGCAGGGTGCGGGTCGGGTTTCCATATCCTCCGCTGACATTATTTTGGCTCTTGCCCGCCTATCTTCTCGGGGATGTGCGTTACTCTTTCCTGCTCGCCGTTTTCTTAACATCCTTTTTAATTTTTCTGATGTCTCCTGATCCGAATGGTCTGATAGCCGCAGGATTGCTTCTATTTGTTCCTGAAACTTTCTTCGTGCTAACAATGGGCTGGACTGAACCGTTGATGGTAGTCACCCTGGCGATAACAATCTTCTCCGCGTGCAAAGCCCCGCGAATGCTGCCTCTCGCGCTCGGGCTCTTTCTAGCTTCCAAGCAGTACGCGCTTCTTGCTGTACCCCTAGCGGCGCTCCTTCTTCCAACATTTTCCTGGAAGCGCTACCTGTCTCTTGTGATAGGGGCGGGAGCCTTCGCTGCAGCCATTACTCTTCCCTTTGCATTCTGGGACGATCACGGTTTCTGGTGGAGTCTGGTAACGTTTCAAGTTGCCGCGCCATTTCGCCCGGACGCTCTTAGTATCTCGGCCCTGCTAGCAAGGCATGGGCTCTCTCCCGTTCCGCAATGGCTGATTATCTCAGCCGTGCTGGCCACAACCGTTTTCGCACTGATGAGGTCCCCTCGTACGCCTTCTGGATTTGCAGCGTCGCTTGCGCTGGTTTCCTTGATCTTCTTCGTGGCCAATAAGCAAGCATTTTGCAATTATTATTTCTTTTCCGCGGGAGCGCTGTGTCTAAGTATTGCCAGCGCCGGTCGCGATCCCTCGACGGTCAATTTTATTCTCGCTCGACAAGAGAACCCGGCTCCAGCGGCCCCCTGCGGGCACCCATCGAATCAATAAGTACGGCCAGCTAAGTCTCGCGCCACCACCACGCCGGCGGCTCCACGTTTCGCACTTTTTCGAAACGCGGGAGTTAGGAATTCGATAAATTTTTCTCCGAGCACAGACTTGAGGTCCAACCAAATTGGATCGCAACTTCGCCGGAGCAGCTGTAGCGGAAAATGTTAAGCAGCGGGAAGCAAACGAGCAAGAACTTCATACCTACACGCGCATCAAATCCGTCCGGGATGTACGAGTGAGGTGTCATCCTGTTTTTCGCAAGACCGAACTTCAGGACACGATCTATGCACCTGATCTTTCAACCTTTGCTCCAAGCGGTCCAAAGAAGTACTGAGAGACCACTGCAGCCTTGCCACCTGAATGGCCGCCTGACTCAGGCTCTGATGAAGTCCGTCGTCCACTAATAGGCGCTCGATTGCCTGAGCCATGCACAAGGGCTCGTGTTCAACCAGCAGGCCATTGATGCGGTTCTGAATGGTTTCTCTTACCCCGCCTTCTGCAACGGCGACAACCGGAAGCCCGCAGGCGTTGGCCTCAAGCGGCGCGTATCCAAACGGCTCTAGCCGGGGTGCGTATAGCATCATGCGAGCCCGATTAAGAAGATCAATCAGTTCCGCATCTGCGATGCGATGTTTCAATTCGAAATCCACACCACTCTTACTGGCCAGACTTTGTACCCGCTCCAGATAAGCTTCATCAATCATGTTGGAGATCAAGACCAGCTTCGGACGACGATCCGCACCAATCACCGCTAAGGATTGAATGAGGAACTCTATGTTTTTCGTGGGCAGCAAGGCTGCGACGCAGACCGTGAAATTTTCTCTTTTCTTGTTTTGCCAGGTAAACCGTTCTGTATCAACTCCCAAATAGCAAACTTTGGAGTCAACTCCGAATGCTCTCAAGACGCTCTCTCGAGAAAAAAAGGAATTGACCAGAATTTGGTCAAACGCCATTGCGCTGATTCGCTCTTCCCTTGCCTGCACCCGAATTCCTGGAAGTTTTAGCCTGCGCTTCAAGGCTGTCTGCCAGAAATGAAGATCAAGTAATTCCCTTCCCTTCCAAGCCATCGCCACCCACGGCAGTTCAGGAGAAGATTCATAAAATGGCCTATTTGGCTCTTGCAAATAAAGAACGGTCGGAATCTCAATGAATCGCGCAATTTGAGGGGTATGAAAGAACATGCAACAACCAGCGAACAGCAGATCGAATCCCTGGGCGTGGATCTGTCGAGCACACTCCTCGCAGTGCCGATCCATCGCTCTCAGCCTAGAGTGGACACTCCAATGAAGTGGACGCAACTTTTGGAAAAGCGAAAGAACCGGATCTTTTGGAATCGTGAGGGCCAAAGAAACGACATGCTCGCGCACCACGGCGCTGAGCGGTAAATATCCTCCATCCGCAGTGGGAGGACACCATGCTTCCACTTCGTGGCCCCGCGCAACCAGTCCCTTAACCTGGTCGTAAAGAGCCCGCTTCGCGCCGCCACTCGGCAAATTATGCCAGACCGCGATTCTCATTAAGTTGACCCTGCCACACCCATTCCCGGCGCGATCTTCGTTTCGAGAATTCGCAACCAATCCTCACTGTACAGAGGCGTCAATGCTCCAAGAGATTGCTTTTCCAGGGTCTCGGTGTTGATCACAGGAAGTTCGCGAATCACTTGCGCACGCTCGAGTCCTCCGACAAAGGACAGGTGCCCGGCCTCATCCAGAGATTCACGGAACTTAGAGGGCCACGCCGTAGGATTCGCTAGCCCAGAGCCAAACCGGGAGGCGTAGTCTTCCCGAATAAAGAATGCATTCACTCCTCCCGAATTTGTGCCAAGAAATTGATATCCCTTCCGGCTCGCCAGCGACCGAAACGCCGCGATAGATGCACCAAAGTATAAATTTCTGAATTCTGGTCGAGTCCGAACGAAACCCGGCACATAGGGAACGGATATCGGCCAAATGTCGCCAAAGACGGCGTTGTACTCGCAGACACAAATAATGGGACGAACCGCGCGAATTGCCTCCCACACCCAATAATCGTTCCCGTCGATATCGATGCTCAACAGCCCAATCTCTCCGGAAAACCCGGCGTCCACGAATAAATCGTTTACATTTTCCCGCGTGATGAAAGCGGATTTTGCGGTCAAGTCATATCCCCAGAATAATTCCTTCTCTTTGTTGAGGCATTCGATTCGTGCCGGGTCGCCGTCCATCACCAGTCCCCGCCAATTGCGATTCTGCAGGAGAAATCGAGTATTCGCTTCTGCGTAGGACTCAACCCCGAATTCAATAAAGCTGTGCAGATGAGGAGGGATCTCGGCCCGTTCGATCAGCCATTCGATAATTCCATCTTCTCCCCACTGGGAGAAAACTTTAAATTCCACTTCATCCAGAGAGGAGATTGCACTCATCGAACGAACTTGTCGACTCGCCATGCGGCCCAGCAAAAGAAGAGAAACGTCGGCCGTTGCTTGAACTTGCTGGGTAAAGTAAGACCTGATGCGACGCAATAGCGCTGAATCGGGCAAGTTCGATCCTCGTTATCCTGTTGAATGTTCCGCCTAGGGGCAATTACGCTCGCATACAGCGCTCGACCTCAATCGACTGTGGAACCACCACGCAGATCAGGAAAGCACCTACGGTCCCTATAATGACGCCCGTCAGCCCAAGCTTTTGTACCAGAACGATCGAAAGAATGAGATTCACGATTGAAGCTGCAATCGAATAAATCATCTGTATTTTAACCCTGCCCGAGCTAGCCAGCACACAAGATTGGGAGTTCATTGCGCTGTAGATAACGCTCCAGATTCCCATCCAAAGCAGAAGGCTCGCGGGAGGAACCGCCGCACTTCCCGCCCATTTCCCGATAATCCATCGGCCAAAAAACACCAGGGGAAGCGCCAGCGCCAGAGTCGATGCAATGGTGATGTTAAGGTTCACTCGGAATCTGCGGCGTACCCATGTCCGGTCACCGCGTGAAAATGCTTCAGCATATGCTGGCCAATAGGAGGGACTCGCTAAGATTTGAAAAAGCGCCGTATAAGTAAATAATCTCCAGGTCACGCTGTACGGAGTGACCGCCGCCGCGCCCAGGTAATGCGCAATAATCAGATTATCCGTCTGGAAAAGAACGAGTGCTGAGATCTGAATGACAAAGAACATGCCTCCCAGCGAGGTCAGTTCGTGAATGGCTGAATAGGTTACCCGATCTGGCCGTGGTCGAAGCCACGGCTTAGACCACCCGAATAACCAAACCGCACTGAGCGCGTTGACCAACAACAACGCACCAGATACGGCAATCACCAAGGAGACCAAGCCTCCTTTGAGTTGGGTCACCAGGATGAGAGCCGCAAGTCCAAGAAGATTGCCCGCCGCGGACCAAGCGTTACCCTTAGCAACCTCCTGATACGCGCCGTAAATTTTCCCAACGATAGAAACTGGAAAATTCAACACGAAAATCGCAAAGGCGATCGCGACTGCGGGCCCCACTTCTTCGCGTGCCTGTATGGATTGCACGTTGAAAACCCGGTACCAGGGCACGTGTGGCCAAATGCAGAAAAATATCAGAGCTAATATGGCTGCAATTCCCGCCAGTGACCAGAATGCTGCAGAAACATAACTTTGCGCCAAGTCCTGCCGGCTCTTCGCATAGCCCTCGGAAACTGCATTTGTGAGGCTGTTGCTCAAACCAAAATCTGCCAGAGCCATCCAAGCAATGAGCGTGCTGATCGTTACCCACGCTCCGTACCTTTCCGGCCCTAAATATCTCACGGTAAGAGGAACTGAGATGAAGCTGACAACGGTCGCCACACCTCGTCCCGCTATCCCCGAAAAAATGCCCTGCACCATTCGTACGTCTCGCCCTTGGGCGTGGCTCGCTATTTGGCCATTCCCAAAAGCCAGTCGCACATAACGTAGCGTAGAAAGTAGGAAGACCCTCATCTACAGACCGGCGACTTCTTTCATGCCCGCTTGATAAGGCCTTGCTGAGCGGCTGCGCGCTGGTCGCTATCGGAGGCTGCGATTGCCATGTTGTTCTTGGCTCTCTGCACCGCTTCTATGTCGGCTTCAACCATCATTTTTATGAGTTCCTCGAACTTGACCTGTGGTTGCCAACCCAGCATCTCTCGAGCTTTCGTGGCATCGCCGCACAGAAAATCCACTTCGGCCGGTCGAATGAGCTTGGGATCGCATTCCACATGTTCCTGCCAATCCAAGCCCGCGACTCCAAAAGCAACTTCCAGGAGTTCCCGAACGCTGTGCGTCTTGCCGGTAGCCAATACGAAGTCTTCGGGTTTGGGCTGCTGCAGGATCATCCACATCGCGCTCACGTAGTCGCCTGCGAAGCCCCAGTCACGCTTGGCGTCGAGATTTCCCATGATCAGTTTCTTGGCCAGTCCGCATTTGATTCGAGCCACCTGGTGCGTCACTTTCCGCGTCACAAATTCCGTGCCACGACGTGGCGATTCGTGATTAAAAGCCATCGCCGAACATGCGAAAAGATCGTAGCTTTCCCTGTAATTGACGGTGATGTTGTGACCAAAAACTTTGGCTGCGCCATATGGGCTGCGCGGATAAAAAGGTGTCTTCTCCGTCTGCGGGGATTCTCGAACCTTGCCAAACATCTCGGAACTCGAGGCCTGTAAAAACTTAGCCTGCGGGTGGTGTTTGCGGATAGCCTCTAGAATGCGGATCACGCCAAGCCCAGTCACGTCTCCCGTCAGAGCAGCTTGATTCCACGAAGCGGGCACAAAGCTTTGCGCCGCCATGTTGTATACTTCCTCCGGTTTCACCTCATGAATCACGCTGTCGAGAGATGACTGGTCCGTCAAGTCGCCCTCAACCAAACTCAGATCCTCCATGAACGATTCAATCCGCTCCAACCTTTTTACGCTGCTCCGGCGAACCAATCCGAACACTTCGTAGCCTTTACCTAGGAGAAGTTCGGCAAGATACGAACCGTCCTGTCCCGTAATTCCCGTAATCAACGCTCGCATTTGTATTCTCCTGTGAGCCTTTCCGGCTTTTCGCGTCTGGAGCAGGCTGTAACTCTTTCCAAAACTTCCTCGTTCGCCTCCGCTTCCTGACCATCAACATTCTCCGTGAGGTTGCGAAAACACATGGAAAAGTCTAATCTTTTCAAACGCATGGCAGCCTCGAGGATAATTTCAATTCAGGATAGAGAATGCAGAATATCACGAAATACTATGCGCTTCGCGGGCCTGTCTACGATCTTTGTATCGCATCACGCTTGTGCGCTTGGTGAAACTCTGCAGACTTGGGGACGTAGAACGGAAACAACCGACCAGGGGCACAGGTAGATCGAAGGCCGTCGTGAGGATTGGCACTGGTTTACCGTCCGCTGCGGCGTGTGCGAGTTTTATGCTAACAGGGGAACTATTTCGCTACCGGAAACTCGCGTACTGAGTAGCGCGAAGCTTGGATCTCCGCTTCGCAACCCCGCGCGCCACTGCGATCGTACAAATTCAGCATTGACGTTGCTGCTCATCGCGGCATCTTACAGCTTTGAAAGTGAAATAAGAAAGCAATTGCGTCATTTGGGGACTCAGTTTAAATCGGTATCCCCGTGGGTTGACGCCATAAAAAATGATTCAAGCAAATAATTTTCCAGAGGAATTTATGAAGCGAATTCTTGCTCTACTCATTTTTGTGTCGGTAGCACTCTCCTTCGTGGCGGCGCAGCGTCTGCCGGAGATAGCGACACCAGAGAATTACAAACTCATTTTTACGCCACATCTTGAAAAAGCCACGTTCGGCGGCGATGAAACCATTTCCATCCGGATATTGAAGCCGACTTCCGAAATCACGCTGAATGCGGTCGACATTACTTTCAACGACGTCGCCATCACCAGCGGTGGAACAACACAAAAGG
>JBAVGI010000104.1:0-1522 GCA_049684755.1 Candidatus Sulfotelmatobacter sp.
CACTGACTGGTTCTGCGTATAACGGTGATACTGCCCAAGTGCAGCCGTAAACTTCCCTAACCACCCCGGCAGAACAATCTCTGCGCCGCCCAACAAGAGCGCCATCACCACTCCAAAACCCAGCACAAATCTTCTTCGCGCTCTCCAGTCGCTCACCGCCCACACCAGCAACCATCCCACAAAAAGCCATGCCAGCTGCGGTTTGATAGTCGCCACGCCCAACAACGCTCCCCCGCAAAATAAATATCCGCTGGCTATGCACGCTGCCGCTCCAGCCAGCAACGCCGCCACCAGCAGACTCAATTGCTGCAGCTTGATTCCCTGCACCCCGGGAACGCTCCCCAGCGTCAGCGCCATCCCCGCGGCAATTGCAAGCGGCGGCACGCGCCATCGCAGTGCCCGCAGCCACAGCCAGACGCTCGCCGCCGTCACCACCAGCAATAGCCAATGAAAAAATATCTGCACGGCATGGAACGGAAGCCCAACCAGCGGCGCCAGCACAAACACTACATACACGGGATAAGCAAACCCCTGCCGGTCCTTAGGATCATCCACCCGCGCCGCATCGAGCGCCCGCCCGTAATATCCCTTCTCAATTTCAAGGGTGATGTCGTCGCTATACGGATTGCGCCCGTGCAACAGCAGTTCGCGCGCCCCCAACCAGCGCGGATACAGATCCGAAAGATTTCCCCGCGGCCTCTGGTGAGCCGCCGCATCCGCCACCTGGTAGCTCACAAGAATCCGGTCCACGTAGAACCACATGCTCGCGGCCGCCAGCGCTGCCACAAGAAAAAACCCAACGAGTTTGCCGCCAGTCCGCAAATGAAATAAACCGAACTCTTTCCCGTGAACTCAAACCAACCGCCCCATGTTACAACTGGTGGACAATTTCTCTCTCTATGCGGAAACGAATCATCGTCGCGGCGCTCATCGGCCTCGCCACGGGCGCATACTGCACGTTCTGGTTAACCCGCCTTCACATCGGCGCCGGTGATTTCACCTGGGCTATCTGGGCAGCGCGCGACGTGCTCGCTCATTGCAATCCCTACGCCCGCCCCATGCAACTCTATCCGCTTACCGCCAGTATCTTTGGATTTCCCTTCTTGCGCATGCGCCCCGAACTTGCCGGAGGCGTGTTCTACGGAATCAGCTCCGCCCTCATGGCCTTTGGCCTGACTCGCCACGGCTACCGCCGCCTCTTCGTATTCTTCGCTTACCCCTACTGGGCCGGCCTCATCACCGCTCAGTGGACTCCTCTCATCGTGGCCGCCGCTTTCCTCCCGCCCTTGTTACCCGCCACTCTCGCCAAGCCGCAAATCGGGCTTCCCGTGTTCCTCACGCGATTTTCCCGCCGCGGCATCTTCGCCTGCATCATCGTCATCGCTCTCAGCTTCATATTTCTGCCGAACTGGCCCTGGCTATGGGTGGGTAGCTTTCATCAATATGCGCGATTTTTTCCCTTGCTCGTCCTCCCCGGTCCGTTGCTCGCCTTGGCTCTGTTCCGTTACCGCTCTAACGACGC
>JBAVGI010000105.1:0-1532 GCA_049684755.1 Candidatus Sulfotelmatobacter sp.
GTTGGCAACCAGACGCGGATGCGTGCGGCTCCTTCGACGACGCGCGCGGCAATCTTGATCAAACGCAGACGCAGCGTATTGAACTCCGCGCCTGCCCACAACGAGCGCTTGGGTGCGGCGGCGCGTAGGGTGTGCAGCAGCCAATAGGCCGCGGTGTGCAAGATCAAGCGCATCTGGTTGGCGCGCGGGTCGCGACACGATGTCCGATCGGAGGCGAGTTGGGCCTTGTGCAGTTTGATGAAGTTCTCCGCCTGGCCGCGCCCGCAATAGAGGGTCTCGTAAAGATATTTGGCCGATCCCGGCAGCGAGGTGACGATGTAGCGGATGTCGAGGCCCAGCATCGTCGCCTCGATGCGGGCGACCATGCGGCGCTGCCTGCCCCAGCTCTTGGCGCCGTAGCGCAGCCCCTTCCAGGCGCGTCGCTTCTCGGCGCCCGTTATGGCACGCCGCACAGACACTTCATCGGCAAGTGGCCGTACCATGTCATGCAGAACCGGGTTGCCGCCAAACCCAAAGATGTAGTCGACGCCATTGGCTTCGCACCAAGTCATCGCTTCGGAGCGGCCGTAGTGGCTGTCGCCGCGAACCAGGATGCCCACCTTGGGCCAGTGCCGGCGGATGCGTGCGATGACATGTCTGAGGATCGTACGCACCTCCACTCCCGTTGGTGTCCGGCCCTCGCGCAGGATCATCACCACCGGCTTGCCGCTCCTGCCCTCGTAGATATGGATTGGTAGAAAGCAACGCTCGTCATAGTGCGCGTTGAACAGCGAGAGCTGCTGCTTGCCATGCACCGCGTCAAACGTGTCGTCGATGTCCAGAATGATCGAGACCGGTGCCCGATTCCAGCTGGCACAGAACAGGTCCACCATCGCGCCCATCATCCGCGCAATCTCGGTCCGGCTCGGCGCATTCTCCAGCCGCGACATCGTTGGCTGCGAGCACAATGGCTCGCCGCTCTCAGGGGCATGCCCTATCGCCATCTTGAACACCGGATCGTCACGCAGCGACGTGCAGTCGTTGGCATCCTCGTATCCCGCAGCGATCGCGAACATCCGCAGCCGCAGCATCTCCACCAACGGATGATCGATCCGGTCGGGATCGCGGCGGTCGGTCAAGCATGCCGCCAGTCTCGCCGCAATCCCAAGGCGCTGCTCCACTCCGCGCAGCAGCAGCACGCCGCCATTGGACGATAACATTCCGCCATCAAACGCGATGCTCACCTTCTTGCGCGCAACCGCTGGCAAGTCGAACGGCAGAGGGATATCTTGCTGCATGACGGGTGTGGCGCTCCTCGATCGCTCGTTTGATGAGGCTTCAGCACCAAAATCATGCGGTGAATCGCGGCTTAACGCTACATCCGTCGCTCAAAATTCCTGCCGTCATGAATTATTCGGGTTAGGAAAGGCAGCCAAGCTGGCCCCGGCTCCCAAGATTACTACGTGGGGAGCGTCGACAGATACGTCAGCAATCTCCTGATTGACTGTATATTCGTGGATGTCTGCCATCCTTACACTGGAAAATTATCGTAC
>JBAVGI010000106.1:0-43435 GCA_049684755.1 Candidatus Sulfotelmatobacter sp.
GTCGAAGGCAAGCCGGCGGTTCGTCCGATGATGACGCTAACGCTCTCCTGCGATCACCGCCTCGCTGATGGCGCCCGCGCCGCTATGTTTCTGAATGATCTGGCCGAGGCGATCGGTGCACCCGCAAAGTTTTTGGCGTGAGTTTGCTTCTTCTGCTTATCCATCCTTTCGCATAGCTATACACCGTAAGCTGTATTGAGAATCACAAAAAACTTACAATATCCTGTAAGAGTTGCGATGCTTCGCACAATAGTTGGCCCAGCTTGAAAGCCGCCGTCTTTAAGACCCTCAAACAACCTCTTCAGATCGAAGAAATTGCCAAGCCACAACTGGCAGCAGACCACGTGCTTCTTCGGGTTCGCGCCTGCGGCGTGTGCCGAACCGATCTGCATATTGTCGAGGGAGATCTCCCGCAACGGAAGAGCCCACTTATTCCAGGACACCAAATTGTTGGCGATATCATCGAAAGTGCCACCGCCGAGTTGCCGCTCGGCACGCGCGTTGGCGTCTCGTGGATTGGGGGCATTGATGGAGATTGTCCCTACTGTCGCCGCGGGCTGGAAAATCTTTGCGACTCGCCGGTCTTTACTGGCTATACCGTTGACGGTGGCTATGCGGAGTATGCCACGGCACGGAACGATTTTGTGTTTAGACTTCCTCCCGAACTTGACGACCTGCACGCGGCGCCTCTTTTGTGCGCCGGCATTATCGGCTTTCGCAGCCTGCGTGTGGCTAGCGTCGAACCGGGCGACCGGGTAGGACTATTCGGCTTCGGCGCGTCGGCGCATCTGGCGATCGCAGTTTTACGTTCGTGGAACTGCGATGTCTATGTTTCGACGCGGGGCGCTTCGCATCGCAAATTGGCAGCTTCCTTGGGCGCGAAGTGGGTGGGCCCGGAAACCGACAAGCCGCCCGTTGAACTCGACCGCGCAGTAACCTTTGCGCCCAGCGGCGACGTAGTAATTGCGGCTCTTGCCAGCTTGCGCAAGGGAGGCGTTGTAGCCATCAACGCGATTCATCTGGATCGAATTCCTCAGTTTGATTACGACCACCTGCTCTGGGGCGAGCGCCAAATTCGCAGTGTCGCAAATATGACTCGATCGGACGCGCGCGATTTTCTAAAGATCGCGGCCGATATTAAGCTCCGGCCAAAGGTTAATGTTTTTTCCCTTGACCAAGCCAATCAGGCCATGGCTGCCGTCAAGAATGACGCCATCGACGGGGCGGCCGTCATTCTCCCTTAAATCATTCTCCCCTTGAAGGCTTGAAGTAAACTCTTGGGATGAAAAAAATCCGGGGCGTTATTTGCTTTCAGTCTCTGCGCGCATTTGCTTTCATCTTCATTATTACCTTCACCCTGGTTTCGGCTTTTGCCGTGAGGGCAACTGCTCAAAAGCTGGCCATCACTTTCGACGATCTGCCGCTGAACGGATCACTTCCTCCGGGCGTGACGCGGGTCGAGACCACTAAGAACGTCCTGGAAATTCTGAAGAGGCGGCACGTGCCTCCGGTGTATGGATTCATCAACGGGAAAAAGCTAGAGGGGAACGTAGATGGCGCGGAGGCTCTGAAGGTGTGGGCGGCGGGTGAACCGTTTGGAAACCATACTTACTCGCACATGGATCTCGAACAAAATCCGCCAGAGGCCTTCGAGCGCGAGATCGAAGAGAACGAACCGGTACTCGAGTTGCTAAGCGGAGAGTCAAAGGATATCTGGCACTGGTTTCGCTACCCGTATTTGCATGAAGGCGACACGGTAGAAAAGCGCCGTGCAATAAGGGCGTACTTGAAGGCGCACGGTTACAGGATCGCGCAGGTCACTCTCGACTGGGAAGATTATCTGTGGAACACCGCATACGCACGATGCGTGGCGAAAGGCGATCAGCAATCGATCGAGTGGCTGCACTCGAGTTATTTGAGTACGGCCTCCGAATTCCTCGACCTTGGCCGGGAGCAGGCGAAGCTGATTTTTGGCCGGGATATCAACTATGTGCTGCTCATGCATCTCGGCGCCTACAGCAGCACCATCCTGCCGGACGCGCTGGATCTACTCAAGAAGAAGGGATTCAAGCTGGTAACGCTGGATGAGGCGGAGAGCGATCCAGCCTATGACACCGATCCGGATGTCGGCTTGCACGATGCCGGCACGCTCCTCGACCAGATGATGCAGGTAAAAGGGCTCAAGTACCCGGAGCACGCCGAGAAGCCCTACAAGCAGATCGAGAGCATCTGTCAGTAGAAGAATACCTCCCAAACTTAGGTGCAAAATTTTGCGCAGCAAGAATTGAAAAAAGAGTCTTGAGACTTATTGTCTTTCTGAAGCGCAGCCATTAGGATGTCGTGACCTTTGGGGAAGGGTCCAGAATCGTCGGACTCGCACGACGACACTGGATTCCGGCAGCAGAATTGTAATTCAAGATGCCGCTTCCAACGGTGGTTAGCGTTCGGGCCATCTCGGGTGGCCTAGACCGGCTCGCCAGGTTCTGCAAGGCAAAGTCCAGGAGGAACAATGCATCAGGAGCAACCGAAGTCTTACCCCTCAGCCCACTTCGATCGAACGAGGACGATGGGCCTGAGCCTTGTTGTGCTGACCCTAATCTTATGCGCAGCTCTGCCGGCCGCTGCGGCCAGCGGACAGTTCGTGACACACAACACACCCGGCTACGTGAAAACCGCGAAAAACTTGGGCACCGAAGATCCCTCGAAGACGATTGAAGTGAGCATCTGGCTGAACCCCCACAACCGTGCAGAGATGGATGCGGCGGCGCAGGACCTGTACGATCGCACTTCGCCCAACTACCGTCACTTTTTGACTGGGTCGCAAATTGCCGCACGCTTTGCGCCGACGGCCGAAGAGGCAAAAACGGTGCAAACTTTTTTTGAATCGCACAGCCTTAAAGTGGTTAAGGTAGGCGAAAACAACTTCTTCGTGCGTGCCCAGGGCACCGTGGGAGACGTGGAGAAAGCATTTCACGTTCAACTCAACAAGTACCAGGTGGGAAATAAGACGATCCGCGCCAACGCAAGCGATCCATATGTAGACGGAGCCGCCAGTCCGCTGGTACGTACGATTTCTGGACTGGATTCCGGCGAATATGAGCATCCCGCCATGCAGCGCGGCGCCAATCTCCCCGCGGGGAAATCGCTCTTAACTAAAGCGGCGGCTTCACCCGCAGATTCGAGCTTCTACTCGTCGGACTGCTTCGACGGAGTGGTCTCTCAAACATATTCCACCAACAACGACGGCCAGCTACCCGTCGGCACCTACACCGGCAATCACCTCAATCTGCAGAGCCTGACCAGCGCCGGTTGCGGCTATACCCCACAGCCCATTCAGACTGCTTACAACCTGACCAGCCTCTACAAAGAGGGATACACCGGTACGGGACAGACCATTGTCATTCTTGATTGGTGCGGTTCCTCGACCATTCGAGCTGATGCCAATGCGTTTTCAGCGAAGTTTGGATTGCCGCTGCTAGGGCCGTCGAACTTCAGCATCATTTACACTCCGACGCCGAGTCTTTGCATTGCTGCGGATCAGACGGAAATCAATATCGATGTGGAATGGGCGCACGCGATCGCGCCCGGTGCCAACATCGATCTCGTAGTTCCACCTTCGGCGAGCTTCCAGGACGTAAACGAGGCCGAGTTCTATGCGGTGAACTACGCGCTGGGCAACTCTGTCTCGGGTAGCTATGGTTCCGTGGAGTCGCTCACGCCCGCTTCCGAACTCGACACCGAAAACCTGATTTCCGAAATCGCCGCGCTCTCTGGCATATCCACCAACTTCTCTTCGGGAGATGACGGTGACTATACCGCATTTGGACTTCCTGCCACTGTAAATGCTCCGGCGGATTCGCCGTGGGCAACCGCGGTCGGTGGAGTAAGTCTGGCACTGAACGCGGATAACTCCATCGCCTGGCAATCGGGCTGGGGAAACAACCAAGTTCTGCTGGCGGAGGCTGGATTCGTACCCGATCCGCCGGAGGAGTTTGGTTTCTACGCTGGAGCGGGCGGAGGCCCAAGCAATTGCGCTGTGCAAGATAGCAGCGGAGATTGTCTGGCCGGCTTCCCGAAGCCAACTTTCCAGAAAAACTTGGCTGGGAAGTATCGGCAGGTCCCAGATATTGCCTGGCTGGCAGATCCTTACACCGGAGTGGTGATTGCAATCAGCGTTCCGGGCCAGGTTCCGGAGCGGGTTTGGCAGGTTTGGGGCGGCACGAGCGTGGCTTGCCCCATGTTCGCCGGACTCTGGGCAATTGCTAACCAGGAAGCAGGCGCGCCGCTAGGCCAGGCTGCTCAATATTTATATTCGATGCCGAAGGGCACAATTACTGATGTCGTTCCGGTAAGTTCGGCACACAATGTAAAGGCGTCGATTGTCGAGTCTACCGGGACCAACAAGTACACTCCAGCTCAGGTATTGGGCGGACTAACTCCTGCAACGCCGGGAAGTTTCGTCAGCGCGCTGTGGGATTACCCTTCCATCGAAGATACAGCGCTGGTGATCTCGTTCGGAATGGATTGCTCGGCTCTACCCGCCAGTGATTTTGACGGAACGCCGTGCAACAGTTCGACGGCGCTGCACACCAAAGTTGGCTGGGATAACGTCACTGGGATGGGAACGCCGAACGGACAAGCGTTCGCAGATTTCTTTAAACCCGCAGCCCCGTCTGTGAAGTAAGTCTGACGCGGTTCAAGCCTTAGCCTTCGCCGTCCGCAAGGGGCGCCGGAGGCTTTGTTTTTTGGTTAACTTTTCGCCGAGCGAAATGCGCGGAGCCCGTGTCCTCTATAATTACGAAACCTCGTATGAGCGCTTTTCTTGATCAAATCATCGCGACCACGCGGCGGAAGGTCTCTGACGCGAAGGCCGCGGCTGATATTAAAGGATTAGAAGAACGGGCGGGACGGCATGTGCCGCGAGGATTTCGGCGGATGCTCGAAGAAAAAAGCCGATCTGGCGTAGCTGTAATCGCGGAACTGAAGAAGGCGTCGCCATCGAAGGGATTGATTCGAGCCGAGTTTTCCGCGGCCGATTTGGCAAAGGAATTGGAAGCAGCGGGTGCGGCGGCACTTTCAATCCTGACGGACGAGGAGTTTTTTCAAGGCTCACTGGAGAATTTGCGGAACGCTTCCGCTGCAGTCAAGGTAGCGTGCCTGCGCAAGGATTTCGTCGTGGATGAGTTTCAGTTGCTCGAGGCGCGGGCGAATTCGGCCGACGCGGTATTGCTGATTGTCGCGGCGTTGTCGCAGATAGAGTTGACGGAATTGACGCGCGCCGCGCGCTCTCGCGAGCTGGATGTTTTGTGCGAGGTACATGATGAGCGGGAGTTGCAAAGTGCTTTGGACGCAGGATGCGATTTGATTGGGGTGAATACGCGCGATCTTCGAACCTTTAAGCTGGATCAAGAAACGGCATTTCGTCTGGCGGAGCGGCTTCCGAAAAATGTAGTACGCGTAGCGGAAAGCGGGATTCGTTCGGGAGAAGACATTGCGCGGCTGCGCGACGCGGGATATCAGGCGTTTTTGATTGGAGAGTCACTGATGCGCGCCGAGCGGCCGGGAGAAGCGCTGCGCGAGTTGATGTCAGGAGTACCGGCTCGCGCCTAAAGGCTGAAACTCACTCTGGTGACAATTCACCGACAACTTTCTTTATGACTTGGGTGAAAATTTGTGGGATGACGAATTTGGAAGACGCCCTTACCGCGGTAGATGCGGGGGCAGATGCGGTGGGGTTTGTGTTTTATGAGAAGAGTCCCCGAAATATTAGTGTTGAGGCGGCGGGCGAGATTGTGAAGAACTTGGCGGAGGGCGTCGAGAAGGTGGGAGTGTTCGTTGGCGAGACGGCGGAAACGGTGCGTGAAATCTCGGAAAAAGTGGAGCTAACGATCGCGCAGACCTACCCGAATTTTCGCGATCCGCCCTCGATTCCAAACGATCAATTCTTCGAGAGAGTGTCGCGCCGAGTAATTGTTGCGCTGCCGGCAAGTCAGTTGCAGCACCAAGAATCCGACAATCCAGATGTGATAACAGGTTTTCGGGTGTCCAACAGTTTCCTCGATCGCGTTGCGGCGGTGCTGCTCGATTCCGGATCCTCGGCTCGTCCGGGCGGTACGGGGGAGAAGTTCGACTGGCAGAGCATGGTCCCTATGACGGATATGCTGGGTCGTGCCGGCCTAAGGTTGATTGTTGCAGGAGGGCTGACACCGGGTAGTGTAGGGGTCGCGATGAGAACGCTCACGCCTTGGGGGGTCGACGTGGTTTCTGGGGTCGAAGCTCGACCAGGGAAGAAAGATCCGGAGAAAGTGCGGGCGTTTGTGAAGGCGGTGCGGGACGCTGATCGGCAGGCGGGTTAGAAATGGCGACTGTTCCACGAACTACGAACGTCAGAAGCCCCGCCCTCTCGCAAAGAACGCGAGGAGGCCGGGGCTCCCAGCGCGTTTCAGCTGTCGCGAGCCAACCGGGCCGCTTCGGTGTTTACGGTGGCCGCTACGTACCCGAGACTTTGATGGCCGCGCTGGAAGAACTGGAGCGCGAGTACGAAAAGGCAAAGCGAGATCCGAGATTCAAGAAACGGCTGGAAGGTTTGCTGCGCACTTACGCTGGTCGTCCCACGCCGCTTACGTTTGCGCGCCGGCTTACGCAGAAGTTAGGCGGAGCAAAGATTTACTTGAAGCGGGAAGATCTGCTGCACACTGGGGCGCACAAAATAAACAACTGCCTGGGCCAGGCGCTGTTGGTGGAGCGCATGGGCAAGCGGCGAGTGATTGCGGAGACTGGCGCGGGACAGCACGGCGTGGCGACGGCGACAGTGTGTGCGCTGCTAGGATTTGAGTGTGTCGTCTACATGGGAACCGAGGACATGCGGCGGCAGGAGTTGAACGTGTTCCGCATGCGGCTGCTGGGCGCGGAAGTGCGTGGAGTGGAGTCGGGGTCGCGCACCCTGAAAGATGCCATCAATGAGGCCATGCGCGATTGGGTCACAAATGTGCGGACCACGCATTATTTGTTAGGCAGCGTGCTCGGGGCGCATCCGTATCCCACCATGGTGCGGGATTTCCATCGTGTGATTGGGCGCGAGGCGCGGGCGCAGATTCTGAAGGCGGAAGGGAAACTGCCGACGGCGATCATCGCCTGCGTGGGTGGAGGATCGAACGCCATCGGGATTTTCTACGATTTTATAAAAGATAAAAAAGTTCGCCTCATTGGCGTGGAAGCAGGCGGTCGCGGCGAAGCGCTCGGGGAACACGCGGCACGCTTCCGCGGAGGATCCCCGGGAGTTTTGCAAGGAACCTATTCTTACGTGCTGCAGGACGCGGCGGGACAGATTGCGAACACGCATTCGATTTCGGCGGGCCTGGACTATCCCTCGATTGGGCCGGAGCATGCGGCATTGCGCGAGGCGGGGAGGGCGGAGTATGTGCCCGCATCCGACGCGGAGGCGCTCGATGCGACCACTTTGCTGGCGCGAACTGAGGGGATTATTCCAGCTCTCGAATCTGCGCATGCCATCGCGGAAGTCGTGAAGCGCGCCCCCAGCATGAAGAAGTCGGATGTGTTGATGGTGAATGTTTCCGGACGCGGGGATAAAGATATTGGAATTATGCGGGAAAGCTTGGAACTCGATTGATGATTGATGATTTTCGCTTGCGAGGGTCAGCAATAAGGTCATGAGGTTTTTATTCATCAATCAACAGTCATAAATCAACAATTTCTCTTCATGCCGTTATCTTTTTACAAAAAGCCTGCGCTGGTTGCATACGTTACCTGCGGCGATCCAAATCTCGGTACTACGCGTGCCATCGTGCTGAGTGCGATAGAGGCAGGGGCGGATGTGATCGAACTCGGCGTGCCGTTCAGCGATCCGGTGGCGGATGGTCCAGTGATTCAGCGTGCCAGTGAGCGCGCGCTGAAGCAAGGGACTACGTTGTCGCAAGTACTGACCTTGGCCGCGGATGTGCGGCAGCAGGCACAATCGACGGGGCTGGTTGTGTTTTCATACTTGAATCCCATTCTGCGGATGGGGATAGGTAAGTTCTGCAAGGTGGCGCGGCATGCGGGAGTGGACGGAGTACTGGTAACAGATTTGCCGGTAGAAGAAGCAGACGAGTATCTTCGAGCAATGCGTGCGAATGACTTGGCGCCCATATTCCTGGCTGCACCCACAAGTCCGGATGAGCGCCTGCGGCGAATTGCGTTAGCGTCTCGCGGATTCGTGTATGCCGTCTCGCGCACCGGAGTTACCGGAGCGCGTCAGCAGTTGGCGGCCGGCGCCGAAAAGCTGGTTCGCCGCTTGCGGCGCCTGACCAAGTTACCCATCGCCGTAGGCTTTGGAATTTCGAATGCCGAACAGTTTGCCGAAGTCGGAGCGTTTGCCGATGCGGTAGTTGTAGGCAGCGCAATTGTTGAAACGATTGAGCGCAACCGGGGCCGGGAAGCGGAGGCGGTTGGTGCATTTGTGGGAAGGCTTACTGCATCCAGGTGTTTGCCTTCGGTTTAGAGGTCGAAAATCTTCGGAAATGAGCAAAGTGCAACACGCTGGCTTTCATGGACATCGCAGATTGGCGAAAGAAAATTGATGAGCTGGACCAGCGGCTGGTGGAACTGCTGAGCGAACGCGCCCGGGCCGCGGTCGAAATTGGGCGACTGAAAAGAGACACGAATTTGCCGGTCTACGAGCCGGAGCGTGAGCGGGTTGTATTTGAAAATGTGCAACAAATGAATCGGGGTCCATTGCCCGGGCGTGATTTGGTGCGAATTTATGAGCGGATTATGGATGTAATGCGCAACGTTCAGAAAGAAGGAATCGGCGTGAAGGTGGAAAACGCGAAGGCCGAGACCGAACTGGATTCGGAAGTGAATGATTGAGCCGGTTGTTTAGCCTGGCGGCCGGCCCTGTGGAAACGAAACCACGGTTCGTCGCTTCGCTCGGAATGACAGGCAAGGCACGAAGCGCCTAGCTAGAAGCTAGAAGCAGAGCATTTCTATGATTGTCGCGATGCAGGAAATAGCGGATGAGACCCAGATTCAGCAGGTGATCGAACACCTGGTGAAGATAGGATTCGAAGTGCACCGCTCTACCGGGGCGCGGCAAACCGTGCTGGGCGCGGTGGGAGCGGGAATCGATTTCGACATTCGCAACCTGGAACTGCTGCCCGGAGTGCAGGAAGTCCATCGCATCAGTTCTCCATACAAGCTGGCCGGCAAAAGTTTTCGTCCCGAAGGAACGATCGTCAAGCTGGCGAACGGGATCGCCATTGGCGGGAACGAGGTAGTCGTAATTGCTGGGCCTTGTTCGGTGGAATCGCGGGAGCAGTTGTTCGCAACCGCCGAGGCGGTCTCGAAGGCTGGAGCAAAAGCGTTGCGGGGCGGAGCGTTCAAGCCGCGGAGTTCTCCTTATTCATTTCAGGGCCACGGGGAAGATGCGTTGAAACTGATGCGCGAGGCGGGAGAAAAATTTAAGCTGCTCGTGATCAGCGAGGTCATGGAGATCTCGCAGATTCCGATGATGCTGCCTTACGTGGATATCCTGCAGGTAGGAGCGCGCAACATGCAGAACTTCAATCTGCTGCGCGAACTTGGCAAAGTTCGCAAGCCGGTGCTGCTGAAGCGCGGAATCGCGGCGACATTAGAGGAACTGCTGCTCTCGGCGGAATACATTATGGCGGGCGGCAATTACGATGTCATCTTATGCGAGCGCGGGATTCGTACATTCGAGACTTACACCCGGAACACGATGGATATTTCGGCGATTCCGATTATTCATAAGCTATCGCATTTGCCGATGACCGCGGATCCCTCTCACGGCACGGGGCGCCGCGATAAAGTTGCGCCGATGGCGCGGGCGTCGGTAGCAGCCGGAGCCGACGCCTTGCTGATTGAGGTGCATTGCGATCCGAACAAGGCGTGGTCGGATGGGGCGCAGTCGCTGTTTCCCGATCAGTTCGCCAAGCTGATGGATGAGTTGCGCATGATTGCGCCAGCCGTCGGACGAAGAATTGCGTAGTCTGTCAGCAGAAGAGCAAAAGGCAGTTGTTTGATTTCTGATTGTTGATTGCTGATTAAAATCATTGCACTGACTCGTTCTTAATCAACAATCAGAAATCAGCAATCAACGATTTCGGCCGGTGCCTCCGCGTCAAGTCCTATGCCAATCAGGCAAATCACGATCATCGGCACGGGCCTGATTGGCGGCTCGTTTGCGCTGGCGCTGCGAAAGCGGCGATTTCTCGGGCGGATTGTGGGCTGCGATCGAGAGTCGGCATTGAAGCGGGCGAAGATGTGCGGTGTGATCGACAACGGATTCTGCGAGCCCGCCGATGCGGTGCGCGGCAGCCAGTTGGTGGTTCTGGCGACGCCGGTTCTCGCAATCGTCGATTTGATCGGGCGGCTGGGCCCCGCGTTGCCGGCGAGCACATTGCTCACGGACGTGGGAAGCACGAAGGCCGCGGTAGTTCAACAAGCGCTGAACGTATTTGGAAAGAATGCCGGGCAGCGCTTTCTGGCCGGGCATCCCATGGCGGGGAAAGAAAACAGCGGCGTCGAGTATGCGGATGCTGACCTGTTTCAGAATGCGGTTTGGTTTCTAACACCGCTGCCGGGACAGAATCTACATGCCGGATTATTCGCGGAGTTTGCGGGATGGATCGATCAGATTGGGGCGCGCATTGCGGTGCTGCCGGCGAGGGAACACGACCGGCTCTGCGCCTGGATCAGCCATCTGCCGCAGATGATTTCAACCGCGCTGGCGGCGGCTTTGGTAGAGGAGTTTGGAGATGAGGCGCGATTGCTCCCAGCGGGCGGACGTGCCTTGCGCGAGATGACGCGGATCTCAGCAAGTCCCTATTCGATGTGGCGCGACATTGCCATCAGCAACCAAAAGAACCTTGAAGATGCACTATTCAAGGTGGAACAACGACTGGCGCATATTCGGGAAAATCTTGCGACTCGCCAACTCGCTGAGGAATTTGAACAGGCGCATGAGCTGAAGAAGAGTCCAGGAAGAAGCTAGAAGCAAGAAATTGAGGATTACTGATTGATGATTGTTGATTAAGAACTGGCGGAAGATGAGTTTCAATCAAAAATCAGCAATCAGCAATCACGAATCACCGCTCTCTGTCGGTGCGTGAGGATTTCATTTAGAATGCGGACGCTATGAATAAAGTTGTGGCCAGCGCTGATGAGGCGATTCGCGATGTCGGCGATGGCTCGATCATTATGCTGGGAGGATTTGGGCTGTGCGGGATTCCGGAAAACCTGATTCGCGCACTGGTGCGGAAGGGATCGAAAAACCTTACCACCATGAGCAACAACGCTGGAGTGGATGGCTTCGGCGTAGGCCTGCTACTGGCGGCGGGTCAGATTCGGCGGCACGTCGGAACCTACGTGGGCGAGAATAAACTTCTGGAGTCGATGGTGCTGTCCGGAAAAATCCAACTCGACCTGGTGCCGCAGGGAACTTTTTCCGAGCGCATTCGCGCAGCCGGAGCGGGCATCCCGGCGTTCTTCACACCTACCGGCGTAGGAACCTTGGTGGCTGAAGGAAAAGAGACACGCGAGTTCGACGGGCGAACCTACGTGATGGAACGTGCTCTGCACGCGGACTTCGCGTTTGTGAAAGCCTGGAAGGGCGATCGCATGGGCAATCTTGTTTACCGCAAGACGGCGCGGAATTTCAATCCCATGATGGCGACCGCGGCCAAGGTCACGATTGCCGAGGTTGAGCAGTTGGTGGAGGTCGGCGAGTTGGATGCGGACTCGATTCATACGCCTTCGGTTTACGTGAAGCGAATTTTTCAGGGAGAGCTGTACGAGAAGAGAATCGAGAAGCGGACGCTAAGGAAGGCGAGTTGATCGCACGGAGTATCCAGTACCTGCGCTGTGAAAGACAAGGCAATGCATAAGCCGGGAAAAGATGTCGAAAAGCGGGAGCGAATCGTGAACCGTATCGCTCGCGAATTGCGGGATGGGTTCTATGTGAACCTTGGCATCGGTATGCCTACGCTGATTGCAAATCACGTTCCGCCGGGGATGGAAGTGATTCTTCAATCCGAGAACGGGATGCTCGGCATCGGCCCCTATCCGGCGGAGGGTGAGGAAGACTGCGACTTGATCAATGCAGGTAAGGAGACAGTCAGCGAGATGAAGGGGACGTCGTATTTTTCCAGCGCAGATTCGTTTGCCATGATTCGCGGCGGCCACGTTGATTTGAGCGTGCTAGGCGCGATGGAAGTGGATGAGGAAGGCAATCTGGCGAACTGGATGATCCCCGGAAAGATGGTGAAGGGCATGGGCGGCGCGATGGACCTGGTCGCCGGAGCGCGCCGGGTGGTGGTGGCGATGGAGCACACAACCCGCGAAGGTGCGCCCAAAATTTTGAAAAAATGTACGCTGCCGCTTACTGGCGTGAAAGTCGTGGATACGATTGTGACCGAGATGGCATACATTCGCGTGACGGATCGCGGATTAGTACTGGAGGAAGTGGCTCCGGGATTGACAGCAGAAGATGTGCAGCGGGCGACAGGGGCCAGGTTGGTGGTCGCCGAAAATTTGAAAGTGATGGAAAGTTAGCACCTCCGTCCGCAAGCAGGCCAGCGAAGATCATCCTGCTTCGTCTAGATTCGGAACGGCGCCGCCAACAGCCGGAACGGCAGTGTAATCGCGAGGAAAACGACCTCCAGAACGCCGTGAACTGCGATCCCCACGATGCGGAACGGCAACAGCAATAGCCAGACGAACGGGTAGGCGACCAGCGCCAGTACAGCGAGTGGCCAGCAGAACACAAAAAGTATGCACCATAGGAGGAAAGTAAGCATGATGAGACCTCCTTCTTTTCCTTCCAATTAATTGTACGGAGATAGAGCGGGGAAAGTTCCGTGTAAGAACCGCTCTTAGGCAAAGCGCGAGGAGCCACATAGAGGTCCTTCGAGTGCGGTTGTGCTTCGCTATCGCGAACCACAATCCTCGCTCAGGATGACAAATACTCAGGATGACAAATATCGGAAAGCGTTATTCGTAGCGCAACGCTTCCGCAGGGAGGGTTCTACCTGCGGACCACGACGGATAGAGCGTGGCGACAAATGAAACTCCGATTGCGACCACGGCAACTAGCACGCCATCCATCGGCCGCGGCGCAAACGGAACGTAGTCGATGGAGTAGACCTCGGGCGATAGCGAAATGATGTGGTAGTGGCCTCCCGCATAGGAGATGGCATAGCCCAATAGCAGGCCGATAAGGGTGCCGATCACACCGATCAGCACTCCTTGCGCGATAAAAATATTTCGCACCTGCGCCTTGCGCGTGCCCATCGACATCAACACAGCGATATCTTTGGTTTTTTCCATAACCATCATGATCAGAGAAATCAGAATATTTAACGCCGCAACGAAGACGATTAGCCCGATGGTGATGAAGGTGACCAGTCGTTCCAGGCGAAGCGCGTGGAACAACGCCTGATTTTGTTCCATCCAGTTCGTGGTCATGAAACCCTTGCCCGCTGCTTCTTCGAGTTCACGAGAAACCTGGTCCGCTTTGTAAATGTCGTCGATTCTGAACTCGATGACCGAGATCAGATCACCGAGTCCAAACAGGCGTTGGGCATCGGACAGGCGGGTGAAAGCCCATGACGAATCGTAATCGTAGAAGCCAGAACTGAAAATTCCTACGACGCGGAAGCGGCTGTATTTCGGCACCATCCCAAACGGAGTCAGCTCACCTTGCGGACTCGTCACCAGCACGACAGAGCCAACGGTCGCGCTCAGATTGTCTGCCATATCTTTGCCGAGAATGATTGGCGGCATCGCGGCCACGCGGGCGTGAACGCCGGCGAGAGAATCCGGAGACTCATCTGATTCGGAGGCTTCCCCGTCTGCGGAATTTTTCTGCATCTCGGCTTGGGAAGAATTTTGCTGGACTGCCGGGGACGTTTCATCCAGAGCAGTCGCTGAACCTTCTTTGATTGTGTTGAGAAGATCGCCAACTCTTCTCTCGTCGGCTGGAATCATGCCCTTCAGCACGGCGCCGCGAGCGCGAGGTCCGCGAGAGATCAGCACTTGCTCAAAAATCGCCGGAGCGGCAGCGACGACGTGCGGCTTTTTAGACAGGCGCCCAAGCAGTGGAGGCCAATCCTTAATGCCGTCATCGGCCACGCGCAACAAGCTGATATGCGAAGTAGAACCGATAAGACGTTCCTGCAGATCCTGACGAAAGCCGTTGTTGATGGCAAGCGCGACGATGAGCGATGCGACTCCGGCAGCCACTCCGACAATCGAAATGCCGGTAATAATGCCGATGAATGCCTGCCGCCGCTTGGCGCGCAGGTAGCGGGTCGCGATGAAGAGTTCGAAGCGCATGGGGAGCTATCAGCTGTCAGCTCTTCGCTTTCAGCCAAGTCGGATTATAACTACAGCTTGGTCTTCGTGCGGATTTGCGACTCCTGGGAGCTTCAACGCAGTGAACGCTGAGAGCGGCCGCAGAGGGCGCAGAGTGAGAGCCATTCGGGCGGCCAAACTCATATTGTAATTTTCGGAAGTACCGCGGGTACAGCCGATCGGTACTGCCGATATCTTTCCCCGAACCTGTTCTCCAGTTCTCTATCTTCCATCTTGATCATGACCGCGCCGGTGACGGCCGCGAACGCTGTCAGCACCCAGCAGACCGCCAATCCCGTGCCTAGGCTCCAAGCCAGCATTTCGCAGAGATGACCCAGGTAAACAGGATGGCGCACATGAGCGCGAATGCCGGTGATGGCAAGGTGTTGCTGTTTTTCCCCGCGGAGCACTTCAGGCAGTCCGCTTAATTGCGCCAGCGTGAATTGTTTGCGAGAGAGCTTGTACAGTAAGAATCCAGCGCCGAACAACCCTGCCGCCGGAATCCAAGCCCAGTGCCCTCCGTAAAGCAATACGCCGCGCCACGGCACAGTGACCCCGGCCGAAGCCGCCCACATCGCCAGCCACGTTGGCAAGAGAATCCGATAAGGCGAGCGTTTTCGCGAACGCCAAAAATCCGCTCGCGGATGAATCAGCAGCCAGAAGGCCGGAATCGTGGAGTAGACGACGCAGGCAATCCAGCCCGCGCTTCGCAACAGCATGAGCATGTTATCGATTCTAGCGCCTGCATGATGGCGATCATGCAAGTGTTAGCTTTCTATGGCACATTAGAAGAGCATATTAAGATTCGATGCCGCCCTCCGCCGACTCCAGAGCCGGACGCATAGCATTCACGCATCCTGATTTCGTCCTGTTCGAAATTGCGCGTTTCCTGATTGTCACCGCAGTCGAGATGCAAGCGGTCGCCGTGGGATGGCAGGTCTACGACATCACCAAGCGCGCACTCGATCTCGGCCTGGTCGGCCTCGCACAATTTCTCCCCGGAATTCTACTGTTTCTTGTTTCCGGTCACGCCTCCGACCGGTTCGATCGGCGCAAAGTTCTGGGGGCTTGTTACGCGGGATATGCCATGTGCTCGAGCCTGCTGCTAGTTCTAGCGCTGCGCGGTGCGCACACAGTTCTTCCAATTTATCTGGTACTTATTTTGCTGGGCATCGTGCGCTCCTTCAACGGCACCGCGAGCCGCTCGATTTTGCCGCAACTGGTTCCCGAAGAACATTTTGCCAATGCTGTGGCCTGGAATGCGACGGCATTTCAGACCGCGACAATTATCGGGCCGTCTCTCGGTGGCGTCCTTTACGCCGCGTTTGGCGGGCCATCCGCGGTTTATGCAGTCGCCATGATTACTGCCGTGGGCGCATTAGTCTCCGCTTTCCGTATTAAAACTCGGCCGCAAACCCGTCGGCGCGAACCCATGACATTGAAGACGGTCTTTGCCGGATTGCACTTCATCTGGCGCGAAAAGTTGATTCTGGGAGCGATTTCGCTTGATCTGTTCGCGGTACTTCTGGGCGGCGCGGTTGCTCTCCTGCCTGTGTACGCGCGCGAAATTCTTCACACCGGTCCATGGGGATTGGGTTTGTTGAGGACGGCTCCCGGCGTGGGTGCGGCGTTAATGGCTGTCGCACTCGCGCATCGACCGCTTCGCGGACGCGCGGGCCCGTTGCTGCTCTGGTCGGTGGCTGGATTTGGGGTCTGCACCATTCTTTTTGGCGTATCGAGAAGTCTTGTTCTTTCGCTGATTTCACTAATCTGCCTTGGCGCCGCCGACATGGTCAGCGTTATCATCCGCGCTACGCTGGTGCAATTGCGCACGCCCGACGAAATGCGCGGGCGCGTGATGGCGGTGGATATGGTGTTTATCGGAACTTCGAACGAACTCGGGCAGTTTGAATCCGGATTAACCGCACAATGGTTCGGTACAGTCCCAGCTGTGGTGCTGGGAGGCGTCGGAACTCTTCTCGTGATTGCGCTCTGGGCGTGGATCTTCCCAGATCTGAGGCGTCTTGCGTCGCTCGACACCTTAAAAGCAGCACTGGCTGAGAGCGATATGGAAGAGGGCGAAGGGCTGACATAGAACTTTGTAAAAAACTCGACAACCTGACGCAACATGTACTCATCTGAATCCGGTACGATCGATGAGTAAAGACTGTAAGTCTTTCCTTCACCGAACTGCACGTTTGCCACTCTCGTCTTCTGTAAAAGCGGTAGATCCGTCAGCCGCGAATCTGTAACTGCTGTTCCAACTCTGGACTTTCGTGAACGAGGCGAAATGAACGAACTCCGCCGAACGATTGAGGTTACCAGCCGTGCTGCGACCGAGGACGCTTGCGAACAGAGCGCTAGCGCGACGGCTCAGGTTGGCAATCAGGCGACGGCCCATGATGAGCGCTCCGTTCCGTCATTCTTTGTAGTTGGACCGCCGCGAACCGGCAGCAGTTGGCTGCACGAAATTTTGCGCGCGCACACTTCGCTGCCCAATCCGTCGAAGGAGACGAGATTTTTTGATACCCACTTTCATCGCGGGATGAAGTGGTATCTCGCTCACTACCAACAGTCCGGCGAGTCGCAGCGCAAGGGCGAAGTGGCGCCCACTTATTTTGCCTCGGCCGCGGCGCGGGAACGCATTGCGGTGATGGCGCCGCAGGCGAAAATTGTTTGCGTGTTCCGCCATCCGGTGGATCGAATCGTGTCACTGTACCGGGTGAAGCGCGCCTACGGCTGGATTCCATGGAGCCTTGCGGAGGCGATCGAGCGTGACCCCGAACTCATGGAATCGAGCAGATACGCCAGTACCCTCAAACTCTGGCAACGGTCGTTTGGCCGCGAGAATGTGCTCGCCGCTATGTACGATGATCTTCGCGAAGACCCTCAGGCCTTTGTCGATTCCATTGTGGATTTTATTGGCGTTCCACGTTTTCCGCTTGCGGGCTGGCAATACGGATTCGTACACGATTCCGAGCGGATGACTCAGCCCCGCAGTTACCACCGCACCCGGACGGCGACCATGCTGGCGAACTGGTGCAAGGCGCGGCGTATGGACCGCGTGGTCAGCGCGTTCAAGAATTCGCCTCTTCGTAAACTGGTGCTGGGCGGAGGAGCGCCGTTCCCTAAGCTATCGGAGCAATTGCTTCTGCAACTCCACGAAAAGCTTCAGCCGGAAATCGAGGAGCTCGAGGACATGCTGCATCGCGATCTTTCCGCCTGGAGGTTATGGAAGCCAGCATTTCAGCAGGAACGATAAGGTCTACTTTCCGTGAATCATTACTTTAGCGGCGCCCATATTGTCATATCGATCGTAAACGCGTACCACAACCACATGCTCTGAGAAAGCGGAGCCATCTTTCGCGGCTTCGGGTGTGGTTTTGAAATCGTAATTCTCGGTCTTTGCGTCTGAGAGCTGGCCGACCGGTTCCACATAGTTCCACTCGCCGGCATCGATAGAGTACTCGGCTCTCTTGATGGGAGAAAAACCATCCACAGCGCGGAAAGTAACGTGAATCAGATCGCCCTCGGTACTCGCCGATAAATTCTCGATGCGCGGGGGCGTTGTATCCACTTCGAAACGGCGGCTTTCCTTCGATGCGGTCAAGGCTTCGCCGGGCGAGTGCGATGGAGCATCCGAGGCTACCACCTTCACGGTGTAACCGCCGTCCGGCAAAAGGCTGGCGTCGAAAGAATAAGCCTTGTCGAAGATGTCTTGCTTCAGCAATAGCCAGCGCTTCTGGCTATCGCCGCGGTAGTAAATCGAATAGACCAGTTGGTCGTCGTTATCATCGTGCGCGCTCCACTTCACGCCGACGGAATCGCGGTCATGGGAACTTGGAGTCGGAGTCTCGAAGCGCGGCCCCGATGTGCTCGAAGAGTCCGAGCCCAGGCTGTTACCCGTAGTTCTCGGCATTGGCTGATACTTCACCCCCACCTGCACATTCACGTCGTCGATTACCGGTGCTACATTCTTGGGGAGATAATTCAGCGCCATGCTATCAACGGTGGGCGCTGGATTGCCGGAATGCAATACTGCTTTCCACTGCGCGTAGCGAGCTGCCGGAATCCCTGTTTCATCGTCGGTTCCGAGATTGATCTTTTTCCACGGGCTCCAGTTCCGGTCAGGATTGTCGACGTTGCCGCTGCGCGCATACAAATCCACGTTGCCCACGCCACGGAACTCGACGCGTCCCCAGCGGGAAAAAATTTTGGCGTCGAAAACATCGCTCTCATAGGTTCCCTGCGTTTCAGGAGCCGGGCCCAGCACAAATAGTTTTCCCAGATTGCTGGTGGCAGCGTAGACTGCGCCACCGGGCGCTTTGGCGAAGGCTGTTACTTGCGAGGCAGCAGCTTTGAGCAAGTCAGAAAAATCGTCCAGACCCGTGATGGCAAAAACGTGGCCACGATTTCCCGTCCCGGCCAATAGATGCTCCTGAGCATCAAAGGCCAGGGCATAGACGATGTCTTCATGCGATGTCCATAATCGGGTAGGGGAACCGTCGGGGGCGATGCGGTAAACGTCAGATCCTCCACTCGGTCCACCGCCTGGAAATGGAAACGGGCCCGTCAGCGCGGGCGCGGCGGGGGTAGTTGTAATCGTCATACCCGGAACCTGCGGTGCGCCCGCCGCGGGGGCACCCGAAGCCATCGACAAGAGAGCGGCCATGCCAGCAGAGCCGCTGCCGCCGCCATTCCGTTTTTCTCCGACAGCAGCTGCGTAGATATTTCCTGAGCGATCCAGGGCCAGCGCAGTGATCTCTTTCTTCGGCGCACTGTAGAGAACAAAACCTCCCCCTGCGGGCGAAATGCGGTAGATCAGTCCGCTGCCGTCGGACCCCGCAATCAGATTCTGCTGGGCATCGAAAGCCAGCACCCGAATATGAGTTTCATCGCTCTTGAAAAAAACCGAATGCTCGCCTTTAGGCGTAACCCGAAAGATCTCGCCATGATCGCCGGTCGCCACATACAAGTTGCCGGATTTATCCAGAGCCAAGTCCCAGATGTATTTGGTTCCCGGCTCGAAATAGACCGAGGAACTCCACGAAGCGTCTACGCCGATCTTAGCGCTGTCCTTGTCAGAGGCAGTGGGCCTGGGAGAATCCGATTTCGCAGATTTCTTGCCATCTGAATTGCGCTCGATCTTGTAAACCTTGCCATCCGGAGCCGTAGCCGCATAGATCGCTCCGCCCGGGCCAATCTGCAGAGCTTGCACCTGCAGTTCTTTGGGCTCAAAAATGATCGTCGCTTTGCCATCCGGCGTAATGCGATACACCCGAGCTGGCGCGCCTGCCGCCGCATACACGTTGCCCGCTTCATCCGCTGCGATTGCCCAAATATAAGTAGAGGGCGTGGCATAAAGGCTCTTAAACGTTGGGGCGAGATCCAGGCTGCCCACACTACGAATGGCCACGCCGGTCGCGGTGCCTTTGGTTAGTTCCTCGAATTTTGACTGCTCCCAGCTGCGGGTGCCCTCGGCAAAGGCCGTTAACACCAGACCCGATCCGATTAAATTTTGGAGAAGGAAGCCAGCAATAAGAAAGAAGAAAAACTTTCGCTTGCTCTGCAAATTCAGACCTCGAAACATCGTTGTGAAAGACAAAAGTTGTGCGGTTAAATTCAGGTTACCATGTCCGCAGCGTCCGGCGCGAAGGCCGGGCGGCAGCGCGGCGATTCTCCGTGGTATGGTAGGAATTCATGGATTCTCCGCGCCAGGATCTGCTGAGCCTGCTCGCCTATAAGTCCTTCCGGTTGGGCGAGTTTAAGCTCTCCTCCGGCGGTACCAGCGACTACTACATCGACTGCCGCAGCACTACTCTTGATGCCAAGGGCGCTCGCCTGACGGGGCAAGTGTTCCTCGACGAGATTCGCCAGCGGCGGTGGAATCCGCAAGCGATCGGCGGCCTTACCATGGGCGCGGATCCGATTGTAGTGGCGGCCTCCGTAGTGAGCGGTGAGCTGCAGGGATTCCTGGTTCGCAAGGCGGAAAAGCAGCACGGTACAAGTCAGCGGATTGAAGGCTTTCGCGAGAAAGGCGCGAGTGTGGTGATCGTCGACGACGTGTGTACGACCGGCGCTTCCACGGTACAGGCTATCGAGGTTGCCCGAGAATTCGGATTCCAGGTTGTCGGCGTCATGTGCCTGGTGGAGCGTGAAGAGGCTAAGGGAAGACCGAACGTCGAGAAAGCTGCGTCGCCAGCGCCTTTCGTGTCGATCTTTACCTCGAGCGAGGTACGCGCCCAGCACATTCTGCAGAGCGATGATACTCAGCCGCCAATCTTCGCCGTCGCCGCAGCGTGCGAAATCTGTGGCCGGCCGGCGGTGACCAACAACCCTCGAAGTCTCTGCGAGGCTCACAAGAATTGATTAGGACTTATACAACTCTTTCATGATCCAAACTCTCGAATGGACCGACAAAGGGGTACGCTTCATCGACCAGACGAAGCTGCCCACCGAAGAAATCTACGTGACCTGCAAAACTCACGAGCAGGTCGCCGACGCGATCCGCACCATGATCGTCCGCGGAGCGCCGGCCATTGGCGTGGCGGCTGCCATGGGAATTGCGCTCGGCGCTCGAGACTCGAAAGCTGAAACCGTTGGCGATCTGAAGAGCGATCTCGACCAGATCTGCGACAACATGGGCAAAACCCGGCCTACAGCGGTCAATCTTTTCTGGGCGATCCGCCGCATGCAGGAGAAGTTCGAACGCCTGCGCGTTCGTCCCATCGCGCAAATCAAGCTGGAACTGATTGAAGAATCCAAGCGGATGCATGCCGAAGACATTGCCGCCAACCAAGCTATGGGACGGCATGGCGCCACGCTGATGCCCAGCGCGGCCGGCATTCTCACACATTGCAATGCCGGCGCCCTGGCTACCGCCGGCTACGGAACCGCTCTGGGAGTCATTCGTGCCGCGGTCGAGCAAGGCAAGAAAATCCACGTCTTTGCCGACGAGACCCGGCCATTTCTGCAGGGTTCCCGTCTTACCGCCTGGGAGTTGATGAAAGACGGCATCCCCACCACCGTGATCTCGGACAATATGGCGGGATCCATGATGCGGCAAGGCAAGATCGGAGCCGTCGTCGTGGGCGCCGATCGCATCGCCGCCAACGGAGACGTGGCCAACAAGATCGGCACCTATAGCGTAGCTGTTCTGGCCAAAGAGAATGGAATCCCGTTCTATGTGGCCGCTCCAATTTCGACCGTCGACCTGGCCTGCGCCACCGGCGACAAAATTCCGATCGAGCAGCGCAACCCCAGGGAAGTCACCCATATCGCCGGGAAACAGATGACTCCCGACGGCGTTTCCATCGAAAATCCGGCATTTGACGTAACTCCGGCGAAGTACGTAAATGCCATCATCACCGAGCGCGGCATCGCGCGAGAGCCTTACGCCGACTCTTTGCGAAAGCTTGCGGATGCCGAATCGAAGGTTGAAGTTTAAGCAAAAAGGCAATCAACGGTGCGCTGTTCCATTGTTGGATACGGCATAACGGATCGTGACGCCCATCACATCCCTTGCAGGGACAGCCGCGTACAGTTTCAACAGCCTGCTGCCGCTCGCGGGCGGGCAACCTGTCTGCATCCAATGTCTATGGTTCAAACGGGCCATGTCGAGTGCGAGCAGACTGTGAGAAGATGGCCGAGTTCTACTGTTTGCGCCTGGGGACTTCTAGGGGCGGGACAGGATGGACCCGAGTGGGGGCAGAGTGCATCTAAGTATACAAGCGGCGAATTCGGAAGCGCTGCTACGGGTTCAGGGATTAAAGAAGGTTTTCCGGTCCGGCGAATCGGACCTGGTGCTCTTTGAGAACTTATCGTTTGAGGTGAAGCGCGGCGAGATGCTGGCCATTGTCGGCGAGTCGGGAGCGGGCAAGAGTACCTTGTTGCACATCCTCAGCGCTCTTGATCATGCTTCCGCAGGTGACGTATACTGCGCCGAATTGAAGCTGAATTCTCTGTCGGCGGACGAGGCATCCGAGTTTCGCAATCGCGAAGCCGGTTTTGTCTGGCAGTTTCATTATTTGCTGCCGGAATTTACTGCTGCGGAGAATGTTGCCATGCCCTTGTTGGTGCGAGGGCTCAGCTGGGCTCAGGCGGCTCCGGAGGCTTCGCGCTGGTTGCGTGAGGTCGGATTGGAGAAGCGCGGGCATCACCGCTCGGGAGAGCTTTCCGGCGGCGAGCAACAGCGAGTTGCTCTGGCGCGCGCGCTTATTACCGGTCCGAAGCTGTTGCTGGCGGACGAGCCCACCGGCGATCTCGATGGGCAGACGGCGGAAGCGGTTTTCGAATTGATTGCGCGATTACATCGCGAGCACCAACTTACCTCTCTGATTGCAACTCACAACCTGGCGTTTGCGCGCCGCTGCCATCGCGTGTTGAGGCTGCAGCGCGGACGGGTTGAAGAAGTTTCACCGGATTCTTTGCCTGGGTAGAAGAGACAGTTCGAACGACTGCGCTGAGTAGTACGAAGGATTAGTTATACAAAGTGCAAGAAATTGAACTATCGGCGAATCGAGGGATTTTCAACAGGTTCCTTCGGTAACATTAGAATAACGTTTCTCCGCTTGGGTTTGGTGGCCGTTTCACTGCATAATGTTGAAGACGGAAGACCAGATGCAAGTAAAGAACATTAACGGGCCAGGGTTTCGGTAGGTTTGAGCAGGCAATTGCCTTCTCGGCCGGAAGCACAGGGGGAAGGGCATTATGTTTGAACGTTATACGGAGAAAGCCAGGCGCGTCATCTTTTTTGCGCGCTACGAAGCGAGCCAGTTCGGGTCTCCTTATATTGAGACGGAGCATCTGCTGCTGGGGCTCCTGCGCGAAGATAAAGCCCTGACCAATCGATTCCTGCGTTCGCACGCCTCGGTTGAGTCCATCCGCAAACAAATTGAGGGTCACACCACGATTCGAGAGAAAGTCTCGACCTCGGTGGATCTTCCTCTCAGCAATGAGTGCAAGCGCGTATTAGCCTATGCCGCGGAAGAAGCGGAGCGGCTGTCTCACCGGCACATCGGAACGGAACACCTCCTGCTCGGACTGCTGCGGGAAGAGAAGTGTTTTGCGGCCGAAATCCTCCACGAGCGCGGGCTGCGCCTGGCCACGATTCGTGAGGAACTAGCTCGTACCAGCCAGGAAAAAGCGCAGCCGCAACGGCAGCGCGAGTCCTCGTTGTTGAGCGAATTCTCCCGCGATCTTACTCAGGCCGCCATGGACAGCCAACTCGATCCACTCGTCGGCCGCGATGGCGAACTGGAACGCGTGGTGCAGATTCTCTGCCGGCGTACCAAGAACAACCCGGTCCTGATCGGCGAGCCCGGCGTAGGCAAGACTGCCATCGTCGAAGGTTTAGCGCAACGGATTGCCGACGGTGAGGTTCCGTCCTTTCTGGCGGATAAGAGAATCCTCGCTCTCGATCTTTCCTTGATCGTTGCCGGTACAAAATATCGCGGTCAGTTCGAAGAGCGGCTGAAGACCATCATGAAAGAGCTGATGGAGTCGCAGAACTCGATCATCTTTATCGACGAACTACACACTCTGGTGGGCGCGGGATCGGCGGAAGGTTCGCTCGATGCCGCCAACATCCTGAAGCCCGCACTCTCGCGTGGCGAGATTCAGTGCATCGGCGCAACCACTCCCGGCGAGTATCGCAAGTCGATCGAGAAAGATCGATCGCTGGAACGCCGCTTCCAGGCGGTGAAAGTGCCGCCGCCGAACGAGGCCGACGCCATCAAAGTGCTCTTCGGGATTAAAGACCGCTACGAGAAGTTCCACGCCGTCACCTACACCGACGACGCGATCAATTTCGCGGTTTCGCACTCGAACCGTTACATTCCGGATCGCTTCCTGCCGGACAAGGCGATCGACCTGGTGGACGAAGCCGGCGCGCGCGTCAAGCTGCGCCAGACGTCGCAGCCGGAAGAAATCACCGAGGTGCAGAAGCGCATCAAGTTCATCGTGCACCGCATGGAGAACGCCATCGCGAACCATGAGTTCGAGAAGGCGCGTTTTTACTCCGACGAAGAACGCAAGGAACGCGAGAACCTGCGCGCGCTGCGAGAGAAATATCATCTCGATGAGTCTTCCACCGGCGTTGTTGGCCGCGAAGATATCGAAGATGTTGTTTCCCGCTGGACCGGCGTTCCCATCACTTCGATCAAGGAAGAAGAGACGCAGAAGTTGTTGCGTATCGAGGAAGAGCTGCACAAGCGGATCATCTCGCAGGATAAATCGATCAGCGCGCTAGCCCGGGCGATCCGGCGTTCGCGCGCCGGATTGAAGAGTCCGAACCGCCCGATTGGTTCGTTCCTGTTCCTGGGTCCGACGGGCGTTGGCAAGACCGAAGTCGCGCGTACCTTGGCTCAGTTTATGTTCGGAACGGAAAAGGCTTTAGTCCGCTTCGACATGTCGGAGTTCATGGAAAAGCATTCCGTCTCGAAGCTGATCGGCTCGCCTCCGGGATATGTGGGCTATGAAGAGGGTGGTCAGCTCACCGAGCGCGTGAAGCGGGCGCCGTATTCCGTGGTCCTGCTGGATGAAATCGAGAAGGCGCATCCGGATGTGTTTAACATCCTGTTGCAGGTTTTTGAAGACGGCCAGTTGACCGACGGACTGGGAAACACGGTCGATTTCAAGAATACGATTCTCATCATGACCTCGAACATCGGGGCCCGGCACTTGCAGAAGCGCGAGGGCTTCGGATTCCAGTCGACTGCGGAAGATCAGGTTTCGGGCAAGGTTGAGGAACTGGTAAAGGGCGAAGTGAAGCGCACCTTCAATCCAGAATTTCTGAACCGTCTGGACGAAATCATTCTGTTCCTGGCTCTGAGCGAGGCTGACCTGATTCAGATTCTGGAACTCATGGTCACGCAGCTCAACCAGAACCTGGCGCAGAAATCGATCACGGTCACAGTGGCGGATGAGGCCAAGAAGTGGATCCTGAACCAGACATTGACGGATCGCTCCTATGGCGCTCGCCCGCTGCGTAGGGCCTTGCAGAAATATATCGAAGACCCGCTGTCGGAAGCGCTGATCCAGGGCACGATCACCACGCGTCCGGCATTTATCGAGGTCTTCCTCGAAGACAACAAGCTGTTCTACCGGCCAGTGGACGCGGAAAAGACCGAGGGCGTGCTGCTGTACGAAAACAGCTAGCTAGCCTTCACCTACCAAATTTCAGCCGTCAGCGGGAGCTGACGGCTTTTGTTTTTCCCACTGTTTTTGCCAACGCCTTTGCGTATTCGCGAATCGTTTCCGGCCGTGACTTGAGATACATGAACTGCCCTTCACGCCGCGTCTCGATCAGATTCGCATCCACGAGAACTTTCAGGTGGTGCGAAATCGTGCCCGGCGTCAGGCGGTATTTCTCAACGATCTGCCTGCAGAACATCTCTTCGGATACCGAAATTTCCTCGAAAATTCGAAGACGGGTAGGATCGCTCAGCGCCTTGGCGACCCGAACTAAATCCTTACCGTCCATATAAACCTTCGATTTGGCGCGTGTGACCCGCAATAAAAGTGCACCCTGCTTAGTTTGACGTTCATCAAAGTATACAACTAAAAAATAGGTCATCTAGTGACCGGAACAAAAATTCTTACGGGAGGCCTTTATGGCAAAAAAATTTGCAGGGAAGTCAGTCGTAATCACAGGCGGTAATAGCGGCATCGGCTTGGCGACGGCCAAACTGTTTCACGAAGAGGGAGCGAAGGTCGCCATTTCAGGGCGGGACCAGAAAACCCTGGATGAAGCGGTCAAAGCAATCGGAGCAGACACACTGGCGGTTAAGGCGGACGTTTCCAATCTCGCAGATATCGATAAGTTATTTGCGCAAGTAACTCGCACGTTCGGCAAGATTGACGCCCTGTTTGCCAACGCAGGGATCGCAAAGTTCTCTCCGGCAGCCGACAGCGGCGAGCCGCTGTTTGATGAACTGTTCGGCATCAACGTGAAGGGCTTGTATTTTACCCTGCAGAAGGCGCTGCCGCATCTCAACGACAACGCCGGAATCGTGTTGAATGCCTCCGTGGTCGGCACCAAAGGTTACCCGGGAACGAGCATTTACTCAGCAACCAAGGCGGCAGTGCGTTCGCTCGCCCGAACTTTCGCCGCGGAGTTAGTTGACCGCGGCATTCGTGTGAATGTTGTGAGTCCCGGCCCAATCGAGACTCCGATTCTGGAAAAATCAGGAATGCAGCAAGCGGCACAGGACGAGTTCGCGGCGGGCGTCAAGGCGCGAGTTCCCATGAAACGCTTCGGCACTCCCGAGGAGGTCGCGCATGCCGTTCTGTTCCTGGCTGGCGACGAGGCATCCTACATCACGGGCGTAGACTTGAATATTGATGGTGGCACAGGTCAGCTTTAAACTTGTGTAGGGCAAGAAAAACGGGTCAGGCATGTGAAGGGAAGTGCACCATGCACAAAGTCAATATCGCCGAAAAGTTTGCCAGGATTTCCGAGTACTGGAAGCCCTACATTGCCGCCGAATTAAACGGCCAACTTGTAAAGTTTGACAAGCTCAAAGGCGAATTCGTTTTTCACCACCATGAGCATGAAGACGAAATGTTCCTGGTGGTAAAAGGCCGGTTTCGCATGGAGTTCCGCGATCGCCACGAATGGATCGAGGAAGGCGAGTTCATCGTCGTTCCACGGGGAGTAGAGCACCGTCCGGTTGCGAAAGAAGAATGCTGGATTCTGCTCTTCGAACCAGCCTCCACGCTCAATACCGGCAACGTGGTGAACGAACGCACCTTGCCGCAGCTTGAACGCGTGTAGGATAAAGCAGCAAAAGATAGTGACTGAGTTCTTTGGAAGGCCTGTAAAGATCTATGGACTTAACCGTTTATTCGTCAGCTTGGTGTCCGGATTGCCGCGAGGCCAAGCGCTTTCTTGCCAAGCACAATATCTCCTACAAAGACATTGACGTCGAAACCACGCCTGGCGCAGTGGATGAAATAGTCAAGCGCACGGGCAAACGCGCCATTCCTCAATTCGTGATCGATGGCGAGTGGGTGCAGCCTTATGTGCCGGGAAAAGGGTTTCTCTACGACGAAATGGCCAAGCGCCTGGGCGTCGGAAGGCCTTAAATCTGGCAATCTAAACGTTCTGCCGCTCTCGCTTGCCATCGTCAGTAACCCCTCGATATCCCCCGTACATCGCCTTCCGTACCGTGGAAAAGCCTTGCCAGACAAGGGAAGATGGCACTCCCTGGCTTTCAGTTCTCCTGCGTTCCTCCCCGGCGCACGACTGCAAGCACGGGCGGTTTTTCCGCATCCATGGCCGAACCAGAGAGTCCACAGGGGTCAAGCGAAGTTACCGAATGCTGGCAGCAGGCGATTCAGGCTGTCCTTGGAGCCGTCTTGCTGATTGGCGCAGTGGCCATGTTCCATTACTATGCGCCTGCTACCGCGCAGAGTCCCCAACCGGATGACCTGCAAAAGCAGGTACATACCTTGAACCAGGAAGTGGCGGAACTCGAGAAAGAGCAGGGGATGCCCGCCCTCGTGCTCAGCCGCTATCGGAACTCCATTGGCTACATTTATGGCGTATATCAGATTGGTTTCGTGAACCAGCCGGCCGCGATTCGAGCGCGCGTTTCCGGCACAGGATTTCTGGTCGGCGACGGATTGCTCGCGACCAATCGGCATGTAGCTGAGCCGTGGTACGGCGACAGCGAGGCCGAGGCTCTCATCAATCGCGGTGCCACCGCCATGCTGGAGAGTCTGGTTGTGTTCTTTCCCAATTCGACGACGCCGGTTAGCTTGCTTCCAGGCGCAGTCTCGTCCACGGGCGATCTGGCAGTGTTAAGAATCGAAGATAAAAATTCGGTGCGCGGACTTGCCGTCCTACAGCTTGCCAAGGGAATCTCCTCGCCCGGAGAGCTCGTCACGGTAATCGGCTATCCCATGGGCATTGCAGGAATGGTGGCCAAGTCGCCCAGTGGAATTTATCAGCGGCTAGCCTACCGGCACAACGACATCACGGCCGCGAGCGAACTGGCCGCGCTTTCCCTGATCCGCCCTTCAACCACCTGCGGCCATCTGGGCGATGTGGTGGGAGAAAAGCTGATCTATGACGCACCTACCGCGCACGGCGGCAGCGGCGGCCCAGTGTTCAACTCCAACGCAGAAGTGATTGGAGTGAACTCCGCCTACATCGATGGATTTTCCGGCGGCTCGCTGGGTTTCTCGGTGGACGCCTTGCGTCCGCTGATTGTAGAAGCTGAAAAACGCCAATAGATTTCCAAAACTTCTGATAGAAACTGATGGGCCCGGGAACCAAAGCTTCCCGGCCGCTGTCTTTAGCTCCCGATCAGAATGCCCACCGCAGCGAGAACTGGATCAAGCGCGGTGTTCCTGTGGTGCTTACGATCCGACCAAACGGGTCGGGACCGTTTTGCCCGGAGCCTGTCCAGGCGAGATATTGTTCGTAATCCGTGACCAAGGGCGTGCCGAAGTTCGGGTGATTCCAAAGGTTAAAGAAATCGGCCGCGAAGCGCAGATCCTGCCGCTCGCTGAGTTTGAAGCGCTTGATCAAGGAGAAATCCCAGTTCTGTTGGAATGGTCCTCGATAGATGTTGCGGCCCAGACTGCCGAAGCCAGTGGTGCAGTAATTGGAATCAGTTACGCACTGAGCGGGGTATAGCAGCGGAGCGGTAGTGAACGCAGCGGGATTCAGCCATCCGTTCAGCCGCTGGGTCACGCTCCCGGAACTTGCTCCACTGGCGATGCTAGCACCCGGGGCGAGGCTCGCACCTACCGGCGAAGTCCCGGCTCCCAGGAAGGCATTGCCACCGTTCGAATCCACCACTGAAAACGGCAACGACGACTGGAAGCTTGAGACGCCACTCACCGACCATCCTCCCAGCGCTGCGTGCTCGAAACCGTTCGCATGAGCGAAGAACGGCAAGTCGTAAACGTAACTGATCTTCAACACTTGCGGACGATTGAAGTCCGAAATTCCGCGCGACGCGTTGATCGTGCTCTCGTCGTTGAAGGCAGTGTTAATGGCGGTGTTGCCAGTTGACGTTGCGTCAATATTCTTGGAGAACGTGTAGGCTGCCTGAATGTATCCACGCTCCCAACGCCGCGAGACGGTGGCCTGAAAAGAGTGGTAAATCGAGTAGGCATCGTTGGCGAAAATCTGATAGCCCGAATAGCCGTTCAAACCCGGCGTGGGCGTTCGCGCGATAGCGTTGGAAAACGTATTGTCGGTGATCTGATAATTGTTGCCGTTGACATCAGTTACCGTGAAGGGATGTGCCGGGCTGGCATTGACTGACTGAATCGCGTCGCGAGTCTCACGCAAGTGCGTTCCCTTGGTTCCGACATAGCCAACTTCCAGCACCCACTTGCGCCCCAGATCACGCTGCACCGTGAGATTCCATTGCTGCGTATTCGGCACCACGAAGTGCCGGGGGACTTCCAGCACAAACAAATTCTGAGTGGAATTTACGCCCGGTCCGCCCGTGCAGGCATAACTACCATCTTGTCCGGTGGGGCTATTGGGGGTGAAGCTGGTGAGATGCGCCAGGCACGGCAGCCATGCGCCCGACAACTGTCCTGCCGCGGGCACTCCGTTGGCATTGGTAGGCGGGGGGCCGGTCGGTGCACCGGTAAAGAAATCCGACATAGTGAATCCCGGCGTCTGTGCAAAGAAGACAATTGGGATGAAGGGCGACTGGAAGCTGAGCTGATCCACTGCTCCCACGTCTTCCCGCACATAGAAGATTCCGTATCCGCCCCGAACCGTCGTATTGTGATGCCCGAACACGTCGTAGGCAAAGCCTACGCGCGGGCCAATCCCTGTGGAAACGCTGTTGTTAAAGGTCGATCCGGCGGCATTTCCGGTCAAGCCAGGGACGCCTAACTTGTCGACGCACTTGGGATAGACAAAGGGATACTGCCCGCTCTTAGTAAGATCTGATTCCATGTTGCCGATGTGGCAGGCATTGTCGGTCCATGCTCCGAAAAATTCGGTGCGCAGGCCCAGATTCAGCGTGAGGTTCTGCGTGGCCTTCCAATCATCCTGCACGAACAGTGCGGAATTTTTCTGGCGATAGTTGTGGTTGTAGACGCCGCCTCCCCCGAAGCTAAATTCGGGACTGCCCTGCAGGAAATTGGCAAAATCAGTGACGGTCGAATTTCCAAAGTATAGCTGCCCGTTAAACACTTGCGGAAACTGCTTATTCAAAGCGACCGGCGTGAACTCGCCGCCGAACCGCCAGTTGTGTTTCCCTCGAACCCAGCCCAGCGTGTCAATGAAATTGAAGTTGTTCTGCGCCTGATACTGGTTGGCTTGCGGCGTCGGACCAAACTGGAATCCGGAACTGACGAAAGTAAATTTGTAAACGCTGTCCGTCAGATTGTTGGTGGGGCGGTCAATGCCGACCTGGCTCGCGGTAACCGGCGGAACGTTAATGTCGCTATAGTTGATGCGAATGAACCCGAGCCGGAATTCGTTCACCAGGGCGGGGGAAAATACGTGAGTCTCGGTAAGTGAGAGCACTCGATCTCTAACCGGAAGCTGGTAGGGAAAGTTGAGATCTCCACTGCTGATGCTGCCGCCAAGAGAGGCCGTCAGTCCGCCTGCGCCAAACGGCACGTTCGACTGGAAATTCTGAAAGAAGAATTGAGCCGATAACTTGTCCTGAGAGTTGCGGAACTCGCGATCCCAGGTCGCAGTGAACTGGTTGTCCGTATAGCTGCCGGGGATGCTCGTCGTAAATGGGACGACAGTACCGGCCGGGGTTCCAGTCGCAGCGTTGGGCAAGGGGAATAGATAGCCGTTGGCGGCCGACCCGAACTGGTTGCTCTGAAACCCGACCAGCGATGCCGCGACTGGATCGATGCTGGCGACGCCAAAAGCAGATGCTAATGCGGCTTGCCCGGCGGGTCCACGATCCGCCGCGGGAATATACGGAATAAGAGTGCTGATGATAGTTCCCGGGGAATCGCCGCTGCGCTGGCGGGTTCCCGAATAGTTAAAGAAAAAGAAACCGAGTTTGCCACCGGTCCCGATCGGTCCGCCAAGATCGCCACCGAAAATGTTCTGCTGGATCACGGGTCGTGCCTCGCCTGCTCCGTTCAGAAAATAGTCGTTAGCGTCCAGAACCGTATTGCGGAAGAATTCGTAAGCCTCGCCGTGAAATGTGTTCGTTCCGGTTTTGAGAATGGCATTAATGTCGCCGCCTCCGTTGCGGCCCTGGGAGGCGTCGTAGAGCGAGGTTTGTACCTTGAACTCTTGAATCACAGCGGGATTCGGGAGTGGGGTGGTGGTCAGTTCCGCGACGTTGTAATCAGTCGCGCTGATTCCTTCGATCTGATAATTATTGTTGTCTTCACGCTGGCCGTTCACTTCAATCCGAACATTGCCCCGTCCCAATTGTGACGCCGCGTTCAGTTCGCCTTGCGCTCCACTCGACAGCGTGAGTAATTGCTGAAAGTTTTGTGTGGCCAGCGGCAGGTTCTTGATGGTACTCGACTCAATCGCTTGCCCCGTCGTGGCATCTGTAGTGTCTACCTCCTGCACCAGAGCCTGCACTTCCACTTGCTGCTGCACCGCTTGGGTCTTGAGTTTCGCGATCAGGCGCGTCGTCTCTGTGACGCGGACTGCAATGTCGCGGAAAGTCGCCTCGGCGAAGCCGGCTCCGTGGACGCTCACCGTATACTCGCCCGCCGGCAGCAGCGGAGCGGTAAACGAGCCATCCGCGCCGGAAGCGACGCTGCGTTCCAGCACGCCAGTCTCCTGATTGGTAATGCGGACTTCAGCGTTGGCCACCACGGCGCCGCTGGGATCTTGAATCGTGCCCGTAATCGCTCCCGTCGCGCCCCCTTGAGCGAAGGCCTGGGCAATAAACGCAATTGCTAGAAAACTGATCCAGATCAACCTGCTTTGAAGTCTCGGCATTGCCTCTCCCCCTGAGTTCGGAATGGAACCGCTGGCTATGGCTGAATCGGGTATTTGACGGATAGAAAAGGAGACCGACAACACAAAGATTTCGTGCAGCCGTTTGGTGCGCCCGTACGCACGAGTGAGCTACGCAGACCTAGCCGGGATCGCTTGGGTTCAGTTGTCGCCATTAGATACGCGTTTTCCCGCGCAGAATGCCCTTGATTCTGAGGATTGCGGAAGGATACTGAAACAGGGCGGCAGTTGGCAATACTAATACTGGTGCTGCCGCTGTTGCACTCGCACTACATGACACAAGTGTCCAACTCGACGCGGAATACTGATATCAAGAATTCGATTTATCGATTCCAGTCTTACAATTCCCTCACCTTTTCGCCTTCATGCAGACGCTGGTCCCCCGAAGCTGAGGCGTCGCCGGAAGCCGCATAAGCCACCGCAGCGCCAATGAGAGCGGGAATGATAAACGCATGACCGCCGGTTGCCTCCGCCACAAATACAACCGCCGCAAGTGGCGTCTTATAGCCGGCGGCGATGAAGGAAGCCATGCCCACGGCGGCGTAGAGGTCGACGGTGGAACTGTGAACGACCGATTGAGCAAATGCCGTCCCGATGCTTCCACCAGTTAGAAATAATGGGACAAACATAGCGCTCACCCCTCCCGCGGCCAGCGTAAAAAGAGTGGCGCCGAGCTTCAGCACGCTGAAAATCACAAGTTGTACAGTGCCGTGCTGCGAGTTCAAAATCTCTCCCACCGCTTCATAGTTAGGACCGATAGGCACGAGATTGCCGGGATAAATATGCAGGAAAAGAAGCCCGCAGAGCCCTGTCAGGAGCCCGCCAATGGCGAGTTTTACCCAATGCGGAATCCTCCACCTGACAAAAAAGGTGCGGGCCCTTCGGAAGGTGATGACAAACACCATGGCAACCAATCCTACAATCAAGCCCAGCAGCGCGCTCCAGTAAAGGTCAGGGCGTTCGAACGTGGTAGAGCCACTAAAATTGAACAGAGGCGTAGCGCCCAGAAAAGAACTCAGTGTGACAAAGGAAACAACCGAAGCGATCAGGGATGGAACCAAAGCTTCATGCGCCAGATCATCCCGGTACGGCATCTCGAGCGCAAAAACAATTCCAGTCAGCGGTGCTCGAAACACTGCGGACATGCCTGCCGCCGCGCCGCAAATCAACATGATGCGCCGGTCGCGATCAGTCAAACGCAAACGCCGAAGCTTTGTCCAAAGCCACGACCCAATCGCCGCTCCGCCGTAAATGCTGGGCCCTTCCAGCGCGGCGCTGCCGCCAAATCCCACCGTGGTAATCGCCGCAAGCAACTTCGGCACGAAGGAACGGACATCAACTTTGCCCTCATGCTCATGGTAAGAGCGGATGATTTCTTCCGTGGAATGCTCGTTCGGATCCGGAGTAAGAAACTGCATAATGAGTCCGGTAACGATAAATCCAAACGTGATTCCCGGCACAATCGCCCAATGATGGCGCAGATAATAACTAAGAACCGGAGGCCACAATTTTCCCAGAATGATGACCACGACTCCGGTAATCACCAGGCCGGTGATTAGGCCGATTACCGGTGCAATGATGAGCCACTTGCGAAGATCGCGCGCATAGACTGCGCTAAGATCTTCGTGAACCAGCGAAAAATATTTGCCGACCAAAGGATGGCGCAGGAATCGGTCGCTTCGCCTTTGTCTTGTCGCTGGTTTGGTCATAAATGTTTTTAGTTTGATTGCGGGTCCGGGTGGCTTTCTTGAGTGGCTAGGTTTATGGAGTGCCGTCGTTGCCTTCCCGCATGACTCGCCGCAGTGCGGCAACTAACTGAGGTCCGGCACTGCGCAGTTCGTCGTGGTGATGAAGGGCCAGTTCGCTCAAAACTTTCTCTCCTCGTGGTGTAAGTGCAAGCAGGACCTCGCGGCGATCGTCCTGCGCGCGAGTGCGATGCACAAACCCCGCCGCCTCCAGGCGATTCACCAATTCCACCGCGCTGTTGTGTCGAATTTCCATGCGGCTGGCTAGTTCGCGAATTCGCGGCCGCACGCCCGCCGGCATTCCCTTAATCGCCAGCATCAGCTGATATTGGCCACGTTCCAGCCCAGCGCCTTTAACCACTTGCTCGCTGAAGTGCAGAAATCTCCGGATTTGGTAACGAAACTCCGCTAATGCCTGGTAATCCGACAAAGTGAGTTTTTTCATCTCGCTGATTGTATCGTGTCGCGATCCGACTGCCGGTTTAGTATATCGTAATACGATACAAAACTAAAACCGGAGGAATCCCTGGCGGCGCCGTCGCTGGCCTCTTTTTCGCGCTCCATTTAGAATCCAATGTCCCGCTTAAGGAGATAAAAAGGAGGCGCATCCGCCTTGATCCCGCGCTATACCCGCCCGGAAATGGGCCGCATCTGGAGCGATGAGAACCGCTTCCGCACTTGGCTGGCGGTGGAAGTGGCGGCCACGGAAACCTTGGCCGAGGTGGGCATGGTCCCCAAAGCGGCGGCCAAAGCCATCCGCGAGCGCGCTGACTTTCGCGTGGAACGCATCCACGAAATTGAGGCTGAGGTGCGCCACGATGTGATCGCTTTTACCACAGCCGTCGCCGAGATCGTCGGACCCGACGCGCGCTGGTTTCACTATGGCCTTACCTCCAACGACGTAGTCGACACAGCTCAGGCCTTATTGATCAAGCAGGCATCGGCGCTCATTGCCCTGGATCTAGCACGCTTTGCCGAAGTGCTCGAACGCCGGGCCTGGGAATTCAAAGACACTCCAATGGTGGGCCGCACGCACGGTATTCACGCCGAGCCCATCACTTTCGGTTTTAAGCTGGCGAACTGGTATTCCGAAATGCAGCGGAACATCGCGCGTTTCGCCGCGGCGGCTGAGGACCTGCGAGTAGGGAAGTTCTCGGGCGCGGTAGGTATCTTTGCGCATCTCACGCCGGAAATCGAAGAGAGAATCTGCGCGCGGTTGGGTTTGAAAGCTGCGGCAGTGTCTTCGCAAGTGATCCAGCGTGACCGGCACGCGCATTATCTGTCTACGCTGGCCGTAATCGCCTCCACGCTAGACAAGATCGCGACGGAGATCCGACATCTGCAACGCACGGAGGTTCGCGAGGCCGAGGAATTCTTCAGCGAAAAGCAAAAAGGATCTTCTGCCATGCCGCACAAGCGCAATCCTATTACCGCCGAACAGATCAGCGGCCTCGCGCGAGTGGTGCGGGGCAACGCGCAAGCTGGACTGGAAAATGTCGCTCTCTGGCACGAGCGTGACATTTCGCACTCTTCCACCGAGCGGGTCATCTTGCCCGACTCGACAACCTTAATTGACTATCTGCTCATCAAGACTGCAACCCTGATCGAAACCATGTTCGTCTATCCCAAGCGAATGCTGGCCAATCTGGAGAGCACGCGTGGACTGATCTTCAGCGGCCAGCTCCTGCTCGATCTGGTAGAGCACGGAGTTTCTCGGGAAGACGCCTACCGCTTAGTGCAGGGCCATGCGATGCGAGCGTGGAAAGAAGGTTTGGACTTTCACGACTTAGTGCTGTCCGATAAGGAAATCACGGGAAAAGTTCCGCGCAAACAGATTGAATACGCATTTGATCTGCCCCGCCAACTGAAGAATGTAGATAAGATTTTCGCGCGGGTTTTTCTGGCCCGGGGTGCGAAAGAGATGCAACCTATTTCTCGAAAGAAATCCGCGCGGGCAAGAAAACGCGGCTAGCCCAATTTTCACAGTCGATTAATCAGCGACGCAACATATCCCGCGCCGAAACCGTTATCAATATTCACCACGCTCACATTCGATGCGCACGAGTTCAGCATACCGAGCAGCGCGGTCAGCCCCTTGAAAGACGCGCCATAGCCCACGCTGGTGGGAACGGCAATCACCGGAACTCCCACGAGTCCACCGACCACGCTGGGTAGAGCGCCTTCCATACCGGCACAGACAATCACCACGCGGGCTTTGGTCAGAGCCTCACGATTCGCCAGCAGACGATGGATTCCCGCAACTCCTACATCGTAGAAGTGCTCCACCGTATTGCCCATCAACTCGGCAGTAACCACCGCTTCCTCGGCAACGGAGATGTCACTGGTTCCTGCCGAAACCACCCCGATCATGCCTTTGCCATAGATATTTTCGTCCTGCCGCAGCACAATCGACCGCGCCAGTTCGCGATATTCCGCCGCGCGTACTTTCTTCTTCACCGCCGAGAACTGCCTTTTGTCCGCGCGCGTAGCCAACACGTTGCTGCCGTGCTTCGCCAGCCGCGAAAAAATCTCTGCCACTTGCGACGCCGTCTTGCGTTCGCCGAAGATCACTTCAGGCATGCCTGCGCGCAAGCTGCGATGGTGGTCGACCTTGGCGAATCCAAGATCTTCAAACGGCAGATGCCGCAACCGATCCACCGCGTCATCGGGCGCGAGTTTCCCCAGGCGAACTTGGTCGAATAATTTGCGGATGGATTCGGCGTTCACGTTTTGCAGGCGGCGATCCCGCGATCGAGCCGACGCTATCTAGAGTAGCATCTGCGCTGAGGGCTGACTCTTTGAACGCCGCGAACTAGAGCTGCAGCGCACTTTCGCAATCACAGATTTGCAAACTTTGCGGGCAATGCCGGGTTCATCTAGATGGGCTAAAAATAATCGCCGCAAGCCGCTCGGAGTCACTCGCGCAGACAGATAAGCATCATAAAGCATACTTCCGAGCAGGTATCCCCATTCCCGGGTTGCCGTTTCGATTCCGTCTTCATTCTCCGCTCGGATAGCCGCCAGAGAAGCCCTCTCGCAGGCGGCATATGACAGCGTAAAAGAGTCCGCCGTCTCAGCAGCCGGCCTGGCCGGATAGAGTACACGCGAGCCAAAGTAGGCAACGCAATTTTCGATGACTTGCGAGAAAAAGGCGTCGAGCGCCGTAACAGGCCTGTTGTTTCCAGATAAATCCTCGCGATCCGGGCCACATCCGGCTAAACCATGCCCGTTGAGACGTCGAGGCAGACCGCGGCAAGCATGATGCAGAAAACGCGCCACATCCTCCGCGGCGTGCATCAGTTGAAAGTCACGCACGTAAAATGCGTTTACTTCTGGAAAATAAGCACTGCCGCGTTCTTCAACGCTGGCGAGCAGACTTGCCATATGCTGCTCTGGAATCCTTTGGCGCGAGACTAGCCTGCGAAGCATTGCATCCGAAGCGTGACCATGCACTTCAGGCAACATGTCGACCAGAAACTTCGGCTGCGTCCCGTTATGTGGCGAGTAGCGGTTGATCTCGAGAAAATTAGCCAGGCTGTCAATCAAGTTGTAAATCGTAGGAGCGTAATCAGGGCCGGTATCACAGCGGCTCCACTGGTCGAGAAACAGGCGGTAGCTTTCATACTTCTCGAGCGGCGTTGCGTTGAATACACAAACCACGTCGTCGCCGACGCGCACGGCATCGACCTTCTCGACGGGCTCTCCAGCGGCGCGCCAATACAGAGCGTCTACATTTTGCAGCACGGTGAGAATCTTTGCTTCGGGCAACGCCTTATGCAGGAGATAAGGCAAATGTTTCGGAGCCAGGTGCGACTCGCCGAACAGCACGAAGATTACTGCGTCAGGATGACGCTCGCGAATCTCGGCGATCTTCGCCGCTGCGTGCCGGTCGCGTTCCCCAATCTTCCGCAGATTTTCGCGCGGCATGCAATCCAGCCCATAAACTCCTTCCCCATGGTCACGCGCGGCGACCAACAGTTCGTAAAACGGAGCCCAATCGTATCCCCAATCCAGGTCGAAACGGATCCGCTGGCGTAATTCGCTCTCATCAATTTCACGCCGCCACCATTCGTCGAGAATATGCTGATGGCGCGAGAAAATGGTCTCAACGCCCAGCACCACCGGGCGGTCACCAGCCAATGCTCGCTGTTCGATCAGAGATGCGGCGTAGCGTTGCGCGGCGGGAAGTGCATGATAGTCACCGATTAGAACCAGGTCAGCTGCCGCCAGGGCATTCCGGATCTGCTGTTTGTCCAAAAGCGAATCGTAGCTCCCGAAGGCTTGGGAAAACTCGCGAAGGTATTTGCGGCGGCCATTTGAATCCTGCGCACGGATCTCCCGCTCTACACTGGCCAGGGCGTGCAATTCCGTCGCACTCCGGCGAAGCCGCAGATTGTCCGTCGATGCCATAAAGGTCGGCTTCTAGTCTGGCTGCAATACCTTCCCAGCCTTGACTTCTCGTTCAACAACTCCCTATGCTCCAAGCGGAGGCCACTTGCCTCGCCGGAGAACTCTCGCTGAACCGTCCCCCTAGAAATCTCACCATCGCCACTACCGGGGCCAGCGGATCAATCTTTCTCCGCCAACTCCTACTTGCGGTCGAGCGCGATGACCGCATTCAGCATGTAAATTTCGTCGCCTCCGACTCCGGCCTGCGCGTACTGGCCGAAGAACTCGGCATCCAGGGGCGATCAAATCTTCTTTGTCAAATCCTTGGCGCCGAAACCCGCGTCTCAAAGAATTCTGAAAAAAGGAACAGCTCGAAAAAAAACTCATCCACTCCCCCGAACGTCTCCTCCAAAATCGAAGAGCAATCGAACGCCGATATCGGAGCCAACGTGGCCAGCGGTTCTTATCCCGCCGACGCTATGATCGTGCTCCCTTGCAGCGTGGGTACTTTAGCCCGCATCGCCAACGGCATAGCCTCGAACCTGATCGAACGCGCGGCGGACGTTTGCCTGAAAGAGAAGCGTCCGCTCGTACTTTGTGTCCGCGAAACCCCGCTCAACAAAATCCATATCCGCAACCTGTACCGTGCCGCCGATGCTGGGGCGACCATCTTTCCCGTCATCCCGGCCTACTACTATCAGCCGGCCAGCTTAGATGACTTGGCCCGCGAGTTTGCCTACCGCGTTCTTGCCCATTTGGGCCTCGCGCAGCCCGATGCCTTTCACTGGAAAACTTGAATTATCAATTACTTAGACGCCTACGGGTAAAAACTCCTCCACCTAGGTGAAGATCGGCGTTAGCGTAGGGGGATCTCAAGTGTAGAGACCCGCCGGGTCCGATCCCAGATACCCGGCGGCCATGTACGAAGAGGTAAGATCGATTTCAGAGAGGCGAAGTTCGATCCTTAGCGTAGAATTCGGCAAATTCCAGAATAGGTGAGGTATGTGTTTCCCTCGGCATCGATTCCTGGATAAAAGCGAATTCGCTAGCTGTTTCCAATGGGGCTTCGTTGTACTGGCCGCCTGTGCGGCGCTATTGCTGGGCTCGGCAGACGCCAACGCTGCCGACGATCACAATCCTTTTGCTGGCGACGCCAAAACTGCCAAGGCGGGCGAATATGAGTTCCGAATCAACTGCGCGCTCTGCCACGGGTTGGGAGCTCACGGCGGCGGCCGCGGCCCAGACTTGACGCAGGCTCAAAAAAAACATGCTCACTCCGACGCTGAGATGTTTCAGGTGATCAGCAATGGCATCCCCGGCACTGTCATGCCCGCTAATGGAACCAATGGTCAAGGCGTGGGCATGACCGACGAAGAGATCTGGCAGATCATTACTTACATCCGCAGCGTGGAAGTGAAGGCCTCAGCGCATTCCGCCGGAGATGCCGCGCATGGCAAAGAGATTTTTTACGGTGATGCCAATTGCTCGCTCTGTCACATGATCGAAGGCAAAGGCGGACGCGTCGGTCCCGATCTCACAGCCGTAGGCGGATCGCGAACCAGAGCCGCCATCATCGACTCCGTACGCAATCCCAGTAGACGTCTTGCGTGGGGGTTGACCGAGTCCACTAAGGAATTTCCCCAGGAGTACGAAACCATCACAGTCGTGACCGCGGATGGAAAGCAAATCAAAGGCGTGGCCTTGAACGAAGACAGCTTCAGCGTGCAGATGATCGACGCGAGCGAGCAGATCTATCTGCTGGAAAAAGACAAGCTGCGTTCGTTTCAGAAGAGCCGCGAGTCTTTCATGCCGCAGTACAATCCGGATGCTTTGAGCGACAAAGATCTCGAAGATATAGTGGCTTACCTGACCAGTGTGGGGGCGAAGTGACGCGACGAGGTACGGACATCCATCAAGCGAATTCGCGACCGGCGCAAACCTCCTATCGCGGAGGCCACGGAGAAGCGCCGCAGAGAACGCGAAATAGAATTGCCACTCTGTTGACCACATTCTTTGCTTTTGTGTTCTTCACACCCACGGCTCGGGCGCAGGTTACCTTCGATCGTCTCCTGAATTCCGGAAAGGAGCCGCAGAACTGGATGACATATTCCGGCGATTACACTGGTCGCCGCTTCAGCGCGCTCGATCAGATCAGCGTCGCCACCGCGCACAACCTGGTTGCCAAGTGGGTGTACCAAACCGGAGCGACCGGAAAGCTTGAGACCACGCCTCTTGTGGTCGATGGAATTCTCTACGCTACCGGGCAAGACGACCGCGCATTCGCTCTCGACGCGCACACCGGCCGGCCCATCTGGATGTATCAACATCAGTTACAAGGCGACATCCGTCCCTGCTGTGGTCGCGTCAATCGCGGACTCGCGATTTTAGGCGACAAAGTTTTCCTCGGAACACTCGACGCGCACGTCATTGCGCTTGATAGCAAGACCGGCAATGTCATCTGGGATATCGTCGCGGCGGATTATCAAAAGGGTTACAGCTTCACCGTCGCACCACTTGCGGTGAAAAATCTGATTGTCATCGGAGTTTCGGGAGGTGAGTACGGAGTGCGCGGCTTCATCGACGCTTACGACGCCGCGACTGGCGCCCGCCAGTGGCGTTTCTATACCGTCCCCGGCCCGGGAGAGCCGGGACACGAAACCTGGGAGGGCGATTCGTGGAAAGTTGGCGGCGCTCCTGCTTGGAATACCGGAACCTACGATGCCGCCACCAACCAGATTTTCTGGCCAACCGGAAATCCGGCACCATCGAATCGCGGCGAAGGCCGCGCTGGAGACAACCTCTACAGCAATGCACTACTCGCTTTGAATGCTGATACCGGAAAGATGAATTGGTATTTCCAGTTCACCAAGCACGACGAGCATGACTGGGACGCCACGCAGATTCCAGTGATCCTCGATTCCGGTGGAAAGCATCTAATCGCGCAAGCCAACCGCAACGGTTACTTCTATGTGATCGATCGCGCGGCCGGCAAACTTGTCTTGGCCAACGCCTACGGCAAGACGACCTGGAGCGATTCGAAAGATGCTGAAGGCCGCCCAGTGGCGAAGAAGGAAGCGTCGCCCACGCTCGAAGGCCACACGGTCTGTCCCGGTGCGCTGGGTACAACAAATTTCATGGCGCCTGCATTCGATCAGCAGACCTCTCTGTTTTACGTGACCGCGCGCGATCAATGCGATATTTTCAGCACCGCGCCTCAGCCCTATGAGGCCGGCCATGCCTACTATGGCAGCGCATATTTTCCGTCAGAAGAAGCCGAGCCCTATCGTGGATTTCTGAAAGCTATCGACCCCACGACCGGCGAGATCAAGTGGAAGTTCGAACACACATCACCGACCTGGTCGGGCGTGCTGGCAACCGCCGGCAGCCTGGTCTTTACCGGCGATGCGGAAGGAAACTTCATCGCTCTCGATGCCGACTCGGGCCAACCCCTGTGGCATTTTCAAATGGGTGGCGCGGTCTATGCCGCTCCCATCGCTTTTGCGGTGGACGGAAAAGAATACATTGCAATCGCCGCCGGCAGCGCGATCTATGCCTTCGGCCTGCCCTAGAAGGAGTTCAAAACTTCACAATGATTCCCGCGGAGGCTCTAAAGTTATTTTCCTTGGTAGGAAGCCCTTCGAATACTCGGCCTGGAAACGCGCTCCCATAGAACTGGTTAAAGTTGTGCGTGGTATGAAGGTCATCCAACTGCGCCAGCCGGATCGCGAAATGCCGAGACACTTTGAAATCAACACCGCCTCCCAACGCCACCGCCGCATCCGTATAAGTTGTTGCCGCAGAGGTTACCGGCGACGAGACGCCGGTGATCGTGCTCGAACTCAAGCTGGACCGGTCATAGCCAAACAGCGCGTGTACGAAAGGCGTAAACTTGGTTTTATTCTTGAACGAAAATACCGGCCCGATCATGAGTGTGTAGCCGGTCAGCTTGGGTAGTCCTGAGAGTGGATAGCCTCTGAGCTCCGCAATTGGCTGGCCATAACGCCCGCCCGCGTCCACAACGATTCCAAACCAGCGCTTGATATTGTACTGCCCCTCCGCATTCCAACCTGGGAAAAAGGAAGCGATTCCGAACGGGCTGTTCTGCTCGCGCAAGTCGAAATCCAGTGTGGCCCCGCTGAATGAGCCGTTGCCCGCGTGCACCATGGAATACCCGCCAAACACCTGCACCTTGGGGGTAGCATCCTGAGCAAAAGCCAATGAACTAGTCAGGACCGTTAGAACGATCGTTGCGACGGCCAATCGAATCATTTCTACGTTTTTTCCTTTCGCAAACTGCGCAGCCTAAGTGCCCGCATCCAAGAATTAGAGCAGCATTGCAGATACTTCACGCCACTTTCGTTAACATGTAATAGGAACCTGGATGCAAGCAAGCGGGTTGCAAGTGGACATGCAAATGTAGATGAAGGCTTGCAAGCCTCCAATTATAGCGTGGGAATACCGCTTCCGGTTTCACGAGCGCACGATCGTAAGCTTCGATTCCTAAAAGCCTGAAAGACAATTACGCCAAAAAAAGACACAAAGGTTTGACCGGCGCGCGATAGGCGCTCATTCGGCCGTTGGAACTTCCGGAATCAAGACTCGCAACCCTCGCCTTCTTGCCGTTTGACTTGCCTGCCGATTTCGTTTTAATCTGCAATGACACCGGGAAGGAGGTGGTCGAATGACAAGTTCTGATAGTAGCGGTAAATGTTGTGGGAGTCTAAGACCAGGTGAGGTGGCTGAGACTTAGGGCTGGTTGCTCTAAGCGGGGCTCCTGTGCGCGGATTTTGATTAGCATGGCGCCAGGAGCTACAGCCCGCACACTAACCGGTGAGTAGGGATGAAGTTCCGCGTTGGTCGCGTCGGGATTTCGATCGGGAAGATTCGCTCCCGATCCTCGGTCCCAGACCCGGGAGTTGCCGTGAGAGGCCACGTAGAGTGACCACCTCTTGGTCAATCCCAAACAGTCCACCGGACGGCCTGCAGGTTTAACCAACCTGCAGGC